>NZ_VTYC01000001.1:110171-530136 GCF_013114115.1 Vibrio sp. 070316B | reverse complement strand
ATGTTCTTACCCTCCGCCTTTTCTGTGTTTCAAAAAAGGGGGGAAATATCAATTAAGGGGGAGATTTGAACGGGGTGACTAGCTTATTCACAGTACTTAGCCTCTGCTTTCAGGGAGGCACTTATCGCGCCGTCTTGTAAATGGCTATAAGCAAGGTAGGCCATGGCGCGTGCTTTGGTGTTGTAGGTGAGAGCTCTAATGGTTTTTCCTGTATTTGTTCTATCTCTGACTGGAATGCCAACAAACTTCTTACAGGCGATAACTTTATTATATCTATTACCCATCGCCATTGCCTTGTCGATATTGGTTTTAGTCTTTTTCGAGAAGTCGTGGTACAGGTTTTCTTGTGAGTAGCGAGCGTTTTGTTTTAAGGCTTTTCGGGCTGGCTCGGTCACTTCTAACGCATCGATAAACGCCTCAATGTCATCGCGGATACCATCATTGTTTGCATCAGTACCAGCGAGAGAGTCGCTGCGGTCAAGCATGGATTCAAAACGCTCATATAGAAGCCTAAGTTGATCATCAATTGTCTCTTGTGCCTTTAATTCCGCGACTAGCTCAGGTGTTTTCTCTATGTGAGATATGGCACTCGGTTGCTCCACTACAGCAGCGTTTGGCTCATTCGATTCTTTGCACCCCACAATTAACATCACTGCTAATGTGCAGACTAACCCATTTTTCATTTTTGTTTCCCCTAATATTTCAAATAGATACCAAAGAATACGGACAAATTAACTCACTGAATAATAAGGAATTTTAATGGCAACATAAGGAGTGATGATAGGCAGAATGAATCGTAAGCGAGCATGAACCAAGAACAAGAATTGCAAGTACTTATCGAGCAGTTTTAATCACGTTCATTGTCAAAATGACCTGCTCCATCAACACTGGATACCAAGTTAAGTGACTTTCCATACTTTTAGTTATTCATGTTTTGCTAATGTTCTATTTTCCGAAACGCATTTTTGTCCAATAATGAGTTAGCACCCGTTTCCTGATCTAAAAAGCCTCGCAATGCGAGGCCTTGGGTTTTCTATCTATCAGAAGAGATTGCCGATTTCACGTCTTCGGCTAATGCAACCATAGTGATCACTTGGTACTGCTTTGAGAACTCACTTGGTTTTGTCAAAGCCTGCTGTCTAAGCTTCAGCCGTGATGAAGATCAGCGCCGTATCCCCACTCCCACTTTTGCCATACGCAATTTGCTCACCATCGTGAGATATCGCAATACCATAATTAACTTTTGAATCATGAGCCATGGCATTAAAGCTACCAAGCGCCATGAATACCAAGAGTGTGATGTTTAGAATTAAACGTTTCATAGTGTCTCTCTACTTACTTTGGAGGGAACACAGAAAGCGCCCCTCTCAATCAATATAGCCACTATAAAGTGTGAAGTTGTAGACAGGTCAAGCAACCGCGATAAAAATAGAAGAAACTGTATTTCAGGCCATATTTTAGCTTAACGTGATACCGCACCTTACAAATCTTAGCCCATGGAATCACGCTTAGAATATTTGTATTACAAGTGAAGAGCCAAACAATTAGGCATCATAGAAAAAAGTATATATAATTCATGCAGTTAAAGACCAATTATTGATAGAAAAGTCAGTACAATGAGAAGACAATATAACTTCAGGAAAGAATTGACCCAGAGTTTGAAAATTAAAGATACTATAACGTTCATTACAACTCTCAGGAAAAAGTTAAGCAACCCCATTTTTCAAGCATCGCTATTATTCAGTAAATCCAAGTTTTTAAAAACTCCGTTTGGTGGTGATGAAAGTATGCTTCCTGATGGTGATTTTGATCATGTACTGGCGATAATTCTCATTAAGCTACAAAAGGAAAAAAAACTACTAGCTTTCTTTAATACATTGAAGTCTCAGTATGAACATCAAGTATTAAAAGGTCAGTTTGAAGAGGCTTTGGACACAATTGAAACCGTAAAAGATATTTCGGGTTTATCTTGCTGGTTTGTTGAGTGTAAGTTTGCACTATTGGCATCGTTAGAGCGATACGATGAGTTTGAAAATTTCTATAATATGCTCACGAAAAACATTAAGTCTGATCTTGAGAAAAGAGATATCGACCTTATTTTTGAACGAACTTCGCCTAATAGTATCGCAGAAAGAGTGGAATTTTCATTAGATTCCCTAAAAGAAGGTCTCGTACAAGAAAAAGCATATGATGCACACATCGTAGATTTTCTACACCGATTTGATGCATCAAAACAATATGATGCGGAAACGATCCTTTCCTATTTCTGGCAAAGTAATATTGTAGACATTTATAACATTATATCCCGACTGTTGTTTAGTAACTCTATTAATAATAACTCTATTTTAAAACTAAAGAACATGTTCATAGACCTAGCCGAGTCTACGAACTCTTTAAAATTGAAAAACTTCTTTTATCATGACTTTGAAATTGACCTAGACAAAAATATTAAAACCGAGTTTGTAACTATATGTGATACATACATTACAGGGGATTATAAATATTGTATAAGTCTATGTGAAGATTTTCTTAAAGATCACCCTTACGCTGCATCAATATATGAGTTTTATTGTAATTCTCTATTCAATGAAAACTGGGTTTCAGTATTGGATAACAAAGGTTTACTAAAAGAAATAATTGAACTGAATCTAGACTATAATAATATTAATGAAGCAAAAATAAATAAAATATTCCTTAGATTCAACAATCTTGACTCAATTCAGTTCATTTCACTTAGAAATAACAAAAAGATAATTTCTTTTTCAGAAGAAAAACTTAAATCTATAGAAAATATCTACCATTTTTTTGAGTGTACAGTAGTACCAAGTAATCCATTCAACCCTAAATTAGAAATTAAAAATTCTATAAGCTCAACCATCACCAGCAACTCTGAAGAATATCTCAATGAAATACCTGAATACAGGAAAAGAAAGAGATTAGCTGACAAGTATTTTCATGAAAGGCAGTTTTCGCTTGCAATTGAAACTTATATGGGAATAAACAACACTCCCAACCACATGATCAATGAGATCAGCAATAAAATAATTTTATCTTACTTCAGTAATAACCAAGTTGACTTAGCCTGCAAATATATTTCAGATATGTATTTCTCAGGAAACCTAAGTATTGAGAGGCTTGATAAAAAGCAAATTATAGACATTCTCGAAGACTGCGACCCTGTAGATGAACCGATGGTTGAAATTCCAATAAGCTTATTTCTTTTAACTACCAAAAAAGACTCTCATATAGTTGCATTACACTTAGACGACTACTTAGATTTTAAGGGTCTAAAAAAGCCGAGTGATATAAAAACGTCTGATGAGAAACATAAATTCATGCTTCACAAAGTATGTAATTTAGATGTTTTGGAGTCCTTACACATTATTAGGAAAATATATCCAACATCCAACGATAGAATGTTAGATAGGACACTTATCTTATCTAAACTAAAAAATGAATTATCATATAAAGAAGAAGAAATATCTAAAGAACTAGAGTTTCTCCAACATCAGTTTTCTAGGAATCTCTGTGTATCAGATGTTGCTCCTGGTAAAATAAACATTAATAATGAAATGATAGCTCAGATATTTAAATCTGAGAAAAAAAACGTAATATCAAACTTGCAAATAGCCTATTCAAATGAAAAAAACAGTTTTGAATTTGAATTTAGCAAAATATCTAGCCAAATTAATACTAATTTATTTGTTAGTGCGTATGAGTTTTTTATGGCTATAAGAGATATCTACACACTTGATCAGAAGTACGGATTAGATTATCAGTTAAATACAAATATTAGACATAATGGTATCGTACCATCTCTGAGATCAATATTTGAGAGTGAGGGGATTATCTGCGACCATGAAAACAACCAATACAAAGATAACATTATCTTTGAAACAGAGTGTCGTAGCCTCCTCGTTCGATATAAGTATGAAGAACTTCAAAATAAAATAAAAATTTTTTCAAAAAATGTAGATACTCGTTTAAATAAACTAAAATCTGTTTATATGCATGTTGCTACTAATGACAAGGATGATAAAGAAAAGCTATTTAAGATCATAATTGATGAGTCTGATGTATTTAAGTTACTCGTTTTTATGAACGATAACAACAATATTAATTCTTGTATAAGTTACTGCCTAGGAATTATGACCGCCAAGTCCGAAGGCTGTCTAAAGTTAGGTCGAGCCCTAATAAAAATGGGGTTAGGTGAACTATTCAAAAAAGAGTTGAAAAATTTGGAGACATCTCTAAAAGGCACATTTTCTAAGAAGTTTATAGACGCCATATCTATAACTAGAAATGATCTAGATAGTAGATTGGAAAGTATATCTGAATGGTTAAACTTCTCTGAATATAGCGCTGATGACTTCCTAATAGAAGTTGCTTTATACGAGGCTAACAGCTTTATAGAGACTATATTTTGTAATGTTAATGTAGAAATTGAAATAAACAATACATTTAATAAAAAAATCAACGGTAAATACTTAATGTCATTTATTAATATTTTCATATTGATTTTTGAAAATGCTTGTAAGAGAAGGAAGCACAAAGACCATATTAAAATAGTAATCACTACTTCAATCATTGGCGAAACTATTAATATCGAGATATCCAACAAATCCTCTACCATTGACAAAGAGATAATTAATAAAATTAATAGCGATATAAACGATGTGAATAAATTAGACAATGCAAATAAAGAAATCAATAGTGGGATATACAAAGTAAAAAAACATCTAGAGATAGACATTTCTGCTCAGAATAATATTTATATTCAAAGCTCAGGAGATGAATTTATATTCAATATTGATATTGACACTCTCAGTATTTGTTCAGGATCATAGTATGAGTAAACAAAAAGTTCTTATAGTAGAAGACAACCCTGTTAAGCTGGGTTCCATAATCGATGCGATAGACTGTTATTGTTTCGATATCAATACTGTAGTAACACCTGCAGATGCAATAGAAAACTTACGTGAAAATAGCTATGATTTTTTTATACTTGATATGAGTTTACCTAGCTATGAAGAAGAAAAAAATTCAATTGGTTCATTATCAGGTAAACAGATTCTTCAAACAATGAAGCATAAAAGAATTTTAGTCCCTACCGTGATAATTACACAATGGGATGTATTTGGTCACCATGATGACACAGTAGCTCTTAATACGCTTAAAGATGAACTATTGCACAAGTTTTCAAAAAACCTTCATGATGTAATCTTTTGGGATAAGTCTGATGAATCATGGGAAGAAAAGCTACGTAACGTCTTGGAGAAAATCATTAATGATTGATTTTTTAATTGTTGAAGATTCTAATGAAAAATTTATAAAGATTAGAGACTTAATACTATCAATTAATTCAAACTTCCATATTAAACATGTTGGAAATTGTTACGATGCTATGCAAGAAATGCTAAAACGGCGTTATGCCTTCGTAATTCTAGATATTCAAATACCCAATACCGAAAAAGATAATGTAAAAAATCCAGAGGGTGGCGTAGAGATTTTACGTTGGATAAAGCATAAGCAGAAAAGAAAAAAAATATCTCCACCAAGGAATATTATTGTTTTAACTGAATATCCTAATTTGAAAGATAAGTATACTGAAGAAAATCAAGATTATCGGGTCTTCACGTATCTATATAGTTCATCAGATTTAACATGGAAAACAAAAATTACTGACTATGTAGAAGAATATCAGCTAACAACATCAGATAAAACGCTTCCTAAAAATGACACTAAAATAGTATTCTCTGTACATGGTATTAATACACATGGAGAGTGGCAAGATAACTTTGATGAATACATCAAAACTAATCAGAGTGAATATACTCACCTCTTATATGATTATCAGTATTTTCCTGTAACTAGCTTCCTATACCCTCCTAGAAGACACATAGAAGTAGAACGGTTAACAAGAGAATTTCAACTTATTGCACGTACATACCCAAATGCAAAAGTACAATTAGTTGGTCATAGCTTCGGCACATATTTAATCGCAGAAGCATTAAAAAAAATCCCGAATGAACACGCTCCCACTTTTGATAAAGTCGTTTTAAATGGTTCTGTTCTCAAAAGTGGTTACAATTGGTCTGATATAGTTACAAAGCATGGTATTACTAAAATCGTTAACAATTGTGCATTAAACGACAAAGCTCTTTTAGCTAGTCAAGTATTGGCAGTTGGCTTAGGTATGGCTGGCAGAGAAGGCTTCAAAGGAAGTTTAGCAGGTATAATGGCCAACAGGTTTTACAAAGGAGGTCATAGTGCGTGTTTATCAACAGATCAGTTTTTGGAATGGTTTGATCTGTTCGAACGATCCGAAATCGCACAAGCTGATTATAGAGGAAAGGTGAAAATAAGCACAGCAATAAAAAATACACTAATCACGCTAATGCCTACACTCATTCCTATTTCAACTGTGACTTTGTTATTGTGGTTCTTTAACTCTTAACATTATTGGTTATTTAGTCAAAAAAGGCCTCGCAATGCGAGGCCTTTGGTTTTTCTATCTATCAGAAGAGATTAGTCGCGAAGTGCTGCGCCGAATTTCTCTGAGATTGAAGCTACGATAGCATCTACTGAACCAGCGATGTCTGCATCTTCTAGTGTGCGCTCTACAGACTGTAGAGTCAATGCGATAGCTAGGCTCTTCTTGCCTTCTTCTACGCCCTTACCTACGTAAACGTCGAACAGTTTAGCGTCTGTTAGGAATTCGCCACCAGCTACGATACACGCTTCTACGATGTCGCCAGAAGCTACTGCTTCGTCAACAACAACCGCGATATCACGACGGTTTGCAGGGAACTTAGATACTGCTACTGCTTCTGGAAGCACGCGAGTGTTGATAGCTGCCCATTCGATTTCGAATACGATAGTACGGCCGTTTAGACCAAACTTACGCTCTAGTTCTGGGTGAACAGTACCAATGATACCCACTTCTTTACCGTCTACTACGATAGCCGCAGTTTGACCTGGGTGAAGTGCTGGGTGCTTAGCTGCTTTGAAGCTGTAAGCTTTTTCGTTCGCTGTTAGCTCTAGAACTGCTTCTAGGTCGCCCTTCAGGTCGAAGAAGTCAACAGTGTTAGTTGCAACGTCCCAGTGCTCTTCGCCGCGAGTACCAGAGATAACGCCCGCAAGCATCATTTCTTGGCGCATGCCGTTTTCAGCTGTTTCTTCTGGGATGAAACGTAGGCCTGATTCGAATAGACGAACGCGAGACTGTTGACGCTTCTGGTTGTGAACAACTGTGTTTAGAAGACCTTGGATTAGGCCAAGACGCATTGCTGACATGTCCGCAGAGATTGGGAATGGCAGGATTAGCGGCTCAACACCAGGTACAACAAGTTTTTGCTGTTCTGGTTCTACGAAGCTGTATGTGATTGCTTCGTGGTAGCCACGGTCTACAAGAAGGTCACGAACGCGCTTAAGCGGTTGGTCAGCTTCTTTGTGGTCATTCATTTTAAGTGCCGCTTTAGGCGCTTGGTTTGGAATGTTATCGTAACCGTAGATACGACCTACTTCTTCAATTAGGTCTTGCTCGATTGCGATATCAAAACGCCAAGATGGAGACGTTGCCGTCCAACCTGCGTCCGTAGTTTCCACTTCACAACCTAGACGAGTTAGGATTTCTACCACGTCTTCAGATGGGATTTCGTGACCTAGTAGGCTGTCTAGCTTAACGCGACGCAGAGAAACTACGTTTGCTTTAGGTAGATCAGCTTCAGATTCGCTGCCGTTTACTGGCGCCACTTCACCACCACAGATATCAACTAGAAGCTGTGTTGCACGCTCCATTGCTGCTGCTTGAAGTGTTGAATCAACACCACGCTCGAAACGTAGAGAAGAATCTGTGTGTAGGCCGTAAGCACGTGCGCGACCACGGATGTGATCAGGTGCGAAGAATGCTGCTTCTAGAAGTACGTCTGTAGTTTCAGTAGTTACACCAGACTCTTCACCACCAAAGATACCAGCGATTGCTAGTGCTTTGTTGTGGTCAGCGATAACAAGCGTGTTGCTGTTTAGTTCAGCTTCGTTGCCATCTAGAAGTGTTAGTTTTTCGCCCTGCTCTGCTAGACGAACCACGATGCCACCTTCGATCTTAGCTAGATCGAATGCGTGCATTGGTTGGCCTTGCTCTAGCATCACGTAGTTTGTGATGTCTACAACTGGGTCGATTGAACGGATACCACAACGGCGCAGTTTTTCTTGCATCCAGATTGGAGATTCCGCTTTCACGTTTACGTTCTTAACCACACGGCCAAGGTAACGTGGACAAGCATCAGTTGCTTTGATTTCAACAGATACTGTGTCTTCAATGCTTGTTGCAACAGCTTCAACTGTTGGCTCTTTAACGTCTGCGCGGTTTAGTACGCCAACTTCACGAGCAAGGCCACGGATGCTGAAGCAGTCTGCGCGGTTTGCTGTTAGGTCTACGTCGATAGTTACGTCGTTAAGCTCTAGAAGCTCACGTACGTCCATACCTAGCGTTGTGCCTTCTGGCAGCTCAAGGATGCCGTCAGACTCTACGTCGATACCTAGCTCAGAGAAAGAACAAAGCATGCCGTGCGATGGAACGCCACGTAGTTTTGCTTTCTTGATTTTGAAGTCACCAGGAAGTACTGCGCCAACTGTTGCTACTGCTACAGTTAGGCCAAGACGACAGTTAGATGCACCACATACGATGTCTAACAGCTCTTCTTCGCCGATATCAATTTTTGTAACTTGTAGTTTGTCTGCGTCTGGGTGCTGACCGCACTCAACCACTTTACCTACTTTAACGCCGGTGAATTCACCAGCAACAGGTTCTACATCGTCAACTTCCAAACCAGCCATAGTGATTTGGTGAGCTAGCTCTTCGCTGTTAATTGCAGGTTTAACCCACTCGCGTAGCCAAGATTCACTGAATTTCATAGTTTTGACTGCCCCGGATTACTTGAATTGTTTAAGGAAACGAAGGTCGTTCTCGAAGAACGCACGAAGGTCATTTACGCCGTAACGAAGCATCGTTAGACGCTCTACACCCATACCGAATGCAAAACCAGAGTATTTCTCAGGGTCGATGCCAACAGAGCGAAGTACGTTAGGGTGAACCATGCCACAGCCTAGAACTTCTAGCCATTTGCCATCTTTACGTTTCACGTCAACTTCAGCTGAAGGCTCTGTGAACGGGAAGAATGAAGGACGGAAACGCACTTCAACTTCTTCTTCAAAGAAGTTACAAAGGAAATCGTTAAGAATGCCTTTAAGTTGTGCGAAGTTTACGTTCTCATCAACTAACATACCTTCCACTTGGTGGAACATTGGCGTGTGAGTTTGATCGTAGTCGTTACGGTAAACACGACCCGGAGCAATGAAGCGGAATGGCGGTTTGCCGTTTTCCATCGTACGGATTTGAACACCAGAAGTGTGCGTACGTAGCATTAGATCAGGGTTGAAGAAGAAAGTATCGTGATCAGTACGAGCTGGGTGATCGTCTGCGATGTTTAGTGCATCAAAGTTGTGGAATGCATCTTCGATCTCAGGGCCAGACTCAGTGTTAAAACCAAGCTCACCAAAGAACTGTTCGATACGCTCAACTGTGCGAGTAACTGGGTGAAGACCACCGTTCTCAATGCGACGACCTGGTAGGCTCACATCGATAGTTTCTTCAGCTAGTTTCGCTTCAAGCTCTGCACGTTGTAGTGCGTCTTTGCGAGCTGCGATCGCTTGTTGAACAGCACCTTTCGCTTTGTTGATCTCTTGACCAGCAGTGCGACGCTCTTCAGGTGGAAGTTTACCTAGGCTTTGTAGTTGAAGAGTTAGTTCACCCTTCTTACCTAAATACTGAACTCGCACTTCATCAAGTGCGACTAACGAATCTGCTGTATCAATAGCAGTCGTTGCATTAGCAATGATCTCTTCTAGATGTTGCATCATTTCCTCATCTACCAGTTGGTAGTGTCCGTATCGGATGATTAGTTTTTTTAGATAGCTACACATAGTAATCAAACACGCAACCAATGCCAAATTGAATCGCCAAAAGAACAAGTTATTGCCTAAAAACACGGCAAATTTAACAGGATATTAATGAGGAGGAAGAAGAAGTGGCACAAATACGGGTGCCACTTGTTTATTTTGAAGTGGATAGCGCTTAAAAACTAAAGCGAGCTAGGTTTTAGATTTAAAGCTGCTAGGTTCCAGACTTGAAGTGAGTAGCGATCAAAGACTAAAGCGAAAGGTGCTCTCGTTCTAAAGTAAACCGAGCTCTAAATCTGAATCGAACAAACGCTGTTTTTGCCTGCGTTTTTCGCTAAATAGACGGAGTCATCGGCGGCTTTAATCAAATCGTTCATTGAGCCGAATTCTTCGGTTATTTCAGCGACACCGACACTAATACTGCCAATCCAAACTTGATGACTGGTTTCAACCTCTAATTCAGACACTTTCTGTCGAGCGGTTTCCGCGATGTACATCCCACCTTTAAGGTCGGTGTCAGGGCAAATAACCAAGAACTCATCGCCACCCAACCGGCAAACAATATCATCATTACGGAACGTATTTTTCAGTTCACGGGAGAGGGTTTTTAGCACCAAGTCGCCTGCATCATGGCCCCAGGTGTCATTAATGCGCTTGAAGTGGTCGGCATCAATCATAATGCACACTAAAGGTATGCCCAGTTCTTTGGAGTCTTGCCAATGCAGCGCTAACTGTTTAAAAGCACTACGACGGTTATGCAAATTAGTAAGCGAGTCGGTTAATGCCAGCTCTTCAAGTCTCTTGTTCGCTCGTTTTAATTCTGCCGTACGTTCCTCGACTTTATCTTCGAGTACCTGATTGAAGCGTAACAACTGCTTGTTGCGTTCAGAGACTTGTTCAAACAGGCCGTTAAGCGCTGCTAACAAAGGAACAGTCGAAGTGTCTTGCTGCTTTTCTTCCGCTTCAAAGGCTTGCAGAGGTGTCGCCCCCTCTTCTATGGCGGTCATTTGTCGCGCCATGTTTTGGTCGATACCGAGGATGTGGTAAGCAAGCCAGTGGATCAAGAAATCAAGTAACTGCCGTGCTGACGACTGATCTTCTTCCATGATGAAAGCTTGCATACTGTAGATATCTTGCATAAATACACGATGCACTTTGATGTGCTCTTCAATGTGTCGCTCATACACACCGCAATCTCTCATCAAAGATTCTTCTTCTTTAAAGTGAAATTCGGCATAGCGTGTGAGATCGAGTAAAGCGACGTTAATGTCGTCGATAGAGATAGTGTTCTCTGACAACAGGTTTCCGTAGTGGTTGATAAAACCAACAAGATATTGATGCTGTTCATCTACAACACCAATGCCTGTTTCAAAGTTTTTATCCCAATTAAATGAATTCATAAATCCCTTAAGGCCGATACCACCAGCATGATTTACATGCATATTCGGAGGTTATAGATATTCGAAAAATATAACCATCTTACCTGTGGGTCTATTAGATTGTTTGATTCATTTTATAAAAAGAAGATATTGAACACTCTAAATATAACTCATCTTAAATTTGAGACGCCCCTCTTAACAAGAACGCCTCATGAAGCTAACACTAGAAATAATATTCCAACGCCACCTCAACAAAATCATCCTTACGCGCGAAGAACAGCAAGTCTTCTGGGGTTTCGTTCTCAAACAGCCATGCGTTCAATCGCCACTTGAGGTTGTTGTTGATGCGACTAGAAGCTTCTAGCTTGGCGCTGTAGACATCACTGTTATCTAAGTCTTGAGTAATGCCTGTAAGCACTTCGGTGCCGTCTTCATCGTTCAAAGCGAAACGTGCCCCAAGGAACAGATCGTTTTGGCCGATGGTTTGCGCATTGTTGCCTCGGCTGTCATACAGATATTCAGCAATGAAGCCGATGTCCCAGTATGATTCAAGTGCCCCAATCCAAGTGTATTCAAAGCCTGTTGCTACGCCTGTGTGGTTGTCGTAACTGTCGCGATAAATGCTTTCCAGCTTCCATAACCAATCACCAATAATGCCTTGCACATCTAGCCCGAAGTGCTGCATTTGTGCGTAATACGGCTTTAGCTGATTGCCTTCAACACGGTAGTAAGGGTCGCGGTTTGTGCCACTTAAATAACTTAAACCGACGTCCCAATCGCCGTACATTTGGCTATAACGCAGTGCTACGTCTACATGCTTTTCTTCTCTCGAAGATTCGTAAAGCGCATCGTCCGAAACAGGAACAGTTGGCCTTAAGCGCCCGTCTTCGCCTGCAAAGGTACGCTCACGAAAATACGGCAGTAACATAGCGTCTATGGTTCCCCACTCTTTTATCGAGGTGAAGTGCACCATTGGCTGACCCAGTTTTGATTCACCATCGACCGACTCTATTGCATCGGTTTGGTTTACCACATCCACCAGATGCGCCGATTCAGTCACACCCCAAAACACTTTGCCGACACCCGCTCGCAGTTCGTAGTCGTCCCAGTAAGTGAGATACAAGGCTTCACGAATATCACCATGAGTTCGTTCATCGTCTTCGCTGTCTAGGCGATAAAACGGGGTGAAGGTAAAGCTGCCATTACCCTCTGATTGCTCCCAGTAAAACTCTGGCTGCAACACCAGTGAGCTTTGTCCTTTGTCTTGCCCTTGTAAGCCGTCGCTAAAGAACTGCCTGTGTTCAAGGTTAACCTGCCCTGCTAGCTCTGGGCTAAAGCCAGCTGCCACACAAGGCAACGACACCTGCATAAGCCCGATGGTCGCCGCCAAGGTTAAGGATAATTGGGTTCCTGTTGCCACAATCCTTTTCATATTCCTGCCTTATTTCGCACGTTTTAGTGTGTTCTTTTGGAAATCCTTGTCTTTAAGACCGGTCTGGAAGGCTAAATCTGTCGTGGTTAATACGGTACTTTTACCTGTTTGATGGTTTTGCATCGCCATGGTGTGTGCGCGCCAGTATTGGTTCAGGTATTGTTTGTAATCTTGGAACGATAGGGTCTTAAGCAGTGCGCCTTTGCGGTCGTAAAATTCGACTTTCATTGGGCGGTAATGTTGTTGGTCTAGCCATACTTTCTGCATGGTGTAGCCTGAGTTTTTATCGGTCGGCACTTGCTCCAAAACAAAGGTGTCTACGCCTTCCAGTTTTGCGTCTTCAATGTAGTTAAAGGTGTACTTTTCTAGCTCGAACGAGCTTAAGTCTTCGTAAGCAAATTCACTGCCCATAAACGGGCCCGATTTGTTGCGTGAAGAGATGCGTTTTACACGTTTTAATGCAGGCAGATACAACCACTGGTCATCGGATTTGGTGATGTGTGAATGGTTTAGGAAAGCCGTGCCTTTTACGTCGCGCGGTTCATCAAAAATGGTTAAGCCTTTATCGCCATCGTTATCGACTTCTAATGATTTCAATCGCATCAAACGTGTACTGCTTTCACCTTGTTTGTTGCGAAGTAGCATTTCCATGGTTGCGACAGAGTCGCCCCACCCGACATCGACCGCTTTACGTTGCTCGGCAATTTCTAAGCCTTTCGCTGGGTCTGCTAATGCTGGGAAAGCGGCGAATGTGCTGATGCTTAACGTGCTCACAGCAAATAATGTAGTAACGAATGATTGTTTAACGCTTTTCATAAATATCTCCTTGAGTCAGCCCACCGCGGCAGGCTGACGTTTCCTTATTTGGTCGATGTAGTCAGTTCGGCTGTCGAGCTAAGCTGCGACTTGGTGTCAGGCTTTGATTCGTGCTGAGTGTTAACTGAATAATGGGTCTGCTTGTCGAAGATCATCAGTAAGCTTGGTAACAAGATGAAGTCGACCACCAGCGCAATGAAAATCACAATCGCGCTGAGTAAGCCCATGTCCGAGTTGAGTCTGAAGCTCGACATCGCCAGTACAGAGAAACCAGCTACAAGTACCACTGTGGTGATCCACAATGCGCGTCCCACCGTGTGAAAGGCGTATCGAACCGCTTCTTCTGCTGATTTGCCTTCGATTCTTGCGCGCTGGTATTTGCTTAAGAAGTGCACCGCATCATCAACCACGATACCCAGAGTGAGCGTCACCACCACTGACAAACCAAGGTTGATTTCACCAGAGATAAGCGCCCATAAACCAAAGCCAATAATTGCAGGTGCAATGTTTGGCACTAGGCTGATCATGCCCAAGCGAACTGAGCGCAACGCAAAGATCATCAAGCCAGAGATAAGTACTAAGGTGATAGGCAAAGTCGATAACATGCTCGCCATGTTGGTTTCGCCAATGTGAGCAAACATCAATGATGGGCTCGACGCGACCACTTCATACTGAGGTGCATTGGCTGCAAACCATGAGTAAATGCGCTCTTCGAGTTCCACCAATTCCACGCTGCCGAGGTTATCGACGGTAAGTACCATTTTGATCGATGACTTATCGACGTTGATCTGGTTGTTCAAGTCCAAGCCATACGGCAAAGACATTTCGTAAAGCAGCAGATATTGCGCGGCAAGTTCACGGTTAAGCGGAAGCTTGTAGTAGCTGTCATCGTCGCCATGCATGTTCTTGTTCAAACGCATGTAAACATCAGAAAGCGTTGCCACGTGGTCGGTTTCTGGTTGAACGCGTAGCCACTCAGTAAAGTCACCAATCGCTTGCAAAAACACAGGATCAGCAATCGCTTGAGACTCGTTAGTCTTCACAGCAATACTGATGGTGGTCATGCCACTTACGGTCTCTTCCATAAAGTCGGCGGCTTGTCTGAATTCGCTTGAGGTATCGAAATACTTCACCGATTCATCGTTCACTTTGTTGAGTGGAATTAACGCCGCAGCGCCAACAATCACCAGAGTTGAAATCGGCAGCAGTGCTTTACGGTTGGTGACGACAAAATCCCCCAGCTTATCCATGAAGGTGATTTTGTCTGCCGCTTCAGGATTGGCAGAAAGACGTTTAACTGGCAGCAGTTTTAGCAGTGCAGGCAACATAGTCACAGACAGGAAGCACGCGATAAGTACGCCTAGTGCCGACAAGTTACCGAAATCACGTAGCACCGGAGAGTCCGACATGTTCATCATCAAGAAACCGATCGCAGTGGTCACTGAGGTGATCAGAATCGGCATCGCATTGAGCTTGATGCTATATTGAATGGCTTGTGCTTTCTCCATCCCGCGTTGCATCGCTTGTCTCATGGTCACAATCACGTGAACACAATCAGCCACCGCCAAAGTTAAAACCAAAGTTGGAACATTCACGGTTGCGGTGCTCAAGAACATCCCTGCCCAACCAGATAAGCCCATGGTGGCAACAATTGAAGAGATGATCACAATAAGTGTCGCCACCACACTAAAGAACGAGCGCAGCATAAAGGTCAGGAATACCAGTACCACTAGCAGCATTAACGGCACGAGCGTTGAGCTGTCCTCTTGAGCCGAAGTCATAAAGGCGTTGTTCATGGCGATGATGCCCGCTTTATGGAACTCGACATTAGGGTACTGAGCTTGGTACTTGCCGATCATGGCATTGATCGCCGCAATCACCTCTTGCACTTCCGCCGTCTTATCCACTTCTGGCAGTTGTACGGTCACGTTAACAATCGTCACATCACCAGAGGCCGACACCAAAGCATTCTTAAGCAACGGTTCGTTTAGGGCGATCTGTTTTACTTTGGCGATGCGCTCTGGTGTGTGTTCGTACTCTTCATACAGCAAGTCTTCTACCAAAAGATCATCTTCAATGGCTTCGGTGTGCTGATAATTAGCTAGGGAATCGACACGGCTTGAATACGGGATCTGCCACGCATCGACCGTGAGGTTTTGAATCAGGGTGAGGGTTTCAGGGGTGAAGACATTGCCATCTTCAGGGGCGACAACAATCGCAAGGTTGTCGGTTTTTGCAAAGGTAGTTTGGATTTCATCGAACGCCATCAACTGCTTGTTGGTGCCTTCGAAGAAGATGTTGTAGTCCCCTCTAAAGTAGAGGTTCTTAGCCCCTAATGCAGAGAGAATGATGATTGAAAACACCACCAGCAGAACGATAAACGAACGCTTGGTCGGTATTGAGTGCCAACTGTTATTTAGATCGGCGTTTGCGCTATCGGCATTAGGGTTATTTCGGTTTTGCTGATCGAACGTGGGCTTCTGGCTGTCATGTTTCATCACAGTCTCCATTTGTGACGATTCGTCATATATGTGTCATAAAAAGCCAGCCGAAGCTGACAAAAGACACAATGCTTAGTCAAATACTCAAGAAAACAGCAACCACAGTCGGTTAGTCTCAAGTTTGTGACGAATCGTCAAAAATGGTTATTAATAAACCCACACGTGTGGGCTTAATGGAAGCTATCGACCTACAGACTCTAAGTAAGCGATCTCTTCACTGAACAGTTCTTGTTCTACACGACGCCAAGTTTTACGGTAATCCCAATCGCTAGAAAGGGGCTGCCAATTGAGGCCGTCTAGAATCATGTTCGCGTTGTGTAATACTGAATACGGGTCTTGTAACCGCTTAATACAATGACTGTTTGATGCATTCTGTGACAAGGCATTTGAACCAAATGCAATTGACCAGTTAGCAAAAACGATGGCATCTGAACCAACGCCAGAAGAGAACTTTAGGTCACCCGCTTCTACCGCTTGGTTAACCATAGAGTCGCATTGTTCAATCACCAACTCTTCCAGTTCATTCATCTCGGCGACGCGTGCACTAGACGCTTTCTCTAGTACCCACGGGCTTTTAGCCATGATCGCACAGGTTGATAGTACCGGTTCCATGCGAGCATAGATTCGGTAAGCAACGTGCAGTGCGACGATCTTTTCACGCGTGTTGCCTTCAAACTCTCCAGAACGAGCAAACATCATTGCTTCTGTTTTAAGAGAGTGAATACACAACGCTAAAACGACGTCTTCTTTGCTGCAAAAGTGATTGTAGATTGTCCCTTTAGAATAAGAGCTCGCTGCCGTTAGCTTGTCCATCGTTAGGTTTCCGAACCCTTGTTCTCGAACCAGATCTTTCGCCAACAACATCAACTCTACTTCTCGATCTGCAATAGACTGCTGCTTTTTAGACAACACGCCTTTGCATCCAAAGATACCTTGTTTATCGCCTTTACAACCAAAGCCAAACATAATTTCTCAGTCCGTATTTGAGCTTAGCCATTATCTAAGCTTAGCCAGTATTAAAAACACTCCTATCCAATATATTAACACGAATAGTAAATTCATGTAGTTAACCATTTTGTGACGCTTCGTCATTTCTGACTTATCGTCATAATAGCTCATTTATTGATCATATCAAGATGTTTTATAAATTAAATATGATTTATGAATAGATAGGTAAGTTATCAATAGCCGGCTTGGTGACATTAAAAAGCCAGCGACTGTCCAAGTCACTGGCTTGCGGGTTTCATTCTGATTGAATGTCACTCAACAATCGGACCTAGCAATCAGACTTTTACCAACTCTGATTACTCACTCTTTTTACAACAGGGCTTTACCATTTTCGCCCTGGGCGTACAGCGCCAAACTAATGGTCTTCAACGCTTCGGTTTCAGTTTCACTGACGGTTAACGACGACACGCTACTGCCATTCAAACGGCTCAACATCTGTCTAACTATCATCAACTGTGGTCTCACGCTCGGAATGCGAGTGTCGATAAACTGAAACCAATCCGGGTTCATGTGGTGCTTTACTTTGTCCAACACATCTTTGTTAACGATGGTGAAGGTTTTTGCCCCCTCTTTAGCGTCGCGCAAAATGTCATAAATAACATGTTCTTTCTCTTTGGCGACCAACATGCCTGAGATGTTGAGTTGTAACTCTCCGATGATGCCATTTTTCATCTTTAAGAAGAATTTGATGTCCTTATAACCCGAGCCTTGCGCTTTTTTATTGAACTGGCTTAGCCCAGATAATTTCGAACCGAGGCCATAACGATCTTTCAAGGCTGACTGATAGTGCTGGAGATCTTTAAACTCCTTGGTTCTCGATATGAATACCTTTGCCGCCGACATCGCTCGCACACTCTCGAACTCTATCGTCATGCGCGCGCAGTCTTTTAGGTCTCCGATATCATCTAGCGGATTACGGTTGGTAATTTTATCCAGTGCACCATTGAAGCTTTTGATCCCGCCATACGCGCCTGGTGGAACCGAGAGCTTGCCATTGAACAGAGAAACAACGTGTTTAGAGAACTCTTTCAGCTCTTCTTGTGCTTGGATTATCTCGCGATACATCATAAACAGTTGTTTGCGTTTAAGGTGTGCATTCGCCAGCTGGTTTTTGGCTTTAAAGCTCGCCCCTTTCGACATGATCTTAGAGGTGCCATTGGGTGAGGTAACTACATTGACCTGCATCTCTTCGCTAAGGTAAGTTTTGAAGGCATTGTCATCGGTTAAAATCGAATACATCAACTGGGCGACTTTACCCTGCTCTGTATTACGAAAGGATTGGCCTTGTAGGCTCGCTTTCAATTCCGCTAAGGCTTGTTGATAGGCTTTGTTGTTGACCAAACGAAAGCCTTGAGACATATGAGTCGATTTATCAATATGTTTGAGAACTTCTGGCTTTCGCTTTTTGATTTCTTCTTTCTTCAATTCCCACTCTGTTTTGGTAAACGAGGTGCCGTTTTCCGGCATCATGGTGAATTCCACACTGGTTGGCATACAGTCTCCTTCTGTCTTGTCCATCCTTGAGTTGATTGTTCGTTTGTAGGCTAGCTTGGCGGTTAAGCAAAATGGCTGAGCAAACTGGGTGTGTTGTTTTAACAAGAATCCCTAAACGTACTCATTTGAACATAGCAATTGTGCGAGCGCGCTACGAAAAAATTGGCGAGTCATGCTGCCTTTATGGGGCAAACCTCTCCTTATGGTTAATATTTGTCTCACTGATGTGGTTTTCTGCTAAGTTGCTATAAATTCAGTATGGGGTGACTTACAATAGGGTCAACGACCTACCTTTTTTGAGAACACGATATTGAGCGCCAAATATTCTTATTTAGCTTGGCAAGTGAATACTTCTAGCCCAGCAGAAAAGCTTGTTTTATTGATGCTTGCAGACGGTGCGGATGAATCCGGTTACACCAATGTGTGCCTGCAATCGGCAAGTCAGCTTTGTGCTCTCTCTACGTTTGGTTTAGCCGACTGCCTTAAGTGCCTAGTCGACCAAGGTATTCTCGATAAGGTAAAAGTAGACTATCGAGATCAAAAAGAGATCCACGTATTCAAACTGCTCATTGAACAAGAGCAAGCTGCGGCGCCCGTTGAGGCTCAACCGGTCAATAGTATTCCGGTCTACTCTACTGCACCTGCACCTGCACCTGCACCTGCACCTGCACCTAAGTTTCAGCCTGCTCCGGCACCGATGCAAAACATGCAGCATGCCCCTCGCCCACAAAGCCGAGGCTCAATGACCAGCAACACGGTTTCCACTCATGATTTGGATGAAGAGATCATTCCAACATGGGCAGAACGTGCCTTTAAATTCTCCGGCCTTGCTGGTGACCATAGCTTAATATGGAAAAAATTTGTCCTCTGGTATAAAGCCAAAGCCAATGAACTCATGCCAATCTCTCGCATCGAATCTAAGTTGCAGTACTGGTTAGTTAACGAGAAGCAAAATGAAAGACAACAACAGCAGAAGACCTCTCAATATTCAGGAAATGCAGGACAAGCTCAAGGAAATGGGTATCGACAAAAGCTTAGCCCATCTGAACGCTTCAGGCAGCAGCTCATTCAAAAAGGCAAAAAGCCAACCTTCTGATCCTGCACCTGCAGTCGTTCCAGAAGTTTTACCGGCAGCTTCGTCGCCATCGGTACCTGTTGTTGAATCAGACACTGGCTCAAATCAACAAGTACCTGTCGTTGACCAAGATCCTGCAGATCTCGAACTGACGGATTGGTGTATCCATGTGTTCGGCTCTTTCTTGAGCGTGTACGAGACTCAGTGGGAATACCAATACGGTAGTGAACCAAGCGGTAAGTTCATTGAGTTTGCTAACTCTGTCGATTCTGACGGCCTTAACCGCGTGCTAATGCACTGTCATGAGCGTATTCAGCTTGGCAACAGCTGGCCACCACAAATGGGTGAGCTTTGGATTCTGAAAGACTCTCTAACAGAAGAAGAGCTGTTGGATAGCCGCATTCGAGTATTGTCTCGCACCGCTGCGAACAAGATTGAGAAATGGCTGATTCAAAACAAGCTATATGACTTGAAGCGAACAGCAGAAAACAAGCTAGATGGCCTGTTTAAAAAGTACTACTTGGAAGCGAAGCGTTTAGACGAGAAAGGCATGCTTGAAACGGAATTACCACAATTCCTACTTGCCGCTAACTCAGTGAAGAACTTGAACGATTTGAAGCGTGAAGAGTACGAAAGCAAACACGGTAAAGCGCTGAATCCAAGAATCCAACAGATTCTCAACAGCAAGAAATAGCCACTCGCTTTCTAGTGTGAAAAACACAGTGAACAGATACAAAAATGCCAGCAATTAAGCTGGCATTTTTTATGAATTCTTACGAACTCTTTAGCGACTAAACAACCGTTATTTACGATCGCCTTACTGAGTAGTTACAGTAGGTGGATAGTTGCGTTTAGCGTGAATACGCCAGAGTCGTCATCTTTCATTTTGAAGTTTTGGTAGCTAGCGCCTACAGATAGAGGACCAAAGATGAAGTATTCTGCGCCTACGCCGTACATGATATCAACGTCATCTTGCTTGAAGTTGTCGCCTTTCAGCTCGTATGAGTGAAGACCACCTTTCGCGTATACGTGAAGAGGACCGAAGTCGATGCTTGGTTTGATTGCTAGGTAAGCAGTGCTCGCATCTAGGTTTGTAAGATTACGGTTACCGTACTTAACGCTGTCGAAAGAGCCTAGATCCCAGTAACCCGCTTCAACACCGATAAGTGGCAGGATACCTGTACCCACGTGGATACCCATTGCTGTTTCTTCTTCGTTACCTAATGAGTTTTGACCACCCATTACACCGCCGTACAACCAAGAATCAGCCATTGCTGTTGAAGATGCACCTAGCAGTGCTAGTGCCAATAACGTTTTTTTCATATTCGACCTTTTTCGTCCTAGTGGCAGGCCTTGAGTGGTAATAAATTGCCACCAAGTCGCCCTGTATGTAATAACTATTCAATTAGTAATGCAATAAGCAAGATTTATACCCAAACCTTGCCATTGCGTCTAGCATTATTCCTTTAGCAAGCATCGATTGCGTTTTTAACACGCTTATCTGACACTGGATAAGGCGTACCGAGTTGCTGTGCGAAGAAGCTTACACGAAGCTCTTCTATCATCCAACGCACCTCTTTTACGTTTTCTGGAACCGCGATCCCTTTTGGAATTTTATTCAGCAGCTCTTTGTAATCATTCATTACTGACTCAACTTTGATCATATGCAAACGATCTTTGTTAGGGTCAATTGGCAGCTTCTCCATGCGGCGTTCGATTGCCTTCATATAGCGTAGGATATCTGGCAAGCGTTTCCATCCACATTCTGTGGCAAAACCCTTAAAAATCAAACCTTCTACCTGAGCTTTTATGTCAGAAAGTGCAAATGCCATAGAAAGATCAACACGCCCTTTCAGCTTCTTGCTGATGCTGAATGCCGTCGTAAGAATGGTTTCTACCTGCTGAGCAATCTCAACCACGGTATCACCCAATTCTGCGCGTACGTGTTCTTTCAGTGCTTCGAACTGCTCTGGTTCCCAAACCAAACCACCCTTCTCTTCGATCAGCTTATCAATACCACAAGCGATACAGTCATCGATAAGATCGAGAACCTTGCCGTATGGGTTGAAGTACAAGCCAAGTTTCGATTTGTTCGGTAAGTTCGAGTGCAAGTATTTGATTGGCGACGGCACGTTCAACAAGATCAAACGACGCTGACCCGATTTCATTGCTGAGATCTGCTCTTGTTCCGTCTCGAACAGTTTGATCTCTACGCTGTCTTTGGTATCCACCAACGCTGGGAAGGCTTTTACATCGTAGCCACCGCGCTTCTGTTGGTAAACTTTTGGTAACTCACCAAAGCTCCACGTATGCAGGTTTTGCTGCTCGATATCGTCATCCGCAACTTTAGAAAGCGTCTCTTGAACTTTGTCTTTCAGGCTCTCTTTCAGTTCATGTAAGTCTTTGTGTTCTTTCAACTTACGTTTGCGATGATCCACCGCACGGAATGTTACCTTTAAGTGCTCTGGAATCTGGTCTAACTTCCAATCATCTCGTACCACTTCTACACCCGTCATGCGGCGCAGCTCTTTCTCAAGAGAATCCAGTAGCGGCGCTTCAAGTGGTGTCACACGAGCCAAGAACGCATCAGCGTAATTTGGCGCAGGTACAAAGTTACGTCGTAACGTCTTTGGTAGTGACTTGATTAAGCTAACCACCAATTCTTGACGTAGGCCTGGGATCTGCCAATCAAAACCGTTCTGGTCGATTTGGTTCAAGATAGGCAGCGGAATGTGTACCGTTACACCATCGTTGTCATCGCCCGGCTCAAACTGGTAGCTCAGCTTTAACTTCAGGCCATTTTGGTGCCAGAAGTTCGGGTAATCTAAATCGGTAACATGGCTTGCATCACCGCGGAACAGCATCGATTTTTCGAAATTAAGTAGCTCTGGAGTCTCTTTGCTGGTTTTCTTCCACCAAGTATCAAAGTGACGGCCTGAAACCACCTCTTCGCCTACGCGCTGATCGTAGAATTCAAACAGTTCATCATCATCGATCAAGATGTCACGACGACGGGATTTATGCTCTAGCTCTTCCACTTCTTGCAGAAGTTTACGGTTTTGTTTGAAGAACGCGTGCTTGGTTTCCCACTCGCCTTCAACCAGTGCACTACGTACGAATAACTCACGGCTAATCGTTGGGTCAATCGCGCCATAGTTCACTAGGCGTTTCGGAACAATCGGGATTCCGTAAAGCATCACTTTTTCGTGCGCCATTACCGCCGCTTGTTTCTTCGACCAGTGTGGTTCGCTGTAACTGCGCTTAATTAGGTGCTTCGCTAACGGTTCAATCCATTCAGGCTGAATCTTAGCAATCACACGACCCCAAAGCTTTGAGGTTTCCACCAGCTCAGCAGACATGATCCATTTAGGCTGCTTCTTAAATAGGCCAGACGCAGGGAAGATATGGAAGCGTGCATTACGCGCACCTTGGTATTCATTCTTCTCTTGGTCTTTCATACCAATGTGAGAAAGCAATCCTGATAGTAGCGACTGGTGAATGCCATCGTAACTGCCCGGCTCATCGTTGAGCTTGGTGTCCAATTCACGCATTGCTTGGTGAATTTGGAAGTACACATCTTGCCACTCACGAATACGCAGGTAGTTCAGGTAATCTTGCTTACACTGTTTACGGAACTGGTTACTCGACAGCGCTTTTTGCTGTTTCTTGATGTAGTCCCACAGGTTCACAAAGGTGATGAAGTCTGAGTCTTTGTCGAAGAAACGCTTGTGCTTGTCGTCAGACGATTGCTGTTTGTCTGATGGGCGCTCACGTGGGTCTTGGATTGAAAGTGCAGACGCAATAACCATCACTTCGTGTAGACAGCGGTTGTTTGGCGCTTCGATAACCATGCGCGCTAAACGCGGGTCAATCGGTAGCTTAGACAGCTTACGACCAATTGCCGTTAGCTTCTTAGTATCGTCGCCTTGGTTCTTGTTCTTGCTGTTTGGCTTGCCCGATGCAATCGCACCTAGCTCTTCGAGCAGTCTTACACCATCTTGAATGTTGCGCTTATCTGGCGCTTCAACGAATGGGAAGGCTTGAATATCGCCCAAGCCTAGTGCTGTCATCTGAAGGATTACAGACGCTAGGTTGGTACGCAGGATTTCAGGATCGGTAAACTCTGGGCGTGACTCGAAATCTTCTTCAGAGTACAAGCGAATACAGATACCTTCAGCAACACGACCACAACGACCTTTACGCTGGTTCGCACTCGCTTGAGAAATCGGCTCAATCGGTAGACGTTGTACTTTGGTGCGGTAGCTATAGCGGCTAATGCGCGCTGTACCTGGGTCGATTACGTACTTGATGCCCGGAACGGTTAGCGAAGTTTCTGCCACGTTGGTTGCCAGCACGATGCGTCGACCAGTATGAGATTGGAAGATACGGTTCTGCTCACCTGCCGAAAGGCGCGCGTACAACGGTACAATCTCGGTATCACGCAGATTACGCTTGCTTAGTGCGTCCGCAGTATCACGAATTTCACGCTCACCATTCATGAAGATCAGGATGTCGCCTAAGCCTTCATCACATAGCTCATCAACCGCTTCGAAGATACCTTCCATTTGGTCACGATCAGAATCGCTGTCGTCACCACCTAATGGACGGTAGCGCGTATCTACAGGGTAAGTACGGCCCGACACTTCAATGATTGGTGCATTGTCGAAGTGCTTAGAGAAACGCTCTGGGTCGATGGTTGCCGACGTGATGATCACTTTTAGATCAGGACGCTTTGGTAGCAACTCTTTCAGGTAACCCATGATGAAATCGATGTTCAGGCTACGTTCGTGCGCTTCATCGATAATGATGGTGTCGTACTGGTTTAAGAAACGGTCGTGTTGAATCTCCGCCAGTAGAATACCGTCGGTCATCAGTTTGATTTGTGTGTTGTCAGAAATCTGGTCGTTGAATCGAACCTTATAACCAACAAATTCACCCAACTGGGTTTCCATCTCTTCGGCAATACGGTTCGCAACCGAACGCGCAGCCAGACGACGCGGCTGAGTATGACCAATTAGGCCAAAGCGACCACGGCCAAGCTCAGAACAGATCTTAGGAAGCTGAGTGGTTTTACCCGAGCCCGTTTCACCCGCCACGATAACCACTTGGTTTTCTTCAATGGCTTTCGCAATATCATCGCGCTTTTGGCTAACAGGGAGAATTTCTGGGTATTCAATGGTTGGTTTTTGCGCAGCACGCTGGGTTGCCGTCATCATCGATTGGGCAATGTCTAATGCGATTTCATCGAAAACAGCATGCTTGGATTTTTCGTTCTTAATACGGCTTGCACCAGAAATACGCTTACTTAGACGGAAGCGGTCGCGCATCATGCACTCATTTAAGGCCTTACGAAGAGAGGCTGGGCTATTTTGAGATGCGCTAGCTTTAGGTGCTTGTGGTTTGTTGTTTTGCTTTTTTTGATTAGCTTGATCAGCAGCAGAGTCCGATGTCGCGTTGGTATTCGCTACATGGTTATTTTTATCTGCTTTTTCCGGAGACGAAGTCACAGCGTGTCCTATTCTTTCTCTTATATATACTCGCGCGATTGTAGCATAAAGGAAAGGAACGAGTTAACACAAAGCAAGGAATATTAGCTGCCTAAGCGCCTGCTGAAACAAGGGATAATGCAAACCAACGTGTTCAATTGTTATACTAAAAACTGAAGCTGATTATTGGTAGGCAATCGATGATTCGATTAAAAAATGTTGGCTTAGATTGCCCAAGCCAACATTAGGTGGGAACACGTTATCGGTAGAGACTCTGAATTTAATAAGAGCCTCACAGTTCTCGCGTTTAATATTCCAGATTAACTTCGTCTCCTAATAGCACAGACTTATCGACCGGCTTCATTAGGTAATTCATTACGGTGATCGAAACCAGCAGAGCAGAGTAAGCCAAATAGGTATTTTCAGCCGTCCCCGCTACGGAAGCGAGTATTCCTCCGAAGAACCCTGACACACCCCATGCTGAATAGAGTATTCCAAAGTTGGTTCCATACGTCTTCAGACCATAATCGACCGCTGTTACTGGAGGGAAAACACCAAATAACGCACCATAAGACATGGCGCCTGCGGAGATACCGACCATGAGAGGAATGGTCGTTTCAATGGTTGTAAAAAAGACCATATTGACCGCTTGCAACATAAATATTAAGCCCAGTGTATGAACACGCCCTATCCTGTCGAATACAACGCCGCCAATAACTCGCCCTGCGGTATTAAAAATCGCTAATAAAATGATACCTAACGCAATTTCTTCAGCGGTTAATCCTATCGATTTACTAACGTTGCCAATAGAGCCGATAAGCATGATGCCTGCTGCTGATGACACCATGAACATTAACCAGATCTGGTAAAATTGAGGGGTTTTCAGCATATCTAGCCACTGGATGTTTACGTCTGATCCATATTCCGCAGCCTTTCCTCCGGGAACTTCTGAAACATACCCTTTGGGTGGATTGACCAGAAGAGAAGCCATCGGGATCATAAAGAGCAAGCCGACACCAAGGATCTTGAACGTATCTAAGATGCCATAGTGTTCGATGAGAACGGTCGATAACGGAGCCAAATACAGTGCCGCCATCGCAAACCCACCAGCGGTTAAACCACTAACCAGCCCCTTTCTGTTCTCTGGCCACCACTTCATGGTACATGGGCCAATACAGGCATAGGCAAAGCCCATCCCAGCACCGACCATACACCCGAAGGTAACCTGCAATTCCGCTAATGTTGAGGCATAACCAGACGCTAAAAGCCCCGCCCCGACAAGAAACACACCAAGTATTGTGACCTTCCTTGGCCCTATTTTGTCTTGCCATACCCCAGCCAAAAACAGACTTACCGAAAATGCGAACACGGAAGTCTGGTAAGGCCCATCTACGTCCTTAGGATCAACACCTAGCGCCTCAGCCAAAGGTTCACTGAAAACGCCCCATACATATAGGATACCGATCGATAGGTTCACGATTAAACCTATCACTAGTATTTTAAATGGTTTACTAATCAAGCTAACCTCAACAATTCGCTGTTTATGAACAATCGTTAGAAATGATGACTTTCAACGACTTGTGGTCTGAAGCATGGATAAATGTTGAATAAGCTTCTTCTGACTCTGTTAAATTGAACTGGTGACTAATCAGTTTTTGAGGTTCCAGATAACCCGCTCTAATTTGCTTGATTAACATTGGCGTTGTATTGGTATGAACCATGCCAGCTGTCATAGTGAAGTTTCGTTTCCACATGTCTTCTAGGTTAATCGTTGCAGATTTACCATGAACACCAAGCACTGCAATGTTGCCTCCTGGGCACACCAACTTCTGAGACATATCCCAACCAGCAGGAATGCCAATAGCCTCAATCACCACGTCGACACCCACATCATCTGTCATGTCAAGAATTTGCTGTACGGCGCTGCCATCTGAGTTATCGATCGCATGGGTTGCACCTAGCTCTTTAGCCACTTGCAGTCGATGAGGGTTAGTATCGATTGCATAGATTTCACTTGGAGTGAAGAACTTAGAGGTCATCAGAGCTGCAAGGCCAACGGGGCCACAACCAATAACGGCAACAGAGCAACCTGGCTGAACCTGACCATCTAATACACCCACTTCGTAACCCGTTGGGAAAATATCGCTCAATAAAACCAGAGAGTCTGTATCGATGTCGTCAGGGACAAGATGCAGGCTTGTATCGCCATAAGGAACTCGAACGTATTCCGCTTGGCAGCCATCAATTTCATTACCAAGTAGCCAGCCACCATCTAAACATTGACCAAATTTAGACACTTGACACATTTTGCAGCTACCACATGAAGTAATACATGACACGATCACGCGATCGCCTGGCTTAAACTTACTCACCAACTCACCGCATTCTTCGACGATACCAACCCCTTCATGGCCCATGATTGTGCCTGGCTTAAATGTCGCAACGTTATTTCTTAATATATGTAAATCCGTACCACAAATTGTGGTTTTCTCGATTCTTACGATGACATCGCTTTGCTTCTCAATTGTAGGGATTGGACGTTCTTCCAATTTCGCGCTGTCTTTTCCATCAAATACATATGCTTTCATTATTCTTCCTAGCTGACGTTGTTGTTATATAAATTCGAGCTCATCATATAGACGCAATTAAATAATTAACGTGACCAGCACAGCGATTAACAATCGATTAACAGATAACAAACACAGTTAGAACACCATAAATACCCAGGATGTCGGTATAATATAAGTCATTGTAAATAATATAAAAAAGTTAACAAATAATGAAAGAAGGTTAAATAATCAAATAGTAGTAAAATCCGAAAAGGAGACAGGAAATATTAGATAGTCAGAATAAACTCATATATTAGGTTTCAGTTGAAGTGGCTTTCGAATAGTTAATTATCAGTGACCAATAGTGATTAGCTCTTTTCTTTAATGATAAAAAATGCCGCTCTATTTGGAGCGGCATTTTTAGTAGATGTAATACTTTAGAACTCGTATTGGAAGTAAACCGTGTTGTAGTTACTGCCACCTTTGATACGTCCAAACTGGGACGCATTTTCAAAGATCGCCGAGCGGTGATGCAGTGAGTAACCAAACCATAAATTGTTGAGGTCATTCTTACCGGTAAGGTCACCGACGTTCACATCAAATGAGAAGTCCAAGTAGTTTAACAGGTGGCTTGCCGTGTAGCCCTTACGATCCATTTCAGAACCTTCGATATAAGTAATCGAATCTATGTAAGACATACCCTCTGCGACACCGAATCGCCACTGAGTTGGCCAGTTGAAGGTGTAGTACGCTTTAATTGCAATGATGTATTCCGTGCTACTGGATTGAACCTCTGAACTCCAATGGTGAGCGATACCTGGCGTTAAGTAGATATCCAACGGCAAACCAAAGATCTCATCAGTCAAAGGGTGGCCATAAAAGAATGATGTGAGTTGGTTATTGTACTCGTCTTTCTCGGTGTTGAATTTCATGATGTCGCCGATATTCGACGGCGTTGCCCAACCATGCGCCACACGTAAATAAGGTGCGTTGCTTAACTTAGGCTTAGGCGCTTTCTCTTTGTCATTAAAGAAACCAAAACCAAGGTAAAGTTCGCCCTGATAACGATCTTCGATAATGGAAGAGTCGTAGGCGTTATCATCCAATCGAGTCACACTGGTTGAACCCAATAGATAAAGGTTGGAGATAACATGGTAACGCGCTTCAACGCCAAGATTTAAATCTACACCTGCACCGATCGACTGACCCGCAGCTGAGTAGTATTCACTGTTAAAATCCGCACTCTTATAGCGCAGTGTTGCACTTGGGTAGAACTCCCAATCGCCAGTTTCGTACTTCGCTTTCGCACGCAAATTGCTGTGAAGGTTGAATTCACTATCACTCATGATTTCCGTTTCAACCGCCCACTGTTCGTCCAACTGGTATGTCAGTTGTCCACCAAAGTCAGCGGTATCACCTTCAATTGCGTTCTGTTCAGAGGCTGGGATATCAATAAAGCGCATTCGAGATATGGCATTGAAAGACCATTTTTCATCTTCAGTTTGATATAGGTAAGCGCCCATTTCCGTGCCATCAATGAACACGTAGTCGTTTTTAAAGAACAACATCGGAACAAACGAACTTACTGTCTTATCACCACCAGACGTGTCATACGGGATACTGGCAGTACGGAACATTGCCGCAATGCCCCACTCTTGCTCTTCAGCAGCCCACGCCACGCTATTCGCTAAGAAAGCGTTACTTAATAGAATCGTCCCATACGAGATGAGCTTCGGTGAAATTTTGCGCTTCATTCTTGTTTAATTACTCTTTGTAATAAATTTTGTGGTACTGGTTAGACATTTATTGACCATTGTAGCCAACAAATTTTAGGTTTGATCGGAATAGACCGTTACAATGAAGAATATTCTCGGTTAAATGAAAGTATTGTGAAAGTCTCAGAATTACAAAACATTATAGACCACTTACCCAATGATTCCGACCCAGATATCGTTATGGGTGAGGAATGGTTGCCAGAGCGACTGATCAACACAAAATTAGACGGTGAGATGCTCTTTCTTGAATTCGATAACGCCCCTGAAGAAAACCAAGGGGACAGCGAAGGCCGTGGCTTTGTTGAGCACGAGATCGCAATGATTCGAGAAAAACTCGAGCAAGTGTTGGATGAGCCTTCTGATACCAAAACGAAAGCCGACGCCCTATTAGCAATATTTCTGATGGGACATGAACTTTCTAGCTCAGAAGTTATCGAAATCCTGGAATCAACAGAGCCAGACATTGAACCCAATGAACATGAAATGGCCGCTCCAGAATACAACGCCCAAGCGCTGAACGACTAACCACCAAAGATTTAGGAATCGACTTGAAACGCCCGATGACATCTTCTCTCCCCTTCTTACTCGCTGGCCCTATTTTAAGAAAGACGACCGCAACTGAGGTTGTGCTTTGGGTTGTTACGAGCACACCACTCAATGGTAATGCTGAGCTATATAACCAAGGCCAAGAAGCCCCTTTCTATACCTCACCACTGAGCGAACATGAATCGATTCAAATCGGTACACATGCTTGGGTAAGCCTGATTCAACTAAAAGGTGAGTTTCCAACCAACACGCCTTTGGAATATCAGATAGAGACTGATCAAGGTGCGTTAACCAAGTTGGCTCCGCATTTAGTGTACCAAGAGCAACAAGACACCACTGGTGCGCCAAGAATAACCTTTAAGATCTCAACCAGCGCCGACTACATCTTGCATGGTTCCTGTCGTAACCCTCATCATCCAAGCAAAGACAGCCTAGTCGCAGCCGATAATAAAGTTGAGCAGCAAGCCGTATTAGAGCGTCCAGATATGCTGATGATGAGCGGCGACCAGATCTACGCTGATCACGTTGCCGGTCCAACACTCGATGCGATTCATCAAGTGATTCAGCTACTTGGATTAGTGAGCGAAGCACTACCGACCGATTCATTAGACGGAAAAATCGATAGCAGTGAAGCTCTGTTTAACAGCGACTATCACCTCTATCAACGTGATCATTTACTACCACACCATAACACATCACACTCATTGCTCGATAAGTTGTTCCCTAAACGCGGAATACCCATCTTCAGCTCCACTGATTGTGAAAATCACTTGGTGACATTGTCTGAATTTATTGCCATGTATCTGCTGGTTTGGTCACCGACCTTGTGGCAGTGCATTAACCGCGAACGGTTGATCGAGAATAATTTCATGCAGGCTGGCCGCCAGCTCACACCAGCCGAGCAGCAACAATGGCGTGATGAAAGTGTCATCATCGATGATTTCATCGCCGGTCTGCCGCAAGTACAGCGTCTATTTGCTCATATTCCAACGTACATGATCTTCGATGATCATGATGTCACTGACGACTGGAACCTCACCGTTGGTTGGGAGCATGCGGTGGATCAAAACCAGTTTGCGACACAAGTCATTGGTAACGGCCTTGCGGCTTATTGGATGTGCCAAGGTTGGGGTAATGCACCGGAGAACTTCAACCACGATTTTATGGAGCAAACGAAAGAGCTGTTCTCGGAGTTGGTGAATACCAATCAGAGCGAAAAAGCTATTGAAGCGCCTATTGGGCAACTCGAACCTGCAAGACACAAACAGTATCTTGAAATGCTCGATCGCTTTGAAGAGTGGCACTACACCATCAACACTTCGCCGAAAGTGATTGTGTTGGATACTCGTACCCGCCGCTGGCGCTCCGAGTCTCGGATGAACAAACCGTCCGGCTTGATGGACTGGGAAGCATTGGTTGAACTCCAACATCAGTTACTTCATCAAGATAAAGTGGTGATTATCTCCGCCGCTCCGATGTTTGGCGTGAAGTTTATTGAAACGCTGCAAAAGATGGCTACCACAGTAGGTAAGCCACTGGTGATTGATGCTGAGAACTGGATGGCGCACCCTGGTAGTGCCAACACGCTGATTAGTATCTTTACTCATACCAAAACACCAACGAACTTCGTGGTACTTTCTGGTGATGTACACTACTCCTTTGCTTACGACATTAAGCTTAGATATCGCCGCAACAGTCCGAACATTTACCAGATTACCTGCAGCGGTATTAAAAACCAGTTCCCTGCGCCATTGCTAAAATTCTGCGACGTATGTGACCGGATGTTGTATAGCCCACGCTCGGTGCTTAACTATTTCACCAAACGTAAGCGTTTAAAAATAGAAAAGCGAAGCCCAGACAACCAAGCCTTCTATCGCCTTTCGAACCGCAGCGCGATTGGTGAATTAAGGCTAGATAGAGAAGGCAAACCACAATCCATCACCACCCTGAGCGGCGATGGCAAAGTAACGCGTTTTCCAGAGCCAACCTAATATGTTCCTTATTACTGGCTTATACGTAATGTCAGTTTTAAGTAAAGGGGCTTGCGATCACACTCTGTAGGCCCAATAGTTATATTATTCACCATTACTGGAACGCTCTTATGTTTAATTCACTTACATCGTTATTTAAACAGTTGGTCGAAGGCTCTGATTTAGGCAAAACGCCTACTGCCTCACCAAACTTAGCTATCGCCAGTTTGTTATGCGAAGTCGCAGGCGCAGACCATGAGATCAACGAATCAGAACAAGAAGCGAAGTTGAACTTACTGCAACGTCTGTTGGGCATTACGGAAGAAGAGTCGAAAGCCTTGTTACAACAAGCTGAGCCGCAAGTTGAACAATCTGTTTCTTTGTATGATTTCACCTCCCAACTGCGTGAGCTATCACAGACAGTGCGAATCGACCTGATTAAGGCAATGTGGGAAGTGGCTCATGCCGATGGAGAGATTGATCCACTTGAAGATTCAGTGATCAGAAAAACCGCTGAACTGCTCTACGTTGACCACAAAGATTTCATCAAGAGCAAACTTGACGTACTTGGCGAAGACTAAGCCAATCATGCAAATAAGCAGCGTTAGGCAATGAACCCAACGCTGCTCTAGATTATTAGTAACACCCCATTCCAACCAACCAGATCTCACTAATCACCTCAGTGTGCTGCATCACAATCAACGCATTGCCTTCCCATAAAGAATGCCATTGAGCTCTAAGATAGTACCGTCTTTCGTAATGTACGCACCTCGCTGATCGGATATCAAAACACTACGCTTGTTATCATGGTGCTTGATAAACAGATTTTTAACGTTGAAGGTTTGATTCCCGTGGGCTTGGTGCTGTTCAAGCTGATAGAAATAGTAGTGATTCCCCCAACGCAAAAACACACCAAACAACTGTTTGGTTTGCACGACCCGTCCGTTTCGGTCGTAGCCAACATAGCGCATTTTTGAGCGTCCGTTTTTTAGCTCAAGGGTCAAAACCTCCCGGCCATAATTATCGTACTGGCTTTCAAACTGATACGAACCTTTGGTCGCTACTCCGGAGACCAAGCCAAACGCTAAGATCACAAATACGGTTACAACAATCGGCAGCCAAAAGTTACGCTTCATCTGCAGTTCCTTCTACCTTTTCAGCCTCTTTCTGACCTTGTGAGCAGCGCCTAGATTTGAAATCTGCGCTAATGTCGTGCCAACCACTTTCGTCTAACACCACCACTTGCATGCCACCACACTCTATACCCATACGGTGGAGATAGATCGCCTCTACGCCAGGCTTAGCAAGTGAGGTTAAGTCTTCCACCAACGCTGGTTCTAACTCGACATTGTCGTGGTATACATCGACACCCTTGATGGAAGCTCTTTCCATAAACAACCCAAGATAAGACAGGATAATGACTATAAACAGACTTACCGCGAGTCCGCTAACAAGCGGCATAAACTTAGAAGATGCATGCTTGCCTTGTGCTTGAGTATTCTCTGATAGCCCGTGAGTGTCAGCTGATTCATTTAAATCAGAAGCTGATTTTGACTCCAACACAGTGAATTCCGAGCGAGTAGAATCCTCCTTGTCTCCCAAACTGGCAGATTTCGATATGTCTTTGTCTTGTTCGGCAAAGTGTTCTGATGCTGCTGATTTTTCTGATCCTATAAAGCCTTCAGATACGACACTGCTATCAGATGCGACAAAGCTATCAGGTGCAACAAAGCTATCAGGTACGGTACTATTCTCAGGAGCAACAAAGCAATAGCCTTCCTTTTGTACCGTAATCACTTTGCAGTCGGACCCTACTTCTTTGAGCGCACTGCGAACATTTTTGATTGCGACATTCAGAGAGCTATTAGTAACAATGCGCCCCGGCCAACAATGCGTTAAAAGGAATTCACGACCTAAAGTTTGTGAGCAGTTGTCCATTAAATGCTTTAAAAGCAGACACTCTGATGGCGACAATGTCACGACTTTATTCAATGACGGGTTAATCAATGTACGGTCATCAAATTCAATAACCAAATCATACTCTTGTAATTTATTATTATTCATAAGGTGAGCTAACACTGTTAATAATCTCACCTTAGAATAACACGAGGGTTTACATTAATTCAAAATCACAGGGATAATTTAAAGCCCAATTCACTGACATTGACGCTAGCGAAGCCTAATTTAACCGTGTTAAGTTCATTAGCAATATCAAGAGCATGTTGCTCATCCTTTGCCAATACCGCGATAGAATATATTGGTCGAATCATCGCTGTCTGATTTGGCTTCGGCTCGGCAATAGATTGATTTTTTATATAAGCCGAAGTAATCACGCCTTGAGTGCTCCAATCGACCACTTTTTGTAAATCAACACTAATAATTTTATCTACCAGCATTTGATCTTCAGGCTCTTTCCAAGTCAACTCAATCGCATAGTTTTTAAAAGCAACTTGAGTATCTAACCATTTACTTCCGATGTCTCTTACTTCTGTTATTTCAGCTAGCTCTTTAAATTGAAAAGGAAGATTTCCAATAACACGTCTTACTTCCTCTTCACTATCGGCTTCCATTACAAATTTAATTATTGGAAACTGCTTTTCGCCAATAAAGCTTTCAGAAACAAACATATCGTGAATTAAGCCAGCATCAATTAAGTTAGCAAATGCTTTCTTCTGTTGAGGCATCAGATCAAATACAGCTTGAGCATCTTGTGTTTTCCAAGCAATCGATACGCCATAGGCAGCTGAATAGCTATTAACCGAGAACAAAAAGCTAAAAATAACTAAAAACAGTCGTGGTACATATTTCATTCAGGACACTCTCTATTAATTTCGGATAACTTCGTAAAGGTTAGGGTTTGCAGTAACGCCTTCAAGATTAAGAGCAGGTAGCTCCTCTCTCATTACAGAGATAGCATCTATGAAGTGTTTTTGGCTTTCCCAGTTTGCGACGTTTACGTAAAGGTAAGTGGCGTCTGTACTTAACGCTCGATGTAACGTAGTAGAGATATAACCGGGTTGTTGGACTAGCACGTCCCTAGCACTTTCCCAATAGGCTAAGGTTTCTTCATGCTTACTCGCATCTACCGAAAATGTGTTGATAAGCACAACGGGCTGTGCAAACGCTAATGAACTTATACTTAATAAGCTCAATGCGATGGAACTTTTAATAAACCGCTTCATAGGACCTCCGTTGGTTAGATGTTGCACACGCTAACAGAGATAAAAGAGTCATCAAGAGCCAAGCTAACGATTTAATATTAATTAAATGGCTATCCGATTATTAATATTAAACATTCGACAAACACATCCATAACAAAGCCTTGAGAAATATAATAGATTTTTCACACGCTAATAATGGAACTCATAATGTTCAAAAAACAGTCAAACAATAGAGTAAATAATAACCTCGCTAATAAAGTCGATTTTCTTCACTGGGGGATGTTTAGTGGGGTAATGCTAACGTTAACACTCGGTTTTATATCAAGCCGACTTCTGCCTTTCTCAGACAAGTATCCAACGATTTTAATTCATCAGATACTCGGCTCAATTGTCCTTATTCTCATCAATATATTAATTGCAAGAATGTTAGTTAAACCAGAGCCAGAGAAACGCAAGTTCACCTTGCCTAAAGTAGTTCAATTTGTTCAAGCAGTTACATTGACCTTTATCGCTATATCAGGTTTAAGCATGGCACTGATTGATACGCCAGTATTCAGTTTGTACTCATGGGCATTTGGCGATAGTGCAACCTCTAGAGAAGTATTTTCTTTACTGTTTTTGATTCACGCTACTGCGATTAAAGTTTTTATGTCGTTAGTGACATTACATATATTGGGGGCATTGAAGCATCATTTCTTTGATAAAGGCGATAAGCTCAAGGTAATGCTAGGGAAATAAATACCTTAATACGCGAACGATGATGATTTATTTAGTCACTATGGTAATAACAGCCCACAGGAAGATGTAAGAAAGCCACCTTATCCAGGTGGCTTTCTTATATTTCGAAGTAAATATTAATATTCGCTTATAGCTAAAGCATCGTCAGAGCAAGCTTCGCAAGGTTGTAAGCATCAACATAACCAGAATGCTGGCGACCTTCCCACTCGATGTCTTTTGCTTCTTGAGCCGCTCGATGGCCGATGCGTTTGTCTTTCAAACGGTTCTGCACGCGATAAAGCGTCGCAATGTTGATGAACTCGCTAAATGGTGGCTCGATGCCTTTCTCTTGACACTCTTTGTGTAAAATCAGGTCATCGCGTCCCCACGCAGCATAGATCTTGTTTGGACCACCAAAGTTCTTGATCATCGATTTGATGACTGACTCTAGCGGACGACCCTGCTTTTCGATTTTGCGTGGAGTAATGCCGGTTAGCTCGGCACAGAACTGAGAGACTTCGTCTTTTTCTGGCTTAACGTAGTATTGCGCTCGTTTCACGATGGTTCCAGATGCTAGATCAATCTCAGCAAGACCCACTTCAATGATCTCGCCTGTTGTTCCTACACCATTTTCGCTCCAACAGCACATTTCCAAATCGAAACACACCACTCGATTGTGATTCATACGTCGCCTAATTCTCTCGTAAAAAATTTTGTGAAATTGTACATGAGCCCAATACAGAACTCGACCCCAGTTGCATCAAGTGCTCACTTAGCCTGCAATTGTGACTCGATTTCGGCCATTTGACTTACTTTGATAAAGCATACTGTCTGTTTTTTGCAGCAATTCTTCTGTGTCTTCACTGGTATGAATCGCGGCACCAATACTCAATGTGCAGCTTAACTGTTGCCCTTTATACTCACAATGAGAGTGACTTACTGTATTTAGTATGCATTGTAAGTAGCGGTCTAGCGCTTCATGATTTGAGATGCTCGAAATAATACAGAATTCATCTCCGCCCAAACGGAAAAGGTTATCCCCTTCTTTCAGGTTTACCGAAATCAACTTGATGACATGCACAAGCAAAGCATCGCCAGCAGGGTGACCAAACTTGTCATTGATGCTTTTAAACTTATCGACATCAAACCCAATCAAGCTAAATGACTCACTTCGCTTAACCGCCCTATCAAACATCTTATTGAAAGCTCGTCGGTTATAGATTTCAGTTAAGCTATCGTGGTTCGCAAGGAATCGGAGCTCTTCCGTTCTTTTGTCTAGCATGCGGTACAGGCGCTCTTTTTCTCTGATCTGCATATTCACGATGTACGCTAACAACAATGAGATGGTTGTTCCGACTAAGGCAATTCCAGTTAGTACTAGGTAGCCATAAAAAGAGATGCAGGCATCTATCTTGTAATCGATCTTCCAATTTCGGTTGGTCAACTCGATTGTCTTAGTTATATGGTGCCCTGTTACTCCCTCATAACCTTGAGTTTCAAATAGAATTGGGGAGTCTTCAGCTTCAAACCCGGTATCCGTAACGCGAATGTACACGTCCATATCACCGACGGCAGAGGCTAACAGGTTCTCAAAGTAGTAAGTTGTGCGAACCACGCCAATCACAACACCAAGTAGGTTATCACTTTCGCCTTCAAACACAGGGTGATAAACCAGCATGCCTGCCTTAGGCGTATCTTGAGTTAGACCATCTTGAATAAGGCGTACTTTGTCCGAGATATTCGCTTGGCGCGTCTGTTTAATATTTTCGATGATCAGTCTAAAACGTTCACGAGAAGAGTAGAAACCAATCACTTTGTCATTGGCTTCGGTATTTGGGTAAATATCAGTCGCGATATAAGCTGGCTCTCCATTTAGAATGTAGCCATAAGCTTTCTCTTCATGTTTAGGGATAGTGAACAACTGGTAAGCCGGATACTTTGCTTCCATTTTCGCGGTATGTTCGGCAATTTCATCTGCCGCAACTTTCTGCATCCACTGCAAGCCAATCAAGCTCTTTGAACCGTTAATGGTTTGCTGTGCGAATCGATCGAACTTGTCCCAATTTTCAGGATCATTCGAATAGAAGAAGTTTGCACCCGAACCTATGTAGGCCACATCATTGTCGATAAACGCTTCCAAGCTCAGTGTTTGGTGTTTAGCAAAACTGTCCAAATTCATGTTTAAAGCACGATTTTGGTTAAGTGCGACGAGTATAAAACACAACACTGTTATCAAAAAACTGACCGAAAATACGACCAGTGGGAGCGTCCGTCTCTTCAACCCTGTTAGTGGGTCGGTAGTGTGTGGCATAAAGGTTCCAATTAGGCTTCGATGAGCTAAAAGTATATAACGGAAGGGAATGATGCTCCATTTAAGTTTTCGTCCTAAAAATGACATAAATCGTGCACAGTTTACTTCGCCCTTACATCACAGGTTAACAATCGACCAAATCTCGACTAAATTTCAAGCTAACACACTCAAAAACCACTTGTTTGAAAACATAAATTACCACTCTTAAGCCTTGAATATGCTAGTATCCATTCATATTTATAGCTTGAAAGCGACCATTTTGGTTTTGTGCCAATGCGTTTCTTTCCAACCTGTATATTCCATGAAACCGACGAATATACCGTTAAATCAATTTAAAGAGAAAAATCACTATGATCGTTGATTTGAACCTAATCCCACAGACGTTTGATATGCTTCACGCAGGCCTTACTGCATCAAGCGTTTTACTACTGCTAATTGCCGTTTCTCGTAAAACCAAAGTGGTTGAGAAAGTCGTAGAAAAACCAGTAGAAAAGATCGTTGAAGTTGAAAAGCCAGTTGAAAAGATTGTCGAAGTAGAAAAAGTTGTTGAAGTAGAGAAAGTCATCGAAAAAGTAGTAGAAGTTGAATCTAAGCTGGCAACAGCACCAACAGATTCTGCAATGCAGCTACTGTCTATCATGCAACAAGAAGCGCGACTAATCGACTTCCTAAAAGAAGACCTGACTTCGTTCTCTGACGAAGAAGTTGGCGCAGCTGCACGTGTTATTCACACGGGCGGTCAAAAAGTACTAGCAGACTACGTAACGCTTGCTCATATCCGCAGCGAAGATGAAGAGACTCGCATCACAGTAGCTGAAGGTTTCAACCCTCAAGAAATCCGCCTAACAGGCAACGTAACAGGTAACGCACCATTCAACGGTACACTTGTTCACAAAGGCTGGAAAGCAACTGACATGAACCTACCTAAGCTTGCTGAAAACTACGATGCATCTGTAATTGCACCGGCAGAGGTAGAGCTATAATGGAACACCAAGAACATTCACAAGAACAGCAAGCACCTAAATTCAGCGTTGGTATCGATTTAGGTACTACACACTGCGTTTTGTCTTACATCGACACAACGAATGAAGATGCACGTGTTGAGGTAATGCCAATTCCTCAGCTTACTGCTCCTGGTACAGTAGAAACTCGCAGCCAACTTGGCTCGTTCCTATACCAACCGCACGAGCACGAAATGAACGAAGCATCACGTGTTCTACCTTGGTCTTCTGAGCCAAAAGCACTGGTTGGTGCGATTGCTCGTAACCTTGGTTCTAAAACCCCTATCCGTTTGGTCGCTAGTGCGAAATCTTGGCTATGCCACGGTGGTGTAAACCGTCGTGATGCTTTCCTTCCTGCAGGTAGCCCAGAAGAAGTAGAAAAAGTATCTCCGCTTAAGACAACTGAGCTTTATCTTGAGCATCTTAAAGACGCTTGGAACCACGCGAACCCAGAACACAAACTGGCAGACCAAGACGTAACAATCACGGTTCCTGCTTCGTTTGACCCTGCCGCTCGTGATTTAACAGCTGAAGCTGCACGTAATGTTGGTTTCACTCATCTAACGCTTTTAGAAGAGCCTCAAGCAGCGCTTTATAGTTGGATTGATAACAGCAACGACACATGGCGTGATGAAGTAAACGTTGGCGACATCGTTCTTGTTGTCGATATCGGTGGTGGTACAACCGACCTTTCGTTAGTTGAAGTAACACAAGATGACGGCAACCTAAGCCTGAACCGTATCGCAGTAGGTGAACATATCCTACTTGGCGGCGACAACATGGACTTAGCACTGGCTTACCGCCTGAAAATGAAACTGGCACAAGAAGGCAAAGAGCTGGCTCCTTGGCAGGTTCAAGCTATGACTCACGCATGTCGTGATGCGAAAGAAGCACTACTAAACGATGCTGAACTGCAATCTGTGCCTATCGTTGTTCCAAGCCGTGGTTCTAAACTACTTGGCGCAACACTGAAAACAGAACTGACTCAGCAAGAAGTACAACAAACATTGGTTGATGGCTTCTTCCCGAAAGTGGCCGTGACTGAGCACCCAGTACAAAAAACGCGTGGTGCACTGACTCAAATGGGTCTGCCTTACGCTCAAGACGCAGGTATTACTCGTCACATTGCCGCATTCCTTTCTAAGCAAGCGAACGCGCTTTCTGGAAATAACGAAGCGGCTCAGCAAGATTTCAACCCGTTTGCAAACATGCCTGGTATGCCAGGGTCAGAAGCGCCAGCGGCTGACTTCATCAAACCAACAGCAATCCTGTTCAATGGTGGTGTTCTAAAATCGAACCTACTTGCTGATCGTCTTTCAGACACAATCAACGAGTGGTTGATCAATGCTGACGCTGAATTTGCTAAACAACTTTCAGGCCTAGACCTAGACCTTGCGGTTGCAAGTGGTGCTTCTTACTACGGCGCGGTACGTCGTGGTCAAGGCGTTCGTATCCGCGGTGGTATCGCTTCTGCTTACTATGTAGGTATTGAAAGCGCGATGCCTGCAATCCCAGGTATGGCTCCTCCTATGGAAGCTCTGTGTGTTGCACCGTTTGGTATGGAAGAGGGCTCAAGCGTTCAAGTGCCTAGCCAAGAATTTGGTCTAGTGATTGGTCAGCCAGTTCACTTCCAGTTCTTCGGCTCAACAACTCGCCGTGAAGATCAAGCTGGTACTCATCTTGATCACTGGGCGCCAGAAGAGCTCGATGAGCTTCCTGAAATCCAAGTAACACTGCCAGTTTCTGAAGGCCGACGCGAAGGTGAAGTAGTTCCGGTTACTTTGGCTTCTCGCGTTACTGAGCTTGGTACTTTATACCTAGAAGCGATTGCCACTGATAATGGTCAGAAATGGCACGTTGAGTTCGACGTTCGTGAAGATTCGAACAACGACTCAAACGACGAAGCATAATGAATCAACGGCACCTTAGCGGGTGCCGTTATTTTATCAATACCGCTCCCAATTCAGTCCTACCTGTTTCTCAGGAACGACGTATACGAATAACAACAATAAGACCAAAACTATCAACACACTGGTCATCACTCTGGAAGAATAAGGTTTTGTATGGCAACTCCTCGTTTTTTAGTCGGCATTGACTTAGGCACAACCAACACTGTGGTTGCCTACTGTGAAATTAACGACGACCTACAACACGCTCCCGTTTCCCTTTTCGAAATCGATCAGCTTATCGGCCCTGGTGAAGTGGTTCGTAAGCCTCTACTCCCATCGTTTCGTTACCACCCTGCACAAGGTCAAATCTCCCCTTCAGACCTAACTATGCCGTGGGAACCAAACCCAGTTGAAGGCGATATAAAGAATGTTATCGTCGGTGAGTGGGCGCGTGAATTGGGTGCTAAGGTTGAAGGTCGACAAGTATCGAGTGCGAAGAGTTGGTTATCGCACCAAGCGGTGGATCGTAGCTCAGACATTCTCCCTTGGGCTGGCGCAGCAGATGTCGATAAAGTATCGCCAGTTGTCGCGAGTGCGAGCTACTTGAATCACATTCGCCAAGCATGGAACTACCGTAATCCAAGCAACAAACTTGAAGACCAAGATGTTGTTGTAACGGTTCCTGCATCATTCGATGAGACAGCTCGTAAGCTGACACTTGAAGCCGCAGAACTTGCAGGCTTAGGTAAGATTCTATTGCTCGAAGAGCCTCAAGCGGTTTGTTACGACTGGTATGCGCGCCACCAACAAACGGCGGCGGATGAGCTTCAACAGATCCCATTGATCTTAGTGTGTGATGTCGGCGGTGGTACTACCGACTTAAGCTTAATTGAAGCCAAATTCGATACAGATAATGCTGGTCATAACGAGCTAGCACTCGACCGTATCGGCGTTGGCGAACACTTAATGCTGGGTGGTGATAACCTAGATTTAGCCCTCGCTCATCTTGCAGAGCAGCGCTTCAATCAAAACAAAAAACTGAATGCCTCCAGCCTCACCAAACTGATTCAACAGACCCGCGCCGCAAAAGAGAGCCTGCTTTCTGCTGATGCACCTGACGATGTCAAAATCACAATGCTTGGTAGCGGTTCGAAGCTATTAGGCGGCACTAAGAGTATTGGCTTAACCAAGCAAGAAGTTCATCAAATCGCACTGGAAGGCTTCTTCCCACTCTCTGAGTTTACCGAAACGCCAGACAAGCGTCGCAGCGCCGTAGTCGAATTCGGCCTGCCTTACGTTGCCGATCCTGCAGTCAGTAAACACGTTGCAGAATTCCTGACGACACACCAACAAGTGTCTAAAGCTGCACTGGAAAACTCTGACTCTATTGAGTTCGATGACACGAAACCTGCTATCCCTGTCGGTGTGCTGCTTAACGGCGGTGTGTTCAACAGTGAGCTTGTTACAGAGCGTATTACTCAGCTCCTAGGCAACTGGAACGGCGCTCCAATCACAGTATTAGATAACCCTCACCCAGATTGGTCTGTTGCCCTTGGCGCGGTAGCATTTGGTAAGGCACGCCGCGGTGCCCAACTTAAAATCGGGGGTGGTGCTGCTCGCTCTTACTTCTTACATCTACAAGAAAAGAACAAGATGGGTAAAGCACTGTGTCTACTTGCTAAAGGTACCGAAGAAGGCCAAGAAATCCGTTTGAACAGTCGTCGTTTCTCTTTGACGCTGGGCGAACCGGTTCGTTTTAACCTACTGACTTCAACACACGATCAAATCGCTCACGATACTGCGATCCAAAACGGTGTAATGGTCGATGTGGATGCCGATCTATTCTCCCCTCTTCCACCTTACATCTCGACGCTGGAAGGCTCAGGTACAGCAGAGCTTCAAGCTAACCAAAAAGAGCGTGTTGAAGTGCTGCTCGCTTGTCAGTTAACCGAAGTCGGCACACTGAAAATGGAGTGCGTGAGTACTGAAGATGACTCGAAACGTTGGTTGTTAGAATTTGAAGTCAGAAACAAGCAAGGTGAAGAATCCGATAACTCTAAACTTCATCCAAGATTGGATGAGTGTAAAGAGCTGATTTCTCGCCTCTACAGCGGCAATAAGAAGAGTGCAGAATCGAAAGAGATCAAGACTCTGTCTAAAGATCTTGAGAAACGACTCGGTAAACGCGATGAGTGGGATTTCACCACCCTCCGTCATCTATTCGATAGCTTCTCGTTAGGTCGCAAACGTCGTCGTCGCTCAGAGGCACACGAGAAGAACTGGCTGCGTTTAGCGGGTTACTCGCTGCGCCCGGGCTTTGGTGATCCAACGGACTCATGGCGTATCGAGCAAATTTGGGGTCTTTATCAACAAAACATCCAGTTTAAGAATCACCAAGGTTGGACGGACTGGTGGGTCTTCTGGCGTCGTGTTGCCGGTGGTTTAAACCAAGAGCAGCAAGAGACAATCTTGGCCGACATTGCTAAATACCTTCACCCAGGTGCAATGAAGAACCCTAAGAGTGCTAAAGATGCCCAAGACAATGGTTATGAAGCCATGGTTAGATTGGCGGCATCCCTTGAGCAACTCGAAGTGGAAGACAAAGTGCTTCTTGCGTCTTGGTTCCTAAGCAAAGCGATCAATCAAAACCAGTTTGAACAAGCGCATTGGTGGGCGCTAGGTCGACTGGCTTCAAGAACCCCTTTGTATGGCAGCCAGCACAGTGTGATTCCTAGAGAGCAAGCTGAGCAGTGGTTACCAAAATTACTTGAGCAGAACTGGCAGAAAGAGCAGATGATTGCCTTTGCCGCAGTGATGATTTGTCGCAAGACTGGCGACCGACAGTTCGATATCTCTGACGATTACCGTAATCAAGTGATTGAGAAGCTGAAGCAGAGCAAGGTTCCAGAGTCTTGGTTAACGCTGGTTAGTGAAGTAACTGAGCTGTCCGAGAGCGAATCTAAGCGTGTGTTTGGTGATGCTTTACCAAGCGGCTTGAGCCTAATCAACAGCTAGGACTGAATGCAGATATCGCTTCTAAGCAGCTAGAAAAGAAAAAGCCACTTTCGATACATTGAAAGTGGCTTTTTTATTGGTGGCTAAAGGCTGGTGTGTGTCGTTGGTACTTAGCTTTCGGGTTAAGAGCCTCAGCCGTGTTACAGTTAATCATTGTTTAATGTTTCGTTCCGTTTGGGTTGATAGTAAAGTCTGTATTCTCATAGATGTCAGACAGTTTTTTTGGTTTCTTTTCTTTTGCTCCTTTATTGGATTGATTATGAGTTTCGCTCAAAAGCCATTCCTCATGCATTTTTGCTGAATCCAAGAATTCTGGATCCTCCATTGCTTCCTTGCGAAGTTTATTTACACGTTCGAGAGTATCCCAAATCATAATACTTCACCTCCACTAAGGCTACACTTCCCAATATAGGACTCTCCCCTATTGATTCAATACTTTCCGGTTAAACCATAGTGAAATTGTGATTTACATATCGAAAACTGCCTTATAAGCACATTATTTAAACAAATAGAGTTCACTTATTTTTATTAAGAAATAAATATGGTCGTAGCGTTTTTTATATAGTTTTTATAAACACACCACCTATGGGTTATGCCTTTGTCTTATTAAAAATACAAACGGAAGGAAATACATTATTTCAGATTGCAAAGGCAGAAGTTTGACATTAGAGTCAACAGTATGACATTCCAAAAGGTGATCATTCATGCCATTTACCAATATCTATCAATCCAGCTCTAAATATGCCATCAATGATCTAGTGAAAGAAATGGACCTCTCTTTATGGAAAAGCATGCTCAATAACATAGCAGAAGTGCTTAATGCTCCCGCTGTTGGGCTTATTCTTACGTCTGAAGTTGGATTCCAAAATATTGCGATGTCTTCTTCACCAGGAGTTAAAGCGAACCCTGGCAAAATCATCCCCAGAGACATCAATTTATACTGCAAGACAGTGATGGAAACCAGAGCAATGCTTTATGTAAAAAATGCGTCTGGTAAAGAGGAATGGAGCGACAATCCCGAACTCACGCAGATGGGCTACGTCTCTTACCTAGGCTTGCCGATCTTCCAATCGGACGGCAGCATGTTTGCAACACTTTGTGCGCTAGATACTAAAGAGACCTCTTATAAACCAATACAAATAAATTTAATGGAGAGCATTCGCGCGCTATTAGAAAGAGAAGTACATACTGCGGAACGAGTACGCAAATTGAAGTATACGTCTAATCACGACGAATTGACTCAAGTATTTAATCGTAGAGCGATATTAAGCGAGTCACCCAAATTCATCGATAGCACTATAGAAAATGGCGTGAGTATTGGAACTGTTTATTTTGATATCGACGGACTTAAGTATGTTAATGATAACTTCGGACATAATATTGGCGACCAATATATAAAGTCCTTCTCTCATTCACTTCAACGTAACACTCGTAAGGATGATATTTGTGGAAGACTTGGAGGAGATGAGTTTCTCTTATTGTGTAGAGACATCACCGAAGACTCCCTAAATAAGATAATAAGCCGAGTTCAATCCGACTTTAACAAACATTCCCAAAAACTGGGGATAGATTGCCACACAACTTTTAGCCATGGTTCACTTATTTACTCGTCAAATATTCCACCTATCGAAGAGTTAATTCGACTAACAGATGAGCAAATGTACGAAAACAAAATGAGTAAACGTTACGCCCAACTAAAATAAAAAAAGCGAGCACTATGCTCGCTTTTCTACCGTTTAAAATTCGTTTTCAGCTTATGCTCGGTTACCGATTTTCACAGTACCATTCGTCGCAAACCAAAGCGCTTCAGAGCGACGACGGCCTAACAGAATTGGACCATCATCGTAGAACAAAAAGTTCTTCCAATGCTTCTTGAAAACGGCCCATTTGGTTTCAAGAACATTATATTTTTCATAACAAAAATAAACAGTTACGTCATCTTGCCAGTCAATAAAGTTAAGGATCTCTTCTGGCATTTCCGGCTCATCGGCTTCCCAATGTGCCATCCAGCTGATCTCTTCTTTCCAGTTCGATGCCTTGCTAGGCCAATCTTGCGAGCTTAGTCGCTCAGCGTCTGGACTTTGAGGGCTCACGTTCTCTTTCCAAAACTGAGACGCTCTTGCCTGTGTCATTGGCTTAATCTTTTCCAAATCCTCAGCCGGAAGTGGCATCGATTGGTGAGTAAAAATCCATTTTCTTTGGTATTCGTCCAAAGTTGTGTATGACATCAAAATTCCTCAAATATCTTCTCAGGCCAATGGCTCAACCATGGCTCAATGTTCTTTTAATACAGGCAGCAACGCTACATCGCTTACTATTCGCTGCCTTTTTAAATCACTACTCGTTTGTGAGCTTATAGACTGCGTTATCTATATGTTGCGTCTATCTTCCCAATTAGGATTCACGAGCGCTGTCAGTATGTGGTCTTCCCATTTACCGTTAATTTGTAGGTAATCTTTAGCGAAACCTTCACGTACAAAACCGAGATGCTCAAGTACGCCCGCACTTCGTTCATTGTGAGGCATATAACCCGCCATTAGGCGATGCATGTTCTGCACGTCAAACATGTAGTCTTTCGCCATACTGAGACCTCTGCGCATGTAACCATGGCCCTGAGCTTGCTCTGCAAGTGAATAGCCTACGTTACATGCATAGAACGGGAAACGAGACAAATTACTGAACGAGATAGTCCCTAACATTTCGTTAGTATCGGCATTAATCAGTAAACAGTAGTAGCCGAGCCCCATTTTATGAAGCTCGTTTAGCTTAATTAGGCGCTGTGCCCAGCCTGTTCTCTCAAAAAATGCATCTTCACGAATCGGTTCCCAAGGTTTGAGATACTCTCGATTCACCTGAAAGTACTCACTGATCATCGTCGCATCGTCTATCTCAGCGGTACGTAGAATCAGATTTCCATCTCGCTTGTAAATGCGTTCTGGTGTGCTCAAATCTTCCATAATTTAGGTCTTATTCGATCAGTTCTTTCTGATACCGTAATCACGAAGCTTATTCGCAATAGAGGTATGAGACACGTTCAAACGCTTAGCTAACTTACGACTTGATGGGAATGACTGGTAAAGCTTCTCCAAGATCTGAGACTCATAGTCTTTCATGATCTCATCCAGAGAACCATCTAAGCTCAAGTTCGCCATGCCTGTTGTCATGGTTTCTAACTGAGGCAAGTGGAACTGCTCAACCGATAGCGTGTCTGAATCGAGCTCAGTAAGCGCACGTAATACCATGTTGTCTAACTGACGAATGTTACCCGGCCATTGGTAATTACCAAGTTGGTCTATTAACTCTTGAGTAAGCTTAGGCTTTAACATACCAAGCTGCTGCGCGTATTTAGCTACGAACAGTTCCAGTAATGGTGCTACGTCGTTAGAACGTTCACGCAATGCTGGAATAGAGAGAGTCAGTACATTCAAACGGTAGAACAAGTCTTCACGGAACGAGCCAGAATCAGCAAGTTCAGAAAGACGGTGACGCGTTGACGCAATAATACGAACGTCAGCGTGCATCTCTTCTTCTTCGCCCACACGACGGAATGAACCATCTTGTAGGAAGCGAAGCAGTTTGATTTGTAGATGTGGGCTCATTTCGCCAATCTCATCTAAAAATACGGTACCGCCATTGGCTTGTTCGAAAATGCCTTTATGACCTTGTTCATGATTGAATGAACCTGGGGCGTGACCAAACAGCTCGGTTTCTGCTACGTCATCAGGCATCGATGCACAGCTCAGAATCAAGAATGGGAAAGACGAGCGGTTTGAGCGGTTATGACACGCTTTCGCCAACATCTCTTTACCTGTACCTGTATCGCCTTCAATCAGCAGAGGCTGATCAAGCATCGCCAGTTTCTTAGCTTGGCTGATTAACGCTTTATGGCGATTAGAGACACCAACAAAATGCTCAAAGCCTAAGTTGTTCTGTTCCGGAATCGCATCGGGCGTATTCATCTCTTGGTTGCAAGAACGAATCGTCATCACCGCGCTCGCAAGCACAGGTTCGTTGACGTCTCCACCCAGATAGATAGGTAGGATTTCAATAGAGAAGTCTAAACCGTCCAACACAACAACTTCACGGTGGCGTGTAACTTCACCTTCGATCCAACGACCAAAGTTAAAGCTAGGTACGAAGGACGCGAGCGGTTCGCCAATGACTTCGTCTTCTTGCTTGCCAAATAGGTTGAGTGCAGCGTGGTTTGCCATATCGACTGAACCTTTAAGGTCAATCGCAATAACGGGATCAGGTAGGTTAGCAAGCAAAGCGATCAGCTCAGTGTTGTGCCTTTCGCTTGGCATGAATTGTATTTTTCGTACATCCTTTACACCTGAAATTCGACGAATTTCAGCCATAAGTTCACTAAAAGCATCAAAATCAATATCAGGGCAGTTCAGGTAAATAATGCCTTTAACATCGATTTCGATTCCTCGTAAATCAATGCTTTTTGAGGCCAAGATATCGAGCAACTCACGCGTTAAGCCGAGTCGGTCTTCACACAATACTTCAAGACGCACAAATAGTCCTATTATAGGTGTCAGGATAAGTTGACAGTAGTGTGAATTAAGGTCTGAGTTCAGTCAAGAAGAAGAGTAAACATATGTTTACTCTTCGCTCGCAAACCACTCAATGTCATACATTTTGTTTCAAAGACGTACGTCTTATTTAAGGGTAATACGCTTTATTTCAGAAAGGACGGCTTTGCGCATGTCGGCCAGTTTTACTTTGCGTTCATTGTGCCAAGGCATAGGGCGAAGAAGTGTCATGGCTTTTAGACCCAATCGAGCAGTCAGGATACCAACACCTAAGCCCTGTCCCGCTCTCGCTGAGACTTTACCAGCCAGATCCATGGAAACTAAGTCCATGCTTGCATCAATCGCGAGTTCACTTGCGCCTGCTGCTGCCATGTTGATTAACACCAACTTGAACAGTTTGATGCGAGACCAGTAGCCAAGTTCAATGCCATACACATCAGCTAACTTGTCGATCATGGTGAAATTACGCCACGCCACCAGCAGCATGTCTGCCGCTGCCAATGGGCTCACCGCCACCAAAGCCGCCGATTCAGTCGAGAACTTAGTCACGATTTGAGTTGCCACTTTATCTTGCTGTGCAACAACCAACGCATCGTACATATCCAACACTTCGGCATCACTGTGTGCTGGGTTGATGCTGTTTCTCCACTTATCGAACGCCGGAGACTCAGCAATAATGCCGCCTTGCTTAGCGATGTTTTCACAGAACGCTTTGCCTTTGCCGACACTTTGGCTTTGCAATAACTCTTCACTCTGCTCTTGTACGCTAAAGTGATCTTTCAATGAGCGTAGCTTCCACAGCTCTTTGCCGATTGCGCCTAAGCCCAATGAAGCGATTGCCGCAATGAAACCTGCCCAACCGAGCGCGAGCCAATCTGCTGATTGAATCGCAGTGATGACAGAATCAATCGCCTGCCAGCCCACTAAGCCCGCGAAAGCAACCAGTAAGCCAGAACCTAACCACTTTCTCTTTTTACTTGGACGAATGATCTGTTCCAGTTGTTGCTCGGCTTTGCCATCTAGCTCGCTCTCAACCTGTGGTGCTACGGGTACAAATTTCTCTTGTTCCGTAAACAACTGCTGGGCGCCTAATTCTGGAGTCGCTTCCCCCGCCCCTTGTTGACCAAAAGCATTATCATTGTCATCAAAAGAGGTCTTTAGCGGCTCATTAAAGACCTGCTTTGTTTTTAATTCACTCATCTTTTATTACCTCAATTACTTCAACTTATCGCCAATGAGATACTCTAAAACCTTATCAATCCTTAGGTGCTGACAAGGCTCATCAGAGTGTTGTTCCATTGGCCTAAAGCTGGTGAAATCAAACTGGTTGGTTTCCCAATACTGCTTGTTCGGCAGTTTGCGTGGCACCTCACCCGGATACATAGTCTGAGGAACGTTATCCAAAGTAACACCTTGCAGCGCTGGCACATTGTCCGAGCCCGACGAGATATAACCTGCGCTGGTCGCTTGAATAGATGCGATACTCATGCAACTCATATCGATATGCTCAAACGCCGCCTGTTGCCAAGCAGGGTGTACCATCTGTTGCAGCAGTGACACTAAGTTTGGATGCTGATCTGGTGTCACATGGTCTGCCTTGGTCGCAGCAAACAGGATCTTATCGATCTTCGGAGCAAACAAACGTCTCAAGATATTGCTTCGACCATATTTAAAGCTCTTCAATAACTGTTCAAGTGCACCACGCATATCCATGAAAGAGTCATAGCCGGCATTGAGTGGCTGCAAGCAATCCACCAGCACAATTTGTCTGTCGAAGGTTGAGAAATGATTCTTGTAGAACGCTTTAACTACCTTCTGTTGGTACTCTTCATAGCGCGCTTTCAGCACCGCATAGTTACTTGTTTTCGAGAATTTACCTTGTGGTGCTGCGCATGGGAAAAACTGCAACACAGGCGCGCCTTCTAACTCACCCGGTAATACAAATCGCCCCGGTTGCACCCAATGTAGTCCATTGCTCTTACAAGTATGAAGGTACTGAGTGTAGCTATCGGCAATGGCGACCAGTTTCTTTTCATCAGCTTCAGCCAATAGGTCAATGTCGCCAAGCATTGCACTCCACTCTTGCGAGTAAGTTTCTCGGTCACCTTTTAATGCGGCAAACTGAGATTGACTCCACGTTTCAAAATCCATGTCCAGTAACGGTAAATCAAGTAACCATTCACCCGGATAGTCAACAATATCGAGATAAAGGGTACTGTTTTTACTCAGTAACTTCTTCGCGCCTTTTGCCGGCTTATATTTGATGGCTAAGCGAATTTCACTGACATCACGTGTTGGTACTGGCCACTCTGGTGGCTGACCATTTAATGATTCCATCGCTTCGTCATAAGAAAAACGCGGAATCATCATGTTGTGTTGTGGGATGCGCTTTGCACCAATAATTCTTCCATCTCTCGCTGATGCAAGAAGCGGTAAATTCTTATGAGTAGAGGTATGAAGAAGTTGGTTAACCAACGAGGTAATGAATGCTGTTTTACCTGCACGAGACAGCCCCGTGACCGCTACTCTAATATGAGAATCCGTTCCTCTGCTTATAAAGTCACTCATTTCTTGAGTTAGGTGTTTCATTTGAACGACTCCGTGATATTTAGGCAAGCTGGGTATAATGATAGAGAGGCAAGCCTATGTTCTTTCCCTATTGGGATAGTTTGTATGCTGTTGCTTGTTCTTTTGCTAATAGTGGTGAGTATGCAATACCCATTCTTAATGCTAGATGAATAAAAGCCCCTGACTACATTCATAATCAGGGGCTTTGAAATTCTTTAATGAATAGCAGACTAATCGTCTTCTATGAGCTTGTAGATAACAAACAGTGCTATCTCAGCAATCAACCACAATACACATGTAATGGTTACGTATTTTTCGTTAAAGATGCTGATTCCGTGCAAGATCAAATCGTAACCAATGAAACTACCAATCACCACTGCCAAGATAATTTGTAGGATCTGAATAAAACGAGGCATTCCTCTCTCCTATGTTCTTATATCAAACGATGTGTTTATCACTATATCATTGATAATAAGACAAAAGTGCAGATAATGCTGCACTTTTGTCTTTAACTTTCTGTCAAAACTTGCAATTCAAACGCTGAGGTCAGCATCAATTACGACTTTTTGACTTCGGTTGATTAAGCTTTTTCAGCTTCGGCAATTTTCACTTTCCACGTGTCAGGGCCGATCTGATGAGCGTTTGCGCCCGTTGAGTCAACCGCAACCGTTACTGGCATGTCTTCAACTTCAAACTCGTAAATCGCTTCCATACCAAGATCTTCAAACGCAACAACACGTGCTTTCTTGATTGCTTTTGCTACTAGGTAAGCAGCGCCACCTACAGCCATCAAGTAAACCGCTTTATGCTCTTTGATTGATTCAACCGTAGCAGGACCACGTTCCGCTTTACCGATCATGCCCATGATGCCCGTTTCGTTTAGCATCATGTCTGTGAACTTATCCATACGTGTCGACGTTGTTGGACCCGCAGGACCTACCGCTTCATCACCCACAGCATCAACAGGACCCACGTAGTAAATGAACTTGCCTTTGAAATCAACGCCAGCTGGTAGACCTTCACCGCTTTCAAGCATACCTTGAATACGCTTATGCGCTGCATCACGGCCCGTTAGGATTTTGCCTGATAGAAGAACCGTTTCACCCGTCTTCCACTCTTGAACGTCTTCTTTAGTCACTTCATCAAGGTTCACACGGCGTGTGTTTGCGCCCGCTTCCCAAGTGATGTCTGGCCACTCTTCTAGTTTAGGTGGCGTAAGCTCTGCTGGGCCGCTGCCATCTAATGTGAAGTGCACGTGACGCGTTGCTGCACAGTTAGGGATTAAACATACTGGCTTAGACGCTGCGTGTGTTGGTGCAGTTTTGATCTTCACATCAACAACGGTAGTTAGACCACCCAAGCCTTGTGCACCAATGCCCAGTTTGTTTACGCGGTTGAAGATGTCTAGACGAAGCTCTTCTTCTGCGTTCTCAGGACCTTTCTCGATAAGCTCTTGGATATCGATGTGCTCCATCAGAGACTCTTTCGCAAGTACCGCGGCTTTCTCAGCGGTACCGCCGATGCCTATGCCAAGCATACCCGGTGGACACCAACCTGCGCCCATCGTTGGTAGCGTCTTCTCTACCCATTCTGCAATATCATCAGAAGGGTTTAGCATAACCATTTTAGTTTTGTTCTCTGAACCGCCGCCTTTCGCCGCGATTTGAATTTCAACTTTGTTGCCCGGAACCATATTAATGTGAACAACCGCAGGTGTGTTGTCTTTAGTATTAATACGCTTACCTGCTGGGTCCATTAGGACAGATGCACGCAGTGGGTTATCTGGGTTGTTGTAAGCTTGACGAACGCCTTCATCAACCATTTGTTGTACTGTTAGATCCGTTTCCCACTTCACATCCATACCGATGTTCACGAAACAAGTAACGATACCAGTATCCTGACAGATAGGACGGTGACCTTCCGCAGACATACGTGAGTTAATCAGAATCTGAGCGATCGCATCTTTAGCTGCTTGGCTCTCTTCTTTCTCGTACGCTTTTTCTAGGGCTTGGACAAAGTCTAAAGGGTGATAATAAGAAATGTACTGAAGTGCGTCAGCGACACTGCTGATCACATCTTGCTTACGAATAACCGTCATTGCATGCCTCTTTATTGTTCTAGTTCCATGTGGGTTCACTATTTAACGAATAACGCTAAATGAGATCAGTAGGTTTAGCTTTTTATAATGTTGAGCTGTATTTAGTTGCTTTAGCAATCGCTTGCATAGCTTTAAACTAAACCACTTGGATTACAATGTTCTAGGGCGTGTAGACCTTTCGTGGTTCAATTTTGTTCGAGATAAAAGCGTTTTAATCGCGGCGAGGGGGAAGTAGCCTAGTCACTCTAAGCAAATCTCCCTCAACAAAGAGTAAAACGCTTTTAGCCGAACCCTTCGGGCAGCGTTTGCTGGTCATTTCTACTACGTTATCGGCCTCTCATGTAGGCTAGCTACACGTCGACGCCTCTGCCTTGTATAAAGGCCCAGCAACTCGCTGCAAAAATCAGCTCGAAAGATCAACACGCCCTAATCAAGAACCCATTTTATTTTCAATTTATGATACTCTTGCTTCCTCTCACAAGCCATGCAGTGATCGAACTCTTTGTCACAAATTAAACAAATGAATAACAACGAATTTCGCGCTATCCAAATCAAGCCGCTTGAATATCAATCAACTTTAGCTAAACAGCTGTTTTCTCATATCGAAAACCTGCCGTGGGCAATGCTATTACGCTCCGCTTCAGAAAGCCACGTTGATAGTCGATACGACATTTTAGTTGCTCAACCCATCGCCACCTTCGAAACAATCGGTGCAAAAACCACCATTAATGTTAAAGAGACGTGCGAGGTTTCAGATTCCGATCCTTTTGAGCTACTCGACCAATATCAACAACAGTTGTTACCTGCTACGAATGAGCACTCTGAGTTACCGTTCATCGGTGGTGCCTTAGGCTACTTTAGCTACGATTTAGGTCGACGAGTGGAAACACTTCCTGCTACCTCAACGCGTGATATTGATGCACCAGATATGGCGGTGGGTCTTTATGAATGGGCGATTGTGGTTGACCACAAGTTAAAGACAGCTTGTGTGGTTGGGCAAAACATCGAAGCTCACTGGGATTGGTTATCTCAACAACAAGCTCAACCTCAAGCAGAGCAATTTAGCCTGACGACACCGTGGCAATCGAACATGAGCGAGCAGAGCTACGCAGAGAAGTTTGATAGCGTTCAAGAATACCTACTGTCTGGCGACTGCTATCAAATCAACTTGGCTCAGCGCTTCAATGCAAAATACCAAGGCAGCGAATGGTTGGCCTACGAAAAACTTGAGCAGTACAACTCAGCTCCGTTTTCTGGTTTCATCCGTTTGGCGAACAGTGCCATTATTAGTGTCTCACCAGAACGCTTCCTAGAGCTAAAAGATAACGTTATTGAAACGAAACCGATCAAAGGTACTCGCCCCCGTTCTGATGACCATGTGATCGATGACTCGAATGCACAAGACCTAGCGAGCGCGGATAAAGACCAGGCTGAAAACCTGATGATTGTCGACCTGCTTCGTAATGATATCGGTAGAGTGGCAAAACCAGGAACGGTTCATGTCCCTAAATTGTTCGATATTGAAAGCTTCCCTGCTGTGCATCACTTAGTGAGTACAATAAGGGCCGACCTTGATTATCAATACTCAGCGACAGATCTACTGAGGGCTTGCTTCCCCGGTGGTTCTATTACTGGTGCTCCTAAAGTTCGTGCAATGCAGATCATCGAGGAACTGGAGCCGCATAGACGCTCAGCATATTGTGGCAGTATCGGTTACATCAGCCGAAATGGCAGAATGGACACCAGCATTACCATCCGCACTTTAGTGGCGGAGAACAATACGCTTTATGCTTGGGCTGGCGGTGGTGTGGTATTCGATAGTGATTGTGCTTCTGAATACCAAGAAACGCTGGATAAACTTAGTCGAATCCTCCCTGTACTGGAAGAGTGCTAAGTGAACGCTATTTGCTAACTGCGTAGTACGAGTTCGAAGCCAAACGAAAAGTATAAAAAAGCCGAAGTCATCGCGATGATCACTTCGGCTTTTTCTTTCTAAACTTTTTTGCTATCGCTAGTATGCAGTCATCAACTATGACGTAGTGATAGGTCCAACACCCCACTTCTTGAGCATATCTTTAAGGTCGTTGGCAGTGTATGGCTTACTCAGAATGTCATCCATACCACACTGAATGCAGCGTTCACGCTCTTCTAAGGTCGTTCCCGCAGTCAATGCAACAATAGATCTTTCATAGCCTTTCTCTCTGAGTTTCTCTGTTGCTTCAAAACCATCCATCACTGGCATACGGCAATCCATAAATACAATGTCATACTCATTATGAGATGCCAATTCCAGCCCCTCAATACCATTACTGGCGATGGCTGGCTCTATATCATGCTTACGTAACATCTGTTGGATGATGATCTGGTTCATCTTAATATCATCAACCACCAACACTTTAAGTAATGACAGTTCGACCTCAGTTTCAAAGCCTTTCGATACTTGGTCGCTTTCTGTTGGCATATCGACCACTTGAAGCGGAACCGAAATAGTAAAGGTGGTGCCAGTACCTACAACACTGGTCACCCCAATGTCGCCACGCATCAACGCCACTAACTTACGGCAAATAGCTAAACCAAGGCCTGTACCTTCATAATTTCGGCTACTCGAATTATCCGCCTGTGTAAAAGGTTCGAAGAGTGTTTTGTGGGCGGATTTAGCAATCCCAACCCCAGTATCTTCCACAGAGAAAACGAAATGCTCGTTGTCCCATTCAATATCGACGTTCACATGCCCCTCTTCGGTAAACTTAATCGCATTACCGATGAGGTTTACAAAGAGCTGAGTAATGCGATCTAAATCGCCTTTGAAGTGAGATGGAACATTTGGTGCCACGCTGATATTAAATTCAAGCTGCTTCTCTTTGGCTCGATTCGTAAAGATGCTTTCAATGGTGTTTCTTAAATCAAGTAGTGCAAACTTCTTTGGAATCAGCTCCAACATGCCCGCATTGATTTTGCTGTAGTCCAATAAGTCATTGATGATGGTCCTTAAAAACTCACCTGATTGACTTAGGTTATTCACAATTTCACGTTGGGAACTGTTGAGCTCGGTATCACTGATTAATTCAGCACTTCCCAATAAACCGTTGAGCGGCGTTCTTAGCTCATGGTTAATCATCGCCACAAAATCGCGCGTCGCCCGTTCAGATTCCTCTGCTCGCTTACGAGACTCAATATTTCGATTGATAGCTAATTGGTGAGTAATGGCACTGCAGATAAGATCTGTAACCAATAAGAGTTGGCTCTCGATAAAATCGACATCTTGTTCAGATAGGTTGACCTTTACGATCAATGCTCCAACGATAACCTTCTCAACCTCAAGCGGTACAGTGAGTAGATCACCTTCCCATTGTGTTTCTCCGATTTTTGGGTCGAAATCACCAACCGATGCATCACCATAATCGTAGGTTTGAAGTTGTGGAAGCAGCTTCGATGGCAATATTAAGCGGCTAGCTTCAATAAGGTAACTGTTTGTCACGTTTGTGGTCAGTTGAGACAGCATCACATCATCTAAGTCGCTTCGAAGAAACGCGCGACCAAAATCTATCAACAGATTATCAATTTGCTCTTGAAACTCGATACGACGAATGTTCGCGTTGGAACGTTTTTCCAACTGCCGCAGGGCAAGCTCCAGCTGTTGGTTGGCTTCGAACAATTCAAGACTTTTTTGCTCCAACAGAGCTTCAGCCACTTTGCGGGCGGCTATTTGGCGCTTTAGTTTGCTCTCTAGCGCGGTTACCAAACTCATATTACTTTTCTACTTTGAGATTAAACCTAACCACACTTTGGTCATCATTTTGAGGTGTCATGTCCACTGCAATCGATTCGCCATGGTACTCGGCACATCCCTCGATTAGCCCTAAACAAACATGAGACATGCATCGTGCGCTTTTATAATCGAAAACAAGCTGGGCTTCTGTTGTCGTGATAAAGCTAAACTCCGGTGGCTCAGCGTCTGGGTAGAGCTTTTTCACTTCAACGTGAATGTAACGCTCAACGTGCTGAATAAATTGGAACGTCGTGTTGCTGTGTTTGAGACTCGCTTTATTAGGAATTGAAGCCAATAGATTCTTAAACACCGATTGGCCAAACACTCGTTGCAAGCTGGCGGCGTCAATATCCGTTTTTTTACTTAGGTTAATGATGAGCTTCACTAGATCTTTATGGTCATAACTACCAACCGATGTGTAGATCCCCTCATCTTCCGACATTTCTAGCACTTCTTCCAAAAGCTCTAAACCGAACTTATCTTCAACAAGCTCTAAAAATTCGGTGAATATGATTCCTTTCATCTCATACCTTTTGATCTATTTCTTTTTAGAATGAGCCACTAAGTTGTTGTTATCAAATTCTTGATCAAAAAAAGTACGTTTTCTTGGTTAATTTTATGACCTCGCCCAAGTTGACTCTCCCATATGCTCATATTGAATATAGCAAAAACCGAGAAACAGTAAGTAGCCAAAGCAATCACAGGCAGTTCTAAAGGTTAACAGCTCCGATGATGGTTAGGTTGGCGTTCCACTGTCGGTTGTGCCTATACTTAAAGGCATAATAATCAATATATTGGCATGTTATGAACCGAGATAATTTCCTTCAGCAGTTTCAGCTTAACCCTCCTGCTGGTTATCACCCTGAATCAGTAGAGCGCGTTTCTCATATTAGTGATGATGAATTGCGCAAAGCGGCCGTTGTGGTCGGTTTAGTTGAAAGGGAAGATGGTTTACATGTCATTTTTACTAAAAGAGCGGCTCATTTAAAACATCACCCGGGGCAAGTTAGCTTTCCTGGCGGTAAACATGAGCTTTCCGACCCATCTATGCAATTCACTGCACTTAGAGAGCTTCATGAAGAGGTAGGAATTCGATCGGATCAGGTTAAAATTGTTGGGCAGTTACCCACCTTGAGTACTATTAGTAAATTTTCTGTTACGCCGATTGTCGCATTAGTCGATCCTGACTATAAACCCATCATTGATGAGAACGAGGTTGCGTCCATTTTTGAAGTCCCAGCTACCTATGTTTTAGACCAAGCGAAGCTGCATAGCCACACAGTAAACTTTAAGCAAATCAAACATCGTGTTTTCGCGATGCCCTTCGAAGAGCACCTTATATGGGGCGTCACGGCACAAATCATCCAATCATTGCAGCAGCATGTAGTGCAACAAATTACATAGCAACTACGTTTTGTTTAATCTCTGTTAACAAACGCTAGCCTTTCTATGGAACAGATTTATTAATGCAATTTTACGCAAACGTTTACTTGGTATAAATCTGTACAGCCACCCCTTTCGGATAAAAAAAACTAATGCCAGACATGAACATAAATCACATGTAGCACGGCATTTTCGTGATCAAAAATCCGTTTTTCGCATATCATGTGACACGCCGTTTCATTACATGATTTAGATCTATTTTTTGCCGAAGAAAATTCTGCAGAATTAGCCCCGACTTATTTCCTGTTCCCAAAAAATGAGTAATTTAACATGAACACAACAACTTCTTCGGCAAATGCCGTTAAAGATTCAAGCAAGTTTAACTATAAAGATTTTACCTGGTGTTTATCACTATTCGGTACAGCAGTTGGTGCTGGCGTACTATTCCTTCCAATTAAAGCTGGTGCGGGTGGTTTTTGGCCATTAGTTATCCTAGCTCTTATTGCTGCACCAATGACTTGGTTCGCACACAAATCTCTAGCACGTTTCGTACTGTCTGCAAAAAACCCTGAAGCTGACATTACAGATACAGTAGAAGAACACTTCGGTAAGACCGGCGCAAACCTTATTACTTTCGCTTACTTTTTCGCTATCTACCCAATCGTTCTGATTTACGGTGTTGGTATCACAAACACTGTTGATTCTTTCCTAGTAAACCAAATGGGCATGGAGTCTATTCCTCGTCCTCTTCTTTCTGGTGCACTTATTCTTGCTATGACAGCGGGCGTTGTATTCGGTAAAGATCTAATGTTGAAAGCAACTTCAGCAATGGTTTACCCACTAGTATTCATCCTACTAGCACTGTCTTTCTACCTAGTTCCAGATTGGAACACTTCAATGATGGAAGTAACGCCTGAATGGTCAACAATGCCTTCTGTTATCTGGCTTGCAATTCCAATCATCGTGTTCTCTTTCAACCACAGCCCAATCATCTCTCAGTTCTCTAAAGAGCAACGTCGTGTATACGGTGAAAACGCAGTTAAGAAAACTGACGCTATCACTGGCGGTGCGGCAATGATGCTAATGGGTTTCGTTATGTTCTTCGTATTCTCTGTTGTACTTTCTCTATCTCCAGAGCAACTAGCAACAGCGCAAGCACAAAACATCTCTGTACTTTCTTACCTAGCTAACGTTCACGAGTCTCCACTTATCTCTTACATGGGCCCTCTAGTAGCGTTCGCAGCAATCACTTCTAGCTACTTCGGTCACTTCCTAGGTGCTCACGAAGGTCTTGTTGGTCTAATCAAGTCTCGCTCTGGTTCTTCAGTAAGCACTATCGAAAAAGTATCTCTAGCGTTCATCGTTGTGACTACTTGGATTGTTGCGGTAGTTAACCCAAGCATCCTAGGCATGATTGAAACAATGGGTGCTCCAATGATTGCAGCTATCCTGTTCCTAATGCCTGTATTCGCGATGAACAAAGTACCAGCAATGGCTAAGTACAAAACTTCAGCACCTGTACAAATCTTTACAGCTTTATGTGGTCTAGCGGCTATTAGTTCTGTAATCTACGGCGCTCTTTAATCTATAAGCAGCTTTTATAAGATGCCTTTCATCTTATATCGCGAGATTAGACACAAAATATAATGATAATAAATGAGCCTCCCTACTCCCCTTGGGAGGCTCTCTTTTTGAGGTAATCGCTATGATTAGTGTATTTGATATCTATAAAATCGGTGTTGGTCCATCGAGCTCGCACACAGTTGGACCAATGAAAGCGGGTAAAGAATTTATTGATGACCTACGTTCAATGGGAAAATTGCGCGACATCACTAAAATCACCGTGGACGTATATGGATCACTATCACTGACAGGGAAAGGTCACCACACAGATATCGCAATCATCATGGGTCTTGCTGGCAATACTCCTGAGCGTGTTGATATCGATTCTATCCCGGGCTTTATTGCTCGCGTAGAAGAAACTGAACGCCTTCCTGTTGGCATGCACTGTCACACAGTTTCGTTCCCTCGCGATGGTGGTATGAACTTCCATACTAGCAACCTTTCTCTACACGAGAACGGCATGAGCATCCACGCGTGGATTGACGACGAAGTTGCATACTCAAAAACTTACTACTCAATTGGTGGTGGTTTCATCGTTGACGAAGAGAACTTCGGCAAAGAAGAAGAGAACCCAATCAAAGCACCTTACGAATTCACAACAGCTGAAGAGCTAGTTAATCAGTGTAAAGACAGCGGTCTTTCTATCAGCACTTTGGTTATGAAAAACCAAGCAGCTTTCCACTCTGACGAAGAGTCTCGTACTTACTTCGCAAACATCTGGAAAACAATGCGTGAGTGTATGGATCGCGGTATGAATACTGAAGGTATCCTGCCTGGTCCACTGCGTGTTCCTCGCCGTGCTGCTGCACTACGCCAACAGCTAATGACTTCAGAAAAAACAACAAACGATCCAATGTCTGTTGTTGACTGGGTAAACATGTTCGCATTCGCAGTAAACGAAGAGAACGCAGCTGGCGGTCGTGTAGTTACTGCACCAACAAACGGCGCATGTGGCATCATCCCTGCTGTTCTGGCTTACTACGATAAGTTCATCCAAACTGTGACTGAGAAAGACTACATCCGTTACTTCGCGGCTTCTGGCGCTATCGGTGGTCTTTACAAGCGTAATGCTTCTATCTCTGGTGCAGAAGTTGGCTGTCAGGGTGAAGTTGGCGTGGCATGTTCTATGGCTGCTGCTGGTCTTGCTGAGCTTATGGGTGGTAGCCCTGAGCAAGTATGTATGGCTGCGGAAATCGCAATGGAGCACAACCTAGGTCTAACATGTGACCCAGTTGCTGGCCAAGTACAAGTACCATGTATCGAGCGTAACGGTATTGCTGCTGTAAAAGCAATCAACTCAACTCGTATGGCACTTCGTCGTTCTTCAGCTCCTACTGTTTCTCTAGATAAAGTTATCGAAACAATGCTAGAAACCGGTAAAGACATGAACGCTAAATACCGTGAGACATCTCAAGGTGGTTTGGCTGTTAAGGTTGTTTGTTAATCGACTCTCGCTAACAAACAAGCAAAAAAAGGAACGCATATGCGTTCCTTTTTTTATGTCTCAATATCAGCTGCTGTTCAGCACAGCAATGGTTAAATCACTTGAGAGATAAGTAAGAAGCAACCAAACAACAATGAGAAAAGCATCATTGGTTTGCCACCTTCTGCGCTGTACCTGTCTTCTGCTACTTTCATAAAGCGTTGCTTGTGAACCATGACCAGAGGTACGAATACCGCCAAGAACACCAGAATGATGCCAGCGTAGTTCAGCACTTGTAGAAACTTATCCGCAGCCAGCAGTGAACCCGCTAACGGTAGGATAAAGCTAATGCAGTAAGTCACCGCCGTGTTCTGGTTGAACATATCTCGGTTTTGGTTGAATAGCGACATAGCCACACCAAAGAACGAAGTCAGCAGAGCCAAACCAGTGAAGATAGATAGCACGGTACCAACCCATGGCGACTGAGCTTCAAATGCAGCCATCAAGTCAGATACATTGTGGAAGCTTCTAAACTGCTCTTCACTCAAGTTACCTACCACGGCAAACAACCAACATAGGTAGCACACTAAAGGAATAAGCGAGCCTACAATCACCATATTACGAAGCTGCTTATCGGTCGCTTCATGGTTGTAAGAAACCAATGTTGGAATCACCACCATGAAACCAAAGCTAGTGAACAAGATTGCACTCGTTTTAATTAGGTCTACATGATTGTTACTCGTTACCTGCATTAAGTTATCTTGCGTCATGCTTGGCGCTAAAAACGCCATCGTTGCAAACAAACTTGCTAGCATCACGAAGAACAGTGCACGGTTGAGCTTATCAATCACGCCTGTTCCACTCGCCACAACAGCACCGGCAATCAAGGTAAAAGTAATTTGACTCGTTGTTGCAGTAATATCGACACCGAGGTTAGACAGCAGCTTACTCAGCAAGTCACCTGCACCTAAGATGTAAGCCATTAGCAAGCAAATCAGTAAGGCGTAAAGCAGACCATTGGTGATCAGCTGCCCTTGTTTGCCTAGTGTCTTTCTAGCGATAGAGTTTAATCCTAAGCCACCACCCGCTTTGATGGTTGCTTCAAGAAGTAGTAATGCGGCATAAGTGGTACCGAAACAGATCAGAACCATTAGCAGTGTGCCGTAAAGCAATCCGAATTGAGCTAATACCATTGGGATTGCAAGCATACCAGCACCAAGAGCGGTACCAGCGATAATTAGGGAGCTACCCATCATTTTAATATTCATTGTCTTTAACTTATTTATTTAGTTTTTAATAGGTGTAGTTCTCTGTCATCAACCAAGATGCAAAGAAAATTCGAAAGAAGTTAAGCTTTAAAACGAATATCGATAGGAGCGATAAGCGGAGTTAAATCGCGAAAAGGCAGTAGAAAACGAGTAGTACAAGCGAGAGTATAGAGAGGTGTGATCAGGTGAAGAAGCCATGTTCTGATGTGGTGACCCTTCTGTGGGTTCGATGATCGGTGATGTAATCTTGAATTTCATGTATGTGTCCAATATCAATAAGTCACATTCCATATTATTTAAAGCAGCGTATCCGTTGCTGCCCTTCCTCTATCATTAGAGGTGACTTCATATTATCGAATGAACTCTGAAACACAACGCTATAACCACATTTTTTGCTATTAAATTGAACAAAATAAGCATTTGGATATTAATTAACCACCAAACATCAAAAAACAATAATCATTATTAATAGAAGACTTGTTAACTAATAAAACTCAACCATCCAAAATAGTACTTTTATTCGCACCAGCTTCGACTCACTTGCTAGGCGAAACTATCAAAATCGGCTCCTTACTCTTTAGATGTTCCAATTAGACCTCAGTGATTATACAAACTCGCTACATCACAGAAACAAAACCACAACCGGAGTGTGGTCACATTATTCGATATACCCCATAGGTGGTAAGGACTCTTGCCAGTACAGTATCCGCGTCATCAGAATTAATAAAAACACCTATGCGCTCAACAATAACCTTCAAGATTTTGGTTGCTCTTGCCATTGTATTTACCTTTTTACTGGCAATATCCACCTACTTTCAATACTCCCAACAAAAACAACTGGTTAATTCCGTTCTAAGTGAACAACTTCACGATAAAGCGAGCAACTATTTCGATAGCCTTAATATGATGATGCTGACAGGCACCATGGCACAGAAAGAAACGCTGCGTCAGAAAGCGTTAGCGCAAGAAGGCATTGAAGACGTTCGAGTATTACGTGCCGAAGCCGTAAGTAAGTTGTATGGTCCAGGCAATGACAACCAAACACCTGTTGACGAGATTGATAAAAGAGCCTTGTCAGGCGAAACCGTCATCGAGCCATTTTCTGCTTACTGGGGTAAAGGCTTGGTGATAGCTCTACCAATGAAGTCGAGTGAGAATTATCGTGGTACCAATTGTGTCGCGTGTCATATGGCACCAGAAGGTGAAGTATTGGGAGCAATTCGACTAGAGTACAATCTGAGTCATGTTAATTCGCTGATTAAGACTCAAACTATGGCTGCGATCGGTATCATGGCAGTGATCTCCTTCGCTGGCTTTGTGCTGACGATGGGGCTGATTCGTAAAATCATTGTACGCCCGCTTCAGCAAACCTCTCGCTTTATGACTCAAGTCAGCAGCGATAAGGACCTTTCCACTCGCCTACCGGAACAGAGCCAAGATGAAATTGGCACTCTGGCGAAATCAATTAACTCGTTTATGGGCACAGTATCAAGCAGTTTGGAACAAGTACAAGATACCTCTCATAAGCTGAACGCGTCTGCCAATCAACTGACGAGCGTCGCACAAATTACTGAGCAAGCCGCCAGCGACCAGCAGAATGAGACCGCTGAAGTACAAAGTAATGTTGAAGGAATACAAGCTCAGCAGGTCAATGTAGAACAAGCGACATTAACCGCATCTGACCTCATCAATCACACTTCGGATGTGGCATGTAAAAGTGCGAACCAAGCCCATGATGCAAGTAGCGAGATAAAGAACCTTGTTACTAGTATTGAAGAGGTGAAACATAAGATCACCACACTCAACGAACAGACAGGCGAAGTGTCTTCGATATTGAGTGTGATCCGTGGCATTGCCGATCAAACCAACCTTTTGGCACTCAATGCTGCAATAGAAGCTGCGAGAGCAGGTGAACAAGGCCGAGGATTTGCAGTCGTTGCGGACGAGGTTCGCCACCTCGCCTCTCGAACAGCAGAGGCCACGGGCAGTATTGAATCAATTATTCACCAATTCCAACAAGGCAGCGAAGAGTCATTAACCTCTGCCGATCGCGTGTGCGAACAAGCACACCAAAGCTCTACCGACATTGATGCACTCTCTATTGAAATGAATAGTGTTGTCGAAGAGATGAAACAGGTGCTCGCCCATGCGCAGAACATTCAACAACAGACGCAATCTACTACCCAGGCAACCAAAGATGTTCAGCAGAAAGTCGAAACCATCACATCGCACGCTAACGACACATCACTATCAGCAGGTGAGACGCGTAATATCAGTACTGATCTAGAAGAGCTGTCTGACCACCTAGAATCCCTGATTAATCAGTTCACGTTATCTTGTACCAAAGACAAAGCCTAAACCGAGAACAGTACCTAACTGTCACCCAACAAAAAAGCGCTCAACCACGAGCGCTTCACCTTTCTACGTAGCCATTACTTAGGCTATGAACTCTATGTTTAAACAGCCGCTAGTGCGTAATCGACACCGCTGATAAATCTTTATGCTTGTGGTACATCGCATGTTTGAAGATTAGCTTAGCACTGACCTCATCCATGCCAGATACATCGACATAAGCCCCTTTCTTACGAAACTTGAAGACCACCTTATCGAGCGCTTCAACCGAGGTGTTATCTAAAAATGACGCCTCAGAAATGTCGATTGTGACCAACGACGTCGCCTTGTCGTAATCGAACAAATCAACAAAGGCATCAGAAGAAGCAAAGAACACATGCCCCTTAACTTTATGAGTGGTATGCATTTGATTGGTCACGACTTCATCGGAGATAAAGACCATAGACTTGCTCGTGTGAGCATAAAATAGGGCCGAAAGCACCACGCCAACCGCGACACCAATCGCTAGGTTATGAGTAAAGACAACCACCACAACCGTTGCCAGCATGGTGACATTGGTCGGTAAGGTATGATCTTTAAGTTCGACAATCGATCGCCAAGAGAAGGTACCGATCGATACCATGATCATCACAGAGACAAGTGCCGCCATCGGTATCAGCTTTAACCAGTCTGCAGCGAACACCACCATGAGCAATAGAACCACACCTGCAATCATGCTGGATAGTCTAGTAAGGCCGCCAGACTTAATGTTAATGATCGACTGACCTATCATCGCGCAGCCCGCCATACCGCCAAACAGTGACGCAACAATGTTCGCGACACCTTGCCCTTTGCACTCGTTGTTCTTATTACTTTCGGTATCCGTCAGATCGTCAACAATGGTCGCAGTCATCAAGGATTCCAGTATGCCAACGACTGACAAAGCGATGGAATATGGAAGTATGATTTCGAAGGTATTAAGTGTGAATGGAATATTCGGAATTAAAAACACGGGTAACGAATCAGGAAGTTTGCCCATGTCACCAATAGTTCTCACTTCTAGGCCAAACATCAAACTGATGATGGTGAGCACAATAATCGCCACCAAGGGTGATGGAATTGCGCTGCCCAATTTCGGTAAGTAAGGCAGTAAGTAGATGATCGCTAATCCTAATACGACCAACAAATATACGCTTGAAGGTACGTTGGTAAGCTCCGGCAATTGAGCCATAAATATAAGAATAGCAAGCGCGTTCACAAATCCGGTAATCACAGATTTAGACACGAAATTCATCAAATTACCCAGCTTCAAATAGCCTGCAACAATCTGAATGACACCTGCAAGAAATGAAGCTGCCAGTAGATAGTCGAGTCCGTGCTCTTTGACTAAAGTCACCATCAATAGCGCCATTGCTCCTGTCGCACCGGATATCATCCCCGGACGGCTACCCACTAAAGCGGTGACAACACAGATACAGAATGAAGCGTATAAACCCACCTTAGGGTCGACGCCTGCGATAATGGAAAATGCGATAGCTTCAGGGATCAATGCAAGTGCAACGACAATCCCAGATAATGAATCTCCTTTAATATTTGATAACCAGTGTGTTTTTAAATAATTAAGCATGTAATTCTCTTTTACTTGTACAGCCTATCCTGCCTTGTTCAGACATATTGTATTCGACTGTTTTTCATGAATGAGCGAGCGCTCGAAAAGTGCGGGTGTAGAGAGAATGCAGGGACTAAGGCGGCGTAATTAACACGTGAATATTAAACTCCTCTGGTGATTCTTTAATTCGCAGCAAAGTGAATTCGCGACAAACAAAGAGGGTGAATGGTCTCCTAGATAGGAGAAACCGCGACAATATAGTGTGAGGTTCAATGCAATCACACAATCATTATTGGAAACAAAGATTACAATGGAGCAGCGACCAATTCATCACAGGCGTGGCACGTGACAACATGCAAGAAGTGGAAACAGACTAAGAGATCGAACAAAAAACCAACCCTTATTGGGTTTTATGGCTGACATACACAATATTTCTTTCTACAAGCAAGAATAAAGGTTGAAGCTCTCCGTATGACAGGTAATATGTTCCATTGATTTAAAAAGTTTATACAACTTAATGTTTCGATTGTTTTTTGTTCAAAATGTAGCGAACTATAAACAATCAATTGCAAACATTGCGTTGAATTTGTCCCTCAATGGAGAATGAAACCAACATGACTTACGCGCCTGTAAAAGACGTACTTGGCGGCAAGCTAGCGGTAGACAGTGAAGTAACTGTTCGCGGCTGGATCCGTTCACGTCGTGATTCCAAAGCTGGAATCTCTTTCCTTGCCATTTATGACGGCTCTTGTTTCGACCCGATTCAGGCCGTGGTCCCTAATAATCTTAATAATTACGAAAACGAAGTACTAAAGCTAACGACTGGCTGCTCTGTTGAAGTAACAGGTAAGATTGTTGAGTCTCCAGCGAAAGGCCAAGATTTTGAGCTTGCTGCAACTGACGTTAAAGTTGTTGGTTGGGTTGAAGACGCAGAAACATACCCAATGGCGAAAACTCGTCACTCTATCGAATACCTTCGTGAAGTAGCTCACCTACGTCCACGTACAAACGTAATCGGTGCAGTAGCGCGTGTTCGTAACTGCCTATCTCAAGCGATCCACCGCTTCTACCACGAGCAAGGTTACTTCTGGGTATCTGCTCCGCTGATCACTGCTTCTGATGCTGAAGGTGCAGGTGAAATGTTCCGCGTTTCTACGCTAGACATGGAAAACCTACCTCGCACAGAAAAAGGCGATGTTGACTACAACGAAGATTTCTTCGGTAAAGAGACATTCCTAACAGTATCTGGCCAACTAAACGGTGAAGCTTACGCTTGTGCACTAAGCAAAGTTTACACGTTCGGTCCTACGTTCCGTGCTGAAAACTCAAACACAAGCCGCCACCTAGCTGAGTTCTGGATGGTTGAACCTGAAGTTGCTTTCGCGGATCTAGAAGATATCGCTAAGCTATCTGAAGACATGCTTAAGTTTGTATTCAAAGCCGTACTAGAAGAGTGTCGTGACGACCTTGAGTTCTTCGCTCAACGTATCGACAAAGAAGCAATCACTCGCCTAGAGCAGTTTGTAACTTCTGATTTCGCACAAGTAGACTACACTGACGCAATCCAGATTCTTCTAGATTCAGGTCGTGAGTTCGAGTTCCCGGTTGAATGGGGTATCGATATGTCTTCTGAACACGAACGTTTCCTAGCTGAAGAACACTTCAAAGCGCCAGTAATCGTTAAGAACTACCCGAAAGACATCAAAGCATTCTACATGCGTGCGAACGATGATGGTAAGACGGTAGCGGCAATGGACGTACTAGCACCAGGCATCGGCGAAATCATCGGTGGTTCTCAACGTGAAGAGCGTTTAGACATCCTAGACGAGCGTATGCGCGAAGTAGGCATCGACCCTGAGCACATGAACTGGTACCGCGATCTACGTAAATACGGCACAGTGCCTCACGCTGGTTTCGGCCTAGGCTTCGAGCGTCTAGTATCTTACGTAACAGGCATGGGCAACGTACGTGACGTTATCCCATTCCCACGTACTCCTCGCTCTGCAAACTTCTAATTCCGCATTAAGCTCGAATTAAAAGAAAGAAAATAAAAACCTCCGCAATAGCGGAGGTTTTTTTATATTCAGAATACAAACGAAAAAGTTATTAGGAGTCATGCTACACCAAGCTCCTGATAGGTGTGCTAATCAACATCTTGATTACTAGCGTACTTTATTGCCAAGCCACAGATCGCCATCATCACGAATGGAATCGCAGCGGTGGTGTACTCCGCCCAAGCCATATCAGCGAATGCTTTTGCCAATAATACATGGCCAAGAATAAGTAGAAGCGCACACACAATCGCGACAACAATCAGCTTCAATTCATTTCCCATAGTCATCTTCAACATAACAGTCTCTCCAATATTCGGTCTACCGTTATTGAATCACAACTCTGTAGCCAATAAGGCGTACAGTTTCGCCACATTAAAACCGTACAGTTAGCATTATGTCGTTTTTTATGAGTCAGTTAGCGTTTAGGTCGGCACTTAATTCGCTAACTGATGTGCGACTTTTCCAAGCAGTTTCAAGGCTTGCTCTCTTTCTTGAGTCAGTTCATAAGAGAAGTTCAGTCGAATAGCGTTATCTACACTACCCTGCTCACTAAACAAATCACCCGATGCGACACTTATCCCCTGTGCGATCGCTAGTTGATGAAACTGCTGGCTATCGAAACCAGCAGTGAAACGTATCCAAATAAAATAGCCACCAGCGGGTTCTTCAAGCTGAATAGAGTGTGGGAAATATTGTTTGATGACCTCTAAAAAGCGTGCTTTTCTCTGCAAGAGATTCTTACGTAATTTACGCAGATGATTATCGTAGCTTTCATGAGTTAGAAAATGTGCGACACCAAGCTGAACTGGCGCACTACTAGAGAGCGTGGATAGCAGTTGCAACTTCTGAATCGCATCGTTGAAGCGAGTGTTGACCACCCAACCCACGCGGTAGCCAGGGCAAAGACTTTTTGAATAAGAACCACACAGCAAAACCGAATCCGTTTTATCAAACGCCTTCAGAGGCTTAGGTTTGTGTCCTTCATAGTAAAGATCACCATAAACGTCATCTTCAATAATGTAGGTATTGTGCTGCTCTGCTATCTCTACAACGCGGCGTTTAGCTTCGTCTGATAGACTTGTGCCTGTCGGATTTTGAAAAGTCGTCATCAGCCAACATGCTTTCACATTATGGTTCTTCAGTACGCTTTCAAACTGTTCAATATCCAATCCGTTGACTGGGCAAACATCCACTTCTATCGGTTTGAGCCCTAACCTCTCTACCGCTTGCAAAGCGCCATAAAATGCCGGCGATTCAATCACAACATAGTCGCCAGATTGAGTCACGGTTTGCAGGCTCAAGTTCAGAGCTTCCATCGCACCCGAAGTAATCACAATATCTTGATGGTTAACCGTAATTCCTTGCTGTAGATAACGCTGTGCTATCTGCCTTCTTAAAGATTCACTTCCAGGTGGTAGATTGTTAATGACACTAGCACCCGTCATCTTCCTGCCGGCGCTGGCTAGATTACGAGTTAAGGTAGGTAAAGGAAAAAGGTCTGGGTCAGGAAAAGCGGAGCCAAAAGGAATGACGCCTTCTGCTGAGCTGGACTTTAAGAAATCGAACAAGCGATCATTAATCGCCTTCTTCTCTCGTGCTACTGGCGCTTCGTAGTCAACGCCGTCGACCTTAGGGGCGACAAAGTAGCCAGACTGAGGCTTGGCAATGATCCAACCTTCACTTTCTAACAACTGATAGGCTTGTAAAACAGTACTATTACTGACGTTATAGTTACGACAACTCATGCGTACAGAAGGGATCTTCTCCCCTGAACGCCACGTGTTATTAGCGATCTGAGTCCGAATATCCTTTGCAAGCTCTTCATAACGCGCCATCTAATTGTACTACCTAGATAAATTCCTGTGGACGGGTGATCTTATCATTAACGTGATCAACTATTGCTTCTATCCATATGATTGCACCTAATTTCTATAATTGTGTGAATTGGTTCACAGATAACTTTGTAAGCTTTGCTAAGTTTGTACCCAAGGTAAGAGCTAAATTCGCTTTACGCCTCAATAATTTGATGTAACCCAAAAACATGCGAGATAACAATGAAAAAAATAGAAGCAGATCAGTTAAGTTATAAAGGAGAGTCAAACGGTGTTCACAGTTGGACAACACCGAGTGGCCAGCCATACTACTGGCACCCAGATTGGCTCCATATTGCTGAAGATGCGACAGGCTCACATCCAAAGCAGAAGCTAGATGTAGAGCAAGATCAAGCACCTACTGAAAAGCACGCGGTATCTGCAATTCTTAAGCACATCAACCAATGGGCAGCAGACAAACTGGCGTCACACCCAGAGATTGAAACTGGTTCAATTGAAGCAGAAATCAATCTGAAAAAGTAACCGCCTTTTAATAATCGTTAGGTCGCGTTGTAGCAAATCTTCTCAGCTCTCATCGCAACCTCATCGACGTAATAGCCTCGAGACTCAACCGAGGCTATTCAAACCTCTTCATAATAACGCTGTAATATTCCCCACCTAGCTAACAAAAATCCAACACTAACCACTTTCTTGTATCAATCCGCGAAAGCTATCGATAGAATTTCCGGTCTCATTCATGTCATCTATGTTAATCGTGCGTGCGTCTTTATCCGTCAATCAATCTAAGGCTCATGTAAATCAACAAGAACAAAGGCTTATCGATGGATACTTCTAACTATAATAAATCGCTAACGACCCAGTTATACGCTATCGCCGGGGTGCTCTTTGGCACTTATGGTAGCCGAGTGTGTCCGATGCTTGAGAGCCTATCCACACTTGAGATTTTCACTCACGTCAGCATCGTTTTTGTCTTGGTTTGGCTTGTTCGTCACTTTTTATTCGCCAATCACGCTTTGGTTAAGCAAGGCAGGTTTGCTCAGCTTGATACCTTTCTGTTCTTTGCAGCGAGTATCCCATTCGCACTGTATTACAACCTTAGCTACGAGTTCACCGTAGACAGTAATCTAAAAGTCTTATTTGGAATGAGCTTATTTGGCTTCTTTACCGGCACCATTCTCCAGCTAAGCGCCAAACTAAAGCAAATGGACGATATGGAAGCCACAGGGACGTATGATTTTCAGCTGGTCGGTGAAAGAAGCTCGCTAGTTAAACAGATGATTGGCTTGGTGATGGTACTTCTTGTCACACTGACGACCATGCTAACCATGATTGCAGTCAAAGACATATTTTGGCTGGAACACAATCCAGCCCGCTTACTCGATGGCACAGGCAAGATCAGCGTAATCAAAGAATTCATCTATTTAGCACTTGTATTAGGCGGCTACGCTATTGTCATCATGACACTGTGGAGCAAGCTGATTAAGCGTATTTTGCTTAGCCAAGAGTGCGCATTAAACAAGGTGACAAATGGAGAGCAAGGTGTCCGCCTGCCTATTTTCGGCTATAACGAACTTGGCTCAATGGCATCCATGACCAACACCATGCTCGATAGCTTGGAAACAGCGCAAAACGAAGTGAAAACCACACGCGATGTCGCGATTGTCAGTCTATCTGCACTTGCCGAATCGAGAGATAATGAGACAGGCGCGCATATCCTTAGAACTCAAGAATACGTTAAGGTACTCGCACAAGAGCTTAGTAAGTCTGAAACCCATTCAGCCTTGTTAACTCCAAACTATATCGAACTGCTTTATAAGTCTGCGCCACTGCATGATGTTGGCAAGGTAGGCGTTCCTGATAGCGTGCTGTTGAAACCGGGAAAATTGACTGACGAAGAGTTTGAAATAATGAAGGGGCACCCTGCTATTGGCGCTGAAGCCTTATCTATCGCTGAAAAGCAGCTCGGGAGCAGTTCTTTCTTAAGAGTGGCGAAAGAGATTTCCCTGACTCACCACGAGAAATGGAATGGCAGCGGCTATCCAAATCAATTGTCTGGCGAAGACATCCCTTTATCTGGTCGTTTAATGGCATTAGCCGATGTTTATGACGCATTAATCTCTAAACGCGTCTATAAGCCAGCATTTACACATCAACAAGCCAAAGCGATCATTTTAGAAGGTGAAGCTTCTCATTTCGATCCGCAAGTTGTTCAAGCCTTTTTAGCCGTCGAAGACCTTTTTGTTGAAATAGCGGCCACTTACAAAGATGGAAAAAACGAAGAAAACGAACTGGAGAGAGAAAGCCTTATTACTTCCACCGCATAATCTTTTCAAAAACCACTAACTTCTTGCACCCTATAGGTTAATCCGTAGGGTGTTTTGTTATCAAATACCCTCTTTAGTCAATAAATCTGATTGAAATGGATTTTTTTTGGTCTTTCTGTTCACTTCGTATTGTCTTAAAAATTCCATACAGGTATAACTACCCATAGATACTATCCCCTCTCAATTGACATGGATGAAGATTATGTTTGAAAAAGTGTTAGCTGCGCCTGCCGACCCTATCCTCGGCCTTACTGAAGAGTTTAAAAACGACTCTCGTGCAGAGAAAATCAACCTTGGTGTTGGCATCTACAAAAATGAAGATGGTCAAACGCCAGTACTTAAAACAGTAAAGAAAGCAGAAGCTGCACTTCTTGAAAACGAAAAAACCAAATCTTACCTAACGATTGAAGGTACAGCTGAATACGGCCTAGCAGTACAGAAGCTACTTTTCGGTTCAGATGCAGAAATCGTAAATTCTCAACGTGCTAAAACAGCACAAGCTCCGGGTGGTACTGGTGCTCTACGTGTTGCAGGTGAATTCATTAAGCGCCAACTTGGCGATGTGAAGATCTGGATCAGCAACCCAACTTGGGCTAACCACAACGGTGTATTCGCTGCTGCGGGTATCGAAACAGCTCAGTACAGCTACTACAACGCTGAAACAAAAGACAAAGACTTCGCTGGTATGATTGCTGACCTAGAGAAAGCATCTGAAGGTGATATCGTTCTTCTTCACGGCTGCTGTCACAACCCAACAGGTATTGACCCAACAGCTGAAGAGTGGGAAGTACTGGCTAAGCTCGTTGCTGAGAAGAAGCTTCTTCCACTATTCGACTTTGCTTACCAAGGTTTTGCAAAAGGCGTTGAAGAAGATGCTGCTGGCCTTCGCACTTTCGCTAAATACAACAAAGAGATTCTAGTCGCGAGCTCGTTCTCTAAGAACTTCGGTCTGTACAATGAGCGTGTTGGTGCATTCACTTTGGTTGCTGAGTCTGCAGACGTAGCAACAACAGCATTCTCTCAAGTTAAGAGCATCATCCGCTCTATCTACTCTAACCCACCAGCGCACGGTAGTGCTGTCGTAACTCACATCCTTGGCGATGCTGGTCTACGTGCTGAATGGGAAGCGGAAGTCGCTGAGATGCGTGACCGTATTCAAGAGATGCGCGAATTGTTCGTTGCAACACTGAAATCTGAAGGTGTTGATGCAGACTTCACGTTCATCGAGCGCCAAAATGGCATGTTCTCTTTCTCTGGTTTGAGCAAAGAGCAAGTAAACCGCTTAAAAGACGAATTCGCAATCTACATTGTTGGCTCTGGCCGCATCAGCGTAGCGGGCATGACTAAGTCAAACATGGGCCCTCTATGTAAAGGTATCGCTGCGGTTCTTTAATCGTAACAATACCAAGTCTGCTCTTGCAGACACTTAGATATGCAAAAGCCAGCGATTAAGCTGGCTTTTTTGTAGCTGTCGTAACGCATTAGATTTAATTCTATTAGTACTCGAGGAAGAACTCGACACCTAACTCATTCGTCCTCTCACTTACGCCTGTGCTCCCCTCACCATCTCTATGTTGGTATGAGCCACCAATCGCAAACTTGTTGGTCACTAAATAACGTAAACCTAGGTGGTAAATCTCTTCATCGAATAAATCGCTGCGGTTAAGTTGCACGCTACCGTTCGCAATCCAACGTTTAGCAAAGCCATAGTTAAGCTCGGCTTTAACACCTTGGACAAATTCCGTGTCCGACTCTAAGGTCTCATTGGTGCCATTCAGCTCAACTTCCCCTTTAGTCACGCCAAGCAAATAAGAAGCGACAATATCCAAGTCTTTCTTGATGCTATAACGATAACCCGCACCAGCCATTAGTGTATCAATACGAGTAGTACTCTCGTCAGGGTGGATGAAGCGCGCGCTATAATCACCAAGCAGTAACCAATCATCGGTCATGGTGTAGCTAACCCCTAATCCAAACGCCGATGCATTATTATTGCCCCCAGCATCTTCGTTTAAACTGCCTGAATGCGCCGTTGCATAAACGTGGTCGTAATCAAGAATATCCACACTGTGAGTGTCTGCCCACAAACTTGGAGAAAACATAAAAACTGCAGATACAAAACTAAGCTTCCACTTCGACATTCCCATCATCCTTAAACTGTCACTCCATTATTTGAAAGGTTAGTCTATCCCTAAGACTTTAAAAAGGTTTTAGCTCACAGATTGATTTGTGACGGCAAATTATTATCAAATGTTGTACCATGAAATCATACAAACCAATGGATGATTACTATGGATGCTGAGTTATTAGAGATTCAAAACTTTCTGGCACAATACCCCCCTTTCAATGAGCTCCCTGAGGAGATGTTGACGAAAGTGACCAGTAGCGTGGAAATTTCTTATTACCGCCAAGACACACCTATCATTCACTTTGGTGATCAAATTCATGATCTGTATATGGTTCGAAGCGGCGAAGTCGAAGTCTATCGTCGTAAAGGGGAACTGTATAACCGCCTTGATGAAGGCCATCTGTTTGGTCAAATGGGCCTGCTTACCAACAACAAGGTGCGCTTCCCAGTAAAAGCGACCGAAGATACCCTGCTCTACTGCATTCCTGAGCCTATTTTCCAAGAGCTCTACGATAACTACGACTCTTTTGCGGATTTCGTAGAGGTTGAGGATAACGCGCGCTTACGTCAGGCAAACTCAAGTAATAACGATGCCAACGACCTCACGACATCTAAAGTGAAAACGCTGCTGACCAGTGAAGCACCGATGATTGAGAAAACGCGCACCATTCAACAAGCGGCCACCATGATGGCGGAAGAGAATGTCTCTTCCTTGCTGATCATCGACCCTGACATCGTTGAAGATGATGAAGACGACTCAACGCCCGTTATCGGTATTATTACAGACCGAGATTTGTGCACTCGCGTACTGGCAGAAGGTCTAGATCCATCCGATGAAGTCTCTAGCGTGATGACACCTGAGGTTATCTCTCTTGACCACAATGCCTATGTATACGAAGCCATGATGACCATGCTTCGCTACAACGTGCACCACTTACCTGTCCTGAAAGATAAGAAGCCAATCGGTATTATCGAAGCGACCGACATCGTCCGTTACGAATCTCAAAACTCGCTGCTCTTAGTAAGTAGTATCTTCCAGCAACAAAGCATCGAAGATCTCAAAGTGCTCTCTGAGCAAGTGAAAGACAGCTTTGTCCGTCTCGTTAACGAAGATGCCAATGCTCATATGGTTGGCACCGCAATGTCGGTAATTGGTCGTAGCTTTAAGCAGCGTATTATCGAACTCGCCGAAGAGCAGTTAGGCAAATCACCAATTCCATATTGTTTCCTAGCATTAGGCTCTATGGGGCGTGATGAACAACTGCTGGTGACAGACCAAGATAACGCCATCATTCTTGATGACACCTACGACGAAGCAAAGCACGGCAAGTACTTTGAAGCACTCTCAAAATTCATTTGTGACGGCTTAGACCAATGTGGTTACGTGTATTGTACGGGTGACATCATGGCGACTAACCCAACTTGGCGCATGACACGCAGAGAATGGGAAGAGTGCTTCGCCGACTGGATTGATGATCCTAACCCGAAAGCGCTATTGAACGCATCGATCTTCTTCGACCTAGATGGTGTTTATGGCCGCCTGAAATGGGCAGAGCAACTAAACAGCTTTATCGTAAGACGTGCACGTAAGAACAACCGCTTCCTGGCATGTCTGGCACGTAATGCGCTCAACCGTACTCCGCCACTTGGTTTCTTTAAAGACTTCGTAATGGAGAAAGATGGTCGTCATAACAACTCCATCAACCTCAAACGACGTGGTACGGCTCCTCTCGCCGATTTGATTCGAGTTCACTCTCTTGCGGTGGGCTCTCGCTCTAAAAACTCATTTGAGCGCTTAGACGACATTATCGACGCAGGTATTTTGCCAAAAGGCAGAGCACAAGATCTTAAAGATGCGATGGAATTTATCTCTCTGGTGCGCATTCGCCACCAAGCGCACGATGTTGATAACAATGTTGAGCCGGATAACAACATCGAACCGGAAAACCTGTCTGATTTTGAACGTCGTAACCTTAAGGATGCGTTCCAAATCTTAAGTAATGCGCAAAACTTCCTTAAGTTCCGTTACCAAGCCAGTAACAAGTTTAAGTAGGGCCTATGAACAAACTATTCAGATCACCAGCGGTCGATTGGCCATTTAAGTTTGCTCAAAAGCTTGAACGTGCCCAGGATGAACGCTTAAAACAGTTCTACAACCAACCGCTTCCTGCGCCTGACACACCACTTTCAGAGGTGATGTTCTTAGCGTTGGATTTCGAAACGACTGGCCTGAACCCTTCTAAAGATGGGATCATAACCATAGGTTTGGTGCCATTCACCCTTAACCGAATCTACCTGCGACAAGCAAGGCACTGGACATTACGCCCAAGTCAGAAGCTAGAAGAGGAGTCAGTGGTAATCCACGGCATTACCCACAATGACATCATCGATGCACCGGATCTTGATGAAGTGTTGGATGAAGTATTGCAAGCGATGGCTGGTCATATTCCAGTTGTTCACTACCGTCGTATCGAGCGAGATTTCTTAAACAACGCATTGAAAGTGCGATTGAATGAAGGCATAGAGTTTCCGGTGCTGGACACGCTAGAGATTGAGTCTCAGATCCAGAACAAGCTAGCTGGCGGCCTGTGGAATAAATTAAAAGGTAAGAAGCCTGGTTCGGTTCGACTAGGGCAAAGCCGTCGTCGATACCACCTGCCCGACTACACGCCACATCATGCGCTTACTGATGCAATTGCAACCGCAGAGTTGCTTCAAGCACAAGTTGCTCATCACTTTTCGCCTGATATGCCGCTGAAGAGTTTCTGGCTATAACGGCAATTACGAAGCTCATTAGACTTAAAAATCCCGCTATATCTCAATAGCGGGCTTTCTCTATCTAACGACTGGTTTATACCGCTGTAGGCCCAACCAAGCGCATTTCCCAATCTTCGACTTTACCCGTTTCGAGGCGACGTGCAACAAGCGCTCCCCAAGACTCAACCAATGGCAATGCCGTCATTTGACTTAATAAGTCTTTATCTAAACTTCCTGTAAAAACTGCCCCCATGATACGAGCAAGCGACCAATCAGGATAAGGACGCTCGCACAGTATGATCTCATCACCTGCACCGATCTCGCCCTCTTCTAACACTCGGAAATACCAACCGGTTCTGAGTGTGTCTTGCAGCCTTTTTGCCATATCGTGTTGGTCAAAACGCACATTGAGCTTCCAACAAGGCATACGCCCTTGCGATACTTCCAACAAAGTAGACCCAATACGGATTTTATCTTTTAAGCAAATCGATTGTTCGGTCACGCCGCTTGAGCTGATGTTCTCCCCAAAAGCGCCAGCTGATTGAAAAACACCTTTGTCGCCCAACTCCTGTTGCCAAACTGGGTAATGTTCGCTTGGGTAGATATGAAGGGCTTTTTGAATGCCGCCATGAAAACGCGGATCACCTTGCTCATCATTGGTAAAACCCAGCTCCGTTGCGTGTTGACGCTCCAACAATACTTGTTTGTTGATGGCACTTTTGGCACCATGTGCGAAAGCGACCGTTTTGCCTGCCAATACATTGTTTACCACGCCTAACTTCTTCATATCTCTCCCTTTTTGTCTCAATCTTATTGTTCTTTCTGCGAGAATATTGTCTTCTACGAGCAGTACTATCGCTCGCCTAATGATCTAAATATCGGAATCGCCGCCAACACTTCAATACTCTGGTCGGTGCTTTTGAGGTAGCGAGTCTCACTATCAGAAGCCAACACATGACGCTGATAGCCCTCTTCGATTGGAAACTTAGCTAATACAGTATCGAGTGATGTTTCACACTTTCTGCAGTCGATATTCTCAATACCAACTTTAAACAAAAGCTGGTTTTGTTTGGATATCTCTACTTGAAAGCGCATGCTCGTATCCTCTCGGCTTCATTCTATTTGTCGAGCATGATAGCCTAGGGTCGCCCCGTCAGAATAGGGACATAAGGACACTTAACCATGCTAACCCGCCAAATCGATTCTCGTACCGGAGTGGTCACCTCCAACAAGATGATGGTCGCCAATCCGAACTCGCCCGCGCTCGTTAAGACTATCGACATGCCGAAAGGTTACATCGATGCGATGCACCAACACACATGGCATCAAGTGATCTTTCCACTCAAAGGTTTGCTACAAACTCAAACAGAACACTATCAACACCTTGTGCCGCACACATCGGCTTTGTTTGTACCTGCCGGTATTTCACATGAATCTATCGCATTGAGCCATACCACGTTTGTTGGCATTTACCTTAACCCAGCCTTTGGAACAAAGTATGAGCCCGAAGTTAGAACCATTACACTGACTCCTTTTCTAAACGAGCTATTACAAGAAATTCGCAGACAGTGTGAGGGATTGGTGAGCGATGAAGAAGTGTCTCGCCTACTGTCCGTATTGCACGACCAAATAATGAAAGACAACGTACAGACATTTCAGTTGTTATTGCCACAAGACAGGCGTTTGAAGTTGATATTTGAAGCCCTCACTGATGAGCCAAATTTAGATTTGTCGCTCAAAGCGTGGGGAGAAAAAGTAGGCGCATCCGAGCGAACGTTATCACGATTATTCTCGAAAGAGTTCAACACCTCGTTTCAGCTGTGGCGTCAACAAATACGACTGATTTACTCATTGTCCCTGCTAGACGAAGATAACTCGATACAAAGTATTGCTGATCAAGTGGGATATCAAAACGACTCCTCTTATATCAAAGCCTTCAAAGCGACTTTTGATGTTACGCCACAGCAGTTTCGCTTTAATGGTCATCGAAGCTAAGAACGCCCACCTTTAATCCTTAATTCCAACTCTAATTCTAACTGATGTTTGATTCGCGCAACTTTACTGCCTCAGACAAACCTTGGTAATAACGACGCTTTTGAAGATACATATCTTCATCGGCTTGAGAGAACAAGTCTTCTATACCGCTCGACTCTGTTGAAGCGACCCCAATAGAGAACCTAACCGGAATGCTACCGCCGGCTTGCGTTTCGACAACCTGCTCAAATTGATCTGCATATAGTCGTTGAGCTAATTGCTGAGGATCTTGTGCTTGTTGATCGGCTGGTGCCAAAGTAAGAATGGCAAATTCATCACCGCCTAATCGATACAGGTTGCTCGCCCCGCTTAACCGATTACGAATGACGTTTGTACAACCTTTTATCAGCTCATCACCCACGGCATGACCATACTGGTCGTTGGCGGCCTTTAACCCATTAATATCAATGATCAGCAAAGATAAGATATCTTTATTCTCGGTCGCGCATTGTTTATAAAACTCCAGATCTTCATCGAAGGCTTTACGGTTATAACACCCCGTAGGCATGTTGATACGATTCATATTTTCTAGCTCAACCCAACCTGCTAACTGCTTTTGGTATAAGTCAAAAATCAGCAGGTCTTCTTCATTCAGCAAAGCAAAACTTTGAGAGAAAAAGTGACCAATCGTTATCTCTTTCGAGTCTTTTAAAACCTTGTAACGATCAGAAAAGTCGTTGTCCACGATTTCTCCGTCAGCAATACAACTAAAGCTGAACCCAATTAGGCAATTCGGAAGGAGTGACTCGAGTTGTCGATTAACATGTTCTGGAATCAGTCGGTATTCAACATTTTGCCTCGTGGAAGCAAACTTGACGATCTTAAGAATACGGTTTTTCTGAGACTCTTCACGAGCCAATGAATGCGTTAACCTACTCGTCTTCTCTTCTACGGTTTGCTCTAACTGAAGGTTGAAATTCTCCAGCTTGTGATTACTCTCTTGGATTTGGTGGTAAGCACTTCTTAACTGGTCATTACGAACTCGTGCCTCACTTAATTGATGCTGTATTCGTCCCCACATTTTTTCCAGCAAACGACTAAATGTAATGAACTCTGTAAAATGATGTTCATTTGCACCGTGACTAGGCGGTCGATTGTTTGAATAGGATTCAACAGATTCTGTCAGTAGATTCAATTGTTTAGAGAACCAACGATTAAGCACTAAAGCAATAACGATGGCAGCAAATAATGTCGCGAAGAATATTCGAATAAACACAACTTGAGATTGCTGCATCTCCAACAAACGAGCCTCATCAGACACCTGGTGTCTTACTCCTAGGACAAGATTTTTCGAAAACAAAGTGTTGTTGTTGGATACAATTTTACTGTGCGCCCAAGTGCTGTCTTGCGCATCAGAAGTTAGATATTTAAATCCAACAGATTCGTTTTCATATAAGAATGGCGCGACTTTCGACTCTAATCTATCGTACCCCATCAACACGACAAGATAACCTTGTGGTGTGTAGTTGGAACCCTCGATGAGTCGATATGGCAGTATTGGTGCGACAAAAGCAATGCCTGACTTCGCATCATCAGCAAGTTCTGACTCAGTGAATTCAATATGGTACATCTTGCCTTGTGTATATGCAGGCTGAGGATGCTTGAGTTCCTCTAATAACTGACTTTGTTCAAAGTGGTACAAGCTGCCATTACTGTCATAAATGGGTTTCCAGTTGCGATCTAATATGTATGTCGCCGACACACTATCCGCGAGTGTGTTAAAGCTGTCCATCTTGTCCCACACAACGCTAGAGAAAAAGATATTCCCGCCCGCTTTAATCAGGGAACGATCTTGTGAATACCATTGGGTGAGGCTGGCAGTAAGGTCGATCTGCTCCTGCACCGTTTGTTGTATACCAGCTTTAGAATTGGCCAGTTTGATCTCTTTCTGTTCCAAAGAGCTCTCATTCTGCATATTCAGTATGAGTTGACCCGCTAAATAAACAGGCAGCAAAGAGCAAGCAAATAGCACTAAACCCGTCGAGTACTTCAATGAGAACTTCATTGTGCAGACCTCATGGTCGCTGAGTAATACGCGACAAAGTCATCGTAAAATTTATGTAGCTTCTGCTTTGGCATTCCCGATTTATATCGCTCATAAGCTCTGGCAGTTGCTTCCCAAACAATCGCCATTTTGTAGTCGCTTGACATCATTTGTGATGATTGAAATTCATCGTACATGTTTGAAAAGGTGACATTTCCCTCATCAACACGGCGCTGATTCACTTCATGGAATGGAGAGATCATTGCATTTGAATGCGCTAAGTAGGTGAAACGGTTCGACTGCAAATACTCAACCACCTCTTTTAAAACTTCTTTGGTTCCAGGGTCTTGCATACCTTTCTTGGTCACTGCAAAAATCTTAGCGCCGCTAAATGAAGACATAGCCTGACCTCGATAGGTTGGTAAAGAGTTCACTTGCAACTGGCGGCCGTAGGCTTGCTCTAATTCACTAAAAGCCCAATCTCCATCAATTAAAAACTCAACCTCACCATCGATAAAACGTTGCCTTGCACAGACTTCATCACAAGACGATTTAATAACATTCTTCTTCTCGAGCATGTCGATAAACTCAAAAACAGACACTAAGTCCTCACCATTGATGGTTTTCGATGAGAGCTTCTCTTGTGAAAACAACTGGTAGAATGCCAAAAAGAAATACATGTTTGGATTGGGGAAAAGCACACTGGCTTGCATCGATTGAGACGAACGCTTCATTAGTTCCTCCCAAGTGATGGCTTGAGTTTGAGGTTCGTTAGAATAAAGCACTAACTGGTTGCCGATACCGACAGGTAACGCCTTAAGTTCACCGTTTAGCACCACTGAACCCAACGCTTTTTTCTCATAGCGTGAAGTATCAACCCAATTGGAGGGTAATGTTGCTAAATCAATATATTCAGTCAGACCTAAAAAATCGGAGGGTACCCAGATCGCATCTGGAAAAGTCTTATCACGAGGATCGGCAACAAGGAGTTCCGAACGAATACTGTTGACATTAAACGGGCGAATTTCGACGCTATGATCAGTCATAGATTCAATATGCTCTTTGACGTAACCTGCCGTTTCGTAATTGATGCCCACCCAAACTTCGAGCGTAGCAGCGCTGGTCAATACCGGGAATAATGCCGCTAATGTACTCAAAAACCTCACACTATTTCCTCATGGTAAAAACGTATCGTTAATTCAAGTTGCACCCACGCTGACAAATAACAAAACTCAAGTAATCGGTAGTGCTGACTACACGTCGGGCGAGACGTTATATAGCAAACATTCATGAATAAACAGAAAAAGTGACGCTTGCGGTTGATCTTTTCGCCCGAGAAACATTAGTGCTATCTATGCATAACACTTCTGTCTACAACTGCAACATATCATACCCTTTACACATTTCTAGGCAAAAAAAAATGCCGCAAAAGCGGCATTCATCTCGTTTAGTACAATCGACACAACAAAAAGCAAATCAGCGCTGTATCGTTCACTAACCTGTCATTGATTAAGCGTATTTCTCTTCGAAATCTTTCATGAAGCTTACAAGCGCTTGTACACCCTCTAGAGACATCGCATTGTAAAGCGATGCTCTCATACCACCGACTGCTCGGTGACCTTTCAGCGACTTAAGACCAGCAGCGTCAGCCAACTCTAAGAACTTCGCATCTAGCTCAGGTTTCGCAAGTTGGAATGGTACGTTCATTCTTGAACGGTTTGCTGCGTGCACTTCGTTCTTGTAGAAATCAGAATCATCAATCGCGTTGTACAGTAGTGCTGCTTTTTCTTGGTTCACACGCTCCATCGCTTCAACACCACCTTGAGCTTTCAACCATTTGAAGACAAGACCAGACAAGTACCAAGCGTACGTTGGTGGCGTGTTGAACATAGAGTCTTTTTCAGCAAGTACTTTGTAGTTAAGAATGCTTGGCAATACGTCGTTTGCAAGATCTAGCAGATCATCACGCACGATAGCGATACAGATACCCGCTGGGCCAATGTTCTTCTGCGCACCAGCATAGATAACACCATATTGAGACACATCGATCTTACGAGACAAGATGTTAGATGACATATCAGCAACAATAGGCTTGTCTGTTTGTGGTAGCTCACTGATCTCAATACCATCGATGGTTTCATTCGGGCAAAAGTGAACATACGCCGCTTCTGGGTCGATTTTCCAATCTTTAGCTGGAACTACAGCGGCTTTACCATCGACTGTCGTTTTTGCATTGAACACGTCGATTTCACAGTACTTGCTCGCTTCCGTAACTGCGCTTTCAGCCCAGTAGCCCGCATCAATGTAAGTCGCTTTCGTCGCATCACCTAACAGGTTTAGAGGAACAGCAGCGAATTGAGCACGAGCGCCCCCCTGACAGAACAGAACTTTGTAGTTGTCAGGGATGTTCAGAAGATCACGTAGGTCTTGCTCAGACTCATCAGCAACTTGAATAAACTCTTTGCTGCGATGACTGATTTCCATAACGGAAGTGCCTAAACCGTTCCAATCAATGAAATCAGCTTGTGCTTGTTTCATTACTGGCTTAGGCAGAGCCGCTGGGCCAGCACTAAAATTGAATACGTTATCTAATGTAAGTTCCATGGGGATGATTGCTCCTGCTAAATAATAACTATGCAAGTAATACCATGTTTTACTCAACATAAAAACAACAAAAGAGGTCTTATGACCTCTTTTGTTTCGTACAGTACAAAATCTCTATCTTAATGCGCTAAATTGCCCTATGAGTAATTCTTGCCTACTCAGCTTTATTGAACAAAAGCCGGCATAAGTAGTGCAATTAATGGAATTTCTTGTCCATTTTCAAACACTAGGTTTCCATTTTTTAGGTCAGCGCTGATTTCGTAACCCTTGTCCGTTTCTTTGATCATTTCCATCACGATCAACTCATCGATACCTTCGCGAATAAACGGGTACTCTTCTACCAGTCCGTTTGAGAAACTCGAGTGAAGATTACCCGTTAGTGCAGGCATAATCATTGAAGGGTTACTGCTGATGTTTTCTGTACCTTCAGGAACACTCACCAACCACTTCGATTCAAACTGGCCTTTGCCTAACTCTAGTGACATGTTGTTCATTGAAAGGTCGAAGCCCTTAGCAAATAGAATGTCGATGAATGGGATGATCTCAGCAACGTCTTCTTGTGTTAGAACAGGATTAGACTGGTAAATCTCAAAGATATTCTCGAACGACTCGCTATCGAGTTTCGACATTTCGAAATCAACATTTAAGTTGTTCACTTGTCCTTCACTCGTCTCGATGTTTGCGATATCCAGTTTAAGGTTGCTACGCAGACGCTTGGTTGCATCATCCAGGTGCGACTCAAAATCATACATTGAGTTCTCGATAGTCATGAATGGCTGCATTGCCGAATCTGAAATCAAGAAACTATCAATAGTGAAGTTTTGTGTACCAAGCCAGTAACCTTTGGCTTGCTGACCTGAACCGATGCCTTTCAGGTTCGATAACGTCACCTCTTCACCCGTTTCAAAATCGATCTGAACAGAAGGGATAGAAAGCTCGTAATCCACTTGGCCTAACACTGTCGCATGGCCTGTCAGGTTCGACTTAGTGATAGACACCGAGGTACCATTCTCATCAGTGCCTTGATGATTAAACTGGCTCAACTCGAAGTCGAAGTCCGTATTACCGTTTAGCTCTGTGCTTGTCGTTAATGTCAGTGGCAGAATGTCAGTATTATCGAACGTCGAAACAGCATTAAGACTAACCAAACCATGGCTAACCGCACTGTTAATGACAAACTCACTTGGTAAGCCATCTATCGCAAGCTGCTCTTTAAGATCTTCATCCGTCACAGTGATGCGAGTGGTTACATTAGAAGAAAGATAACCCCTATCGTACTCAACGATCTCAGCTTGAATGCTCGAATTGTTAAGTTTTGCAACGCCATCAGTAATCGCATTTTGTCCAATTTGCCCAACCGCTAAAGGCCAGCAAAGAGCCAATGAGATTGCGCCGCCAATTGCGCCAATTTTTCTTAACTGTTCCATGAGTTCTCTTTCTACATGTGTTTGTTTTTTTCAGTCTAACCCATCAGTCGCAAACAAGAAACATTGAGTTAAATCAGTCTATTGCTCGATACTGCAATTCACTCAGCAAATTAACGGCTAGCTCTCATCCTTATTCGACAGTTCTTGCTAGGCTAGAAGCGTCGCTACTACTAAGGGTAAACTGTGAATCAATACGCTGTTATCTGTTTGGACAATAATCCGATCAGCATTGAGAGGATACGTACGGAGTTGGCTCCGTTGTCTGGTGTTTTCGATATCTATACTGCCGAGAACATCGAAGATGCACACCACGCATTGGAAGACATCCATGACAACCACCAAACGGTCGCTTTGGTGATAACTCACCATCACTCTGAATTTAATGGCGTGCAGTTTCTTATTGAACTTGAACAGCTTCCTCATAGTAATACTGCTAGAACCATTTTGGTCAGCGCGTCGTCAGACATTCAATCCATTCTAACAGCGGTAAACGAAGGCAGGCTGAATCACTGCCTAACGAAACCGGTTCAGGATAAGGTTCTCTTCAAGTCGGCTCAAAAGGAGCTGACGTCTTTTGTTATCCAATACGACTCTGAAAACCTGTTGTCTTATAGTGATGCGTTAGATCAACAGCGCTTATTAAGAGCACACATAGAACAAAAGATTCAATCTTTTCAATCAGGTTTTATTCACGATTACCACCAGCTCTCAGACAATGCGCTCGCTGAACGTGTCTTCAATGCCTTGCAAGAGGTCTTCTCTAAAGATGACAAGACCAGAGCGATTCGCGATTACTCACCAGAGCATTTGTTAACGGTTGAAGGAGAAGATAATCGCTTCTTGTGGTTGATCATTGAGGGTGAAGTCGCTCTCTACAAGAAAGATGAATTAGGACAGCAGCGAGAGGTCGTGCGTCACTCTAAAGGCAACATAGTCGGCGGGATGTCATTTGTGACAGGCGAACCTTCGTTCTCTACTGGCCTCACCCTTACCCAGACACGAGTGATCAAGCTCGACAAAGAGAGTTTTGCTCAGGTGATGCATTCCAACAATACCCTACTTCCTCTGTTCACTAATCTATTACTCCGGCATTTCAATCGACGCTTACAGCGCAGCATCACCAATAAAATCAAGTTGCAACAAACGCTCGAATCATTGGAGTCCGCACACCAGCAATTAATTGAAAAAGAGAAGATGGCTATGCTTGGGCAACTTGTCGCTGGTGTCGCGCATGAGCTTAATAACCCCATAGCGGCAATTATGAGAAGTATTGAAACGCTATCAGAGCATCTAGACCAAATACTCGAGAACCTCGCTGTTCCCGAATCTAATAAAGGAACAGAGGTGTTAGCGTGTTCAAAATTAGCCAAACCGCTTTCGACTTCACAAGAAAGGCAACTGGTAAAACACCTTACATCAACGATCGATGACCGTGCTCTCGCCAAAAAAGCGGTTAGATTGAATTTAAGCCAAGATGCTAAGGTTTTAGAGACCCTGAAAGACTCACCTATCGCTGGTAGAGAGCTACTCAATGACTTAGAGCATTACCACTATGTTGGAAATTCTATCCGTTCCATTCAAGTGTGTAGCAAACGCATTGCCGATATGGTGAAGAGCCTAAAGAGCTATGCTCGTGAAGATGAAGAGGTTCGTCACTATGCCGATATCCATGAAGGGCTAGAAGATACCTTGGTGATCTTTGAAAATAGGTTGAAGCACCACCAACTTGAAAAGCACTATGACACCACTTTACCCGCTTTACTTTGCCAGCCGCTTGCATTGCAACAAGTGTGGACCAACCTTCTCTCCAATGCACTTGATGCCCTATCAGAGCGTGGCGAGGTGTCTATTACCACCTCCCAACAAACTAAAGACAATCAAACGTTTCTAGTAGTACAGATATCAGACACCGGCATTGGAATCGCGCAGGAAGACATCAACTCTATTTTCAACCCAAACTTTACGACTAAAAAAGAGGGCAACTTCGGCTTAGGGATTGGGTTGTCCATTTCTCAACAAATTGTTTCGGCTCATCAAGGGTTTATTTTGGTTGAGTCTGAGGTAGGCAGCCATACGCACATGCAAGTGTGGCTTCCATTCAAACAAGAAGGAGCACCTCATGAATAAGTACCTAATTTTATGCGTTGATGATGAACCAGAAGTGCTCAACAGTGTGCTTCAAGACTTGGCCACATTCGAAGATAACTTCATCGTCGAGGGTGCAGAGTCAGTGGATGAAGCCAAGCAAGTGATTAAAGAGATGGGACAAGATGGTATTCAGCTCGCTCTGATCTTGTGCGACCACATCATGCCTGAAAAAACAGGGATCGATTTTCTTATCGAACTTAACCAGCACGAATCTACAAAGCCAACACGCAAGCTGCTACTCACTGGGCAAGCCGGACTGGAAGATACGGTAACCGCAATCAATAACGCGGCACTCGATTTCTATATTTCGAAACCTTGGCAAGGTGATCAGCTCAGAGATACCATTACTCAGCAGCTAACCGATTACGTAATTGCCAACGATAAACAGCTACTGAATTGGACTTCCATTCTTGATACAGAGCGCATCCTTACCTCGATGGCAGACAAGCGCACAAGCTTTGGAGAATAACGTTCACGATTAACGTTTGAAGGGCTATGAGATAAACAGCAGTCAATATAAGACGCCAAGGGATACATATAAAATTTGGATGATTTACTCATCTCGTTTTCTTATTTGCTCTAAAACATGAGATCTCCGTAGCAGACTGACCCTTAATTTGTTTATTTTTTAACTAAATGATTAAGGATTTACATTTTAATGGATTACTTTTCCGTGAGTTAGATTAAACTGTCTCGATGTTTATGGTTTGTCGATTTCTCTCAAGCCAAAGGAATTAACACTAATAAAGGTTTACGGTCGTTATGCGCAAAATACTACTTACTACCGCTATGCTGTTGGCTTCGAGCCAAGCGCTAGCTGTCGAAGAACAACCACAAGTAATGAGCAACTTCAGCTACGATTACTTTGAAGCACGTATCGGTGCTAGCCCTGTTACATTTGGTGGCGCGTTCAGTAAGTCTATCCACCCGAATGCTCACGCGATTGCGCGCATTGATTCAGAATTTGAAAGTGATTTCGACTCTGCTGTTGGTCTTGGCTTCCACGCTCCAATCAACAACTGGGCTGACTTAACAGGTGAAATGCTAGCGCGCATCGTTCAACCTGAACACACAAGCTCTACTGATATCGGCATGGAAGTGAACATTGGTGTTCGCCAATGGCTTGGTCCACAACTAGAAGTTGGTGGTAAAGGTGGTTACGTTTCTATCGATGACAACGATGATTGGATCGGTTCTGTTTACGCACGTTTCCACTCTACAGAGCTATTCTCTATCGGCGCTGAAGCTCGTATCAACGACTTCTACGGTGATCAGCTAATGTTCACAGCTCGCTTCAAGTACTAATACTTAGCTGACGAGTTCGAACCTTCGGGTTCTAAGAGAATACTCAGTCTCTTTAGTCGAGACACAAACAAAAAAACCGAGGATTTATTCCTCGGTTTTTATTTATAAACTGTAATTTCAAGCATATAAGGACGACTTCTTTAGTGGCAGCTCTTTAGTAATTGCTGCTTGCGTGGTTCTTGTAATAGTTTCCAATGGATACCATCAATCGCACCCGCAAATTTCCAAAGTAGTTTTAGGTCAACATCGTTTCCGTACGCTTTGCGAACCTTGTTAAATACTTCTGGTGCGCCTAACTGCATAAACATAGAAACATCGTCGACACCCGCCTTTTTCACCATGCGCTCTAACGTAAGCTGCATGTTAGGAAGATCTCTTAATCTACGGCTAGCAGATGACTTCTTGAAGCTGCGCTGCTGAATTGAATTATCGATAGAAGTACGAATAATGCTATCCAATTCAGGATGTTCGCATGTGAACAGATCAGTAATGTCGTAGTAGTTTACGGTTGCTGTTGTCTGTTTTTTCACATGGCGATACTTTTCACAATCAAGATCTGCCAGTTTTTTATCTAATGACTTGCCACCTCTAATGAATAAACAACCTTCACTCAATAAGGCAAACATAGCGTCATTTTGAAAGAGGCCAATACCTCCGAACATAGAACGTTTTTGATGCTCACCAAATTGATTCACGTAATTAATAAATGCTGTCTCGGTCATATCCGTTGATCCTTAATCAAATTACCCCGATTAGGTTGATCACCAGACAAGCAGCTTTTTATGCGAAAAATTTTTTAAATCTATTTTTATTGTTTAGGTGAATATTATAGTTGCGTTTTTCACCTTTAAATAAATGATACTTCGAAAAGAAAAATAAGTCTGGACTTAGTTCACATCAATCAATTGTGTATTACGCTTTTTCATGATTAACATCACACAAAGCTATCATTCCGTGATTGAATTTTGACGCTTGATGATACACCGGTTCAATATTTAAAAGCTCGTGTGGACCGATCAGTATTGCCTCGCAGCATTGTGGCTTGTAAAATGGTAGGACATACATGTTTTTACTTTTTATATGAATCATTTATCGTTTTTCTGGCTACCACAAAACAAGGCACTTCTTCTTAAGGGCCTAGAATCAGAATTTGCCCAACTTGTTGGACATTCCATCTCAGCGGGAAAAATAACCCTTCCTCCTATCCCTAACGTTGTACTTAAAATCCAAAAACTTTGTACCCTTGAATCGACTGGGATAGCCGAGGTTGCCGAGTGCTTACTTGAAGATCCAGGCCTTACAGCCATCGTCATTCGAGTGGCTAACTCTGTCGTCTTTAACAGGCGCAACATTACCTGTGTCGACATTATGACGGCCGTTTCACGCCTGGGCATATTGCGAGTTCGTGACATCGTGACAGCACAAGCGATCGAGCAACTCAAGCACTCTGTTGATTTAAGTAAAGAGTGTAACCAGCTATTGATTCAAAGCGCTTCTGTATCAAAAGAGTTAGGCGCAACCATGGTACTTGTGACCAATGGCTTTAAAGAGATCGCCCCTGCTGAATACCGCTACCTTGAACATGAGAAGTCTTTGCTGGTTGGGTTATTAGCCGATATCGGGCTGTTCTGCCTAGTAAGCGAATACCACCTATACCTTGAGAACGGTAACTACCTCGACCACGATATTGCTCTGCAGATTTTCCAAGGTCAATGTTCAGCTACCAGCAAGCTAGTACTCAAGCGTTGGGGCTTCGACAGCGACTTCATTGACGTGTGCAGCAACACCATCAATAAACAAGAAAAACGTGAAGTTTCTTACTTAGATATCGCACGCATTGCTAACCACCTACTGATGTTCAGAAACAAGGATGAAAACATCGATGATCACGAAGTTGAGCTCAACGTGACAGGTGCAGAAGTGCTTTATAATCTAAGCAACTTGAGTAAACATGATTTTAATGCAAAGCTAAACGACGTGATCAACGCTAGTGGCTTCTAAGTCATAGAAAAAGTTGAAGTAATTGCAATAGAGGAAAGCATGTTTACAGGGATGATCTTCATATTTGCTCCACTTGTTGTGGGGTATCTATTTTCAATTTCAAACACCCAAACGCTAGAATTCATCAACCGCTCTACATCGCGCTTGATCTATGTAATTCTAGCGCTGATGGGATTAAGCCTTGCCGCGCTTGATAATCTTGGTAGCAACCTACAGACAATCCTTCTTTATACGGTCACTTTCTTTGTCTGCTTGAGTGTATGTAACCTGATGGCGCTACCTGCAATAGATAAAATGCTGCCGCTTAAAACAGACAGCAGCCAAAAGAAGCTCCCTCTGTCTTCCATGGCAATGGAATCTGCCAAGCTCATTTTGGTTGTCGGCTCTGGTCTTATCGCAGGACTCGTTCTGCCTATCGGCCTTGATTGGGTTGACACTGCCAGCGAATGGATCCTATTCGTTCTTCTGTTCTTCATCGGCATCCAACTGCGTAACAGTGGTTTAACCCTTAGACAAATCTTGCTCAACAAGCATGGCATGGTCATCGCTGTCACGATAATTATCACCTCTATGTTAGGCGGCGTGATAGCGGCTTACTTGTTGGATATCCCTCTGTTTAAAGCGCTAGCCATGTCTTCTGGTTTTGGTTGGTACTCTTTGGCTGGAATCCTAATGGGCGATGCATTTGGTCCGGTTTACGGCGGAGCGTCATTCATGCTTGAGCTACTGAGAGAGCTTGTTGCCTTAGTCCTGATTCCAGTGCTCATTCGTAGCTATCCATGTACGTCTATTGGTTATGCAGGAGCTACCGCCATGGACTTCACTTTGCCTGTTATTCAAACAACAGGCGGCGTCCGCTGTGTGCCGATCGCGATTGTTAGTGGATTTATATTGAGTCTACTCGTGCCCATTTTGATGTTGTTCTTTGTATCTCTTGCTAACTAGATCGCAGGAATAGCGATCGATTTAGATTAGAATGCATCTCGAATACCAACGCCCAAGATACCGATACAGTTACCCAAATAAAAAGACACTAAGTGTCATTGCTCAACAAAGAATGATCACGGTAACCTGTAACGACAAAGTAATAACAAGAATAAACTTACAAAAGGACCCGCTATGAAACGCCTTTGCGTCGCATTACTGCTAGCTTCAACTTCTACTTTCTCTTTTGCAGCAGATTCAATATCTGAAACAAACCAGTGCCAAGCGAAAAAATACGATGCTTACATCGACGCTTCTCTAAATTGGTACGCCGATCTTGCTGAACTCACCTCTGAACAATACCCAGAGCTAACAGAAGTCAGCGAATGGTTCCTTGAAGGCCGTAAGGACCACTTCGAGCTAAATCGTGCAGCGGTACACTACTACTTGGTAAACGACTCAAGCAAAGTAGCTACAGAGCAACCTGTTGAAGGTTGGCTGCAACTTGAGCAACATGACATTAAAACGCTATCACAGCGCGATGATGAACTAGGCAAGGTAGCAAAAACGACGTTCGACGACCGTCAATCAAAGCCTCACGCTCAAAACTACGAGCTGCGTTCTGCGTTTGCAGAGCTACTTAGCCACCCTAAACAGATCGATACAGCACTGCAGCGTTACAACACGTCTATTGCTGAACTTGAAGCGATTAAATGTAAGTAACCCCTCATTTAATAGGCTTTTATGAGAAGTTGGATTTCATAATTAAGACGGGACATTGTTCCCGTTTTCGTTTAGATTGTCCCGCTCGCGTCAATATTAGAAAAATAACTCGCTTGCTATGGTTACGGAACAAAAAACAGCAGATGTTAGCTTCGACAGTCTTCTACGTATCTTCACGGTACCTGAAGGCCCAGATTCAACACTCACTCAAATTGAAGACAAACTTTCACGAAACCTGAATCAGTTCTTACGTGAACATATCGTGGCTGAAGAAAAGCCACTGCGTGAAATTGAGAAAGATTTTTCAAATGCTCATATCCCAGAGCAGCCTGAGTTTGTTTCTGAACATACTGAGCATCTCCTCGATTCTCTTGTATCGCACTCGGTTCATACGTCTTCACCAAGCTTCATTGGTCACATGACGTCTGCCCTGCCTTACTTCTTGATGCCGCTTTCTAAAATCATGATTGCGCTGAATCAGAACCTAGTAAAAATCGAGACTTCAAAAGCTTTCACTCCTTTAGAACGTCAGGTTCTAGGTATGCTTCATCGCTTAATCTATCAAGATGATGACGCGTTCTATTCTCGTTGGATGCACAGTGCAAATCACTCATTAGGGGCGTTTTGTTCTGGTGGTACTATCGCGAACATTACTGCGCTTTGGGTCGCACGTAACAATGCGCTAAAAGCACAGGGCTCGTTCAAAGGTGTAGAGAAAGAAGGCTTATTCAAAGCCATGAAACACTACGACTACGAAGGCCTAGCCATCTTAGTCTCTGAACGTGGTCACTACTCCCTGAAAAAAGCCGCTGACGTACTGGGTATTGGTCAGGAAGGTCTTGTATCAGTTAAAACAGATAACGACAATCGCATTTGTACTGACGACCTACGACTGAAGATCGAGCAGCTCAAGCAGAACAAGATTAAGCCTTTCGCCGTTATCGGTGTCGCTGGTACAACTGAAACCGGTAATATCGATCCACTAAGAGATATTGCAGAGGTATGTGCCGAGTCTGACTGTCATTTCCACGTCGATGCAGCTTGGGGTGGTGCGACCTTAATGTCGAATAATCACCGTCACCTTTTAGATGGTATTGAGCTGGCTGATTCGGTCACTATCGATGCTCACAAGCAGCTTTACATCCCTATGGGTGCTGGCATGGTTCTGTTTAAGAAACCAGATGCGATGACAGCCATTGAACACCACGCGCAATACATTCTGCGTAAAGGATCGAAAGACTTAGGTAGCCATACTTTAGAAGGTTCTCGTTCAGGTATGGCGATGCTGGTTTATGCTGCAATGCACATCATCAGCCGTCCAGGCTATGAACTGCTGATCGATCAAAGCATCAACAAAGCACGCTACTTTGCCGACCTAATCAAAGAACAAAGTGATTTCGAACTGGTATCTGAACCAGAACTTTGCTTACTGACCTACCGCTACATTCCTGAAGTGGTAAAAGCAGCCCTGCTTAAAGCAGCTCCTGAACAGCGTGTAGAGTTGAACGAACTTCTGAACGAACTGACTAAGTTTATCCAGAAGAAACAGCGTGAAACAGGCAAATCGTTTGTATCTCGTACTCGCCTAAACCCTGAAGCGTGGGCTCATCAGCCAATCATCGTTTTCCGCGTAGTACTTGCTAACCCCTTAACGGGCAACGAGATTCTTTCTTCTGTACTTGAAGAGCAGCGTGAAATCTCTAAACTTGCTCCTAACTTGATGGGTAAGATCACCAAACTGGTTACGCAAATAAACGCATAGCCATTCAATTTTAGTTGCATCAAATTGAAAATTTATTTCTTTTTGATGTAACTTAGCTGTCAGTTCATACTCAAATCGCATTCTTTTTGCTCAAAGCCTCTTCCAATTCTGTACTTTTCTAAAATTTTGTTGAGGCCTGTCATATTCTTAAGCATTCATCCCGTGTTTTTGTATTAGTAAATAGTATGTTGGGTTTATACTGACTCTATGGTGCTAGTTAGCTTGATATCTATTTGATACAGCAGTAATTACAACACCCAACACTGCGTTGGTACTGTGTTTACTGAAATTTGTTTCAGCCATACCCCCTGGTAAAAAGATATTAACTAGCAAGTTGTTCTCTATACCCTTGTGAACACTATGAATACATTAGAAAAAATACAAAAAAACCTGGAAAATTTCAGCAAGTCTGAGCGTAAAGTAGCCGAAGTAATTATGGCTTCCCCTCAAACTGCAATCCATTCTAGCATTGCTACCTTAGCTAAAATGGCTGACGTAAGTGAGCCTACAGTTAACCGCTTCTGTCGTCGTTTAGACACAAAGGGCTTTCCTGACTTTAAACTTCACCTAGCTCAAAGCTTGGCGAACGGTACACCTTATGTGAACCGTAATGTTGAAGAAGATGATGGTCCAGATGCTTATACGCACAAAATCTTTGAATCAACTATGGCATGTCTAGACGTTGCTAAAAACAGTCTAGATGCGATGCAAGTGAACCGTGCGGTTGACTTGTTGACTCAAGCAAAACGCATTTCGTTCTTCGGACTAGGTGCCTCTTCTGCCGTAGCGAAAGACGCTCAAAACAAGTTTATTCGTTTTAATATCCCAATCACGTGTTTTGAAGACATCGTGATGCAACGCATGAGCTGCATTAACTGCAGCGATAACGACGTTATCGTTCTTATCTCTCACACAGGCCGCACGAAGAGCCAAGTTGAGATTGCGAACCTAGCTCGTGAAAACGGCGCGACAGTTATCGCTATCACAGCGAAAGACTCTCCACTTGATAAGGCAAGTTCACTGTCTATTTCACTGGATGTGCCAGAAGACACTGACGTATACATGCCAATGGCAAGCCGCGTTGTGCAAATGACGGTTATCGATGTATTAGCAACTGGCTTTACACTTCGTCGTGGTTCAGGTTTCAGAGAGAATCTAAAGCGTGTCAAAGAGTCACTTCGTGATTCACGCTACGAGAAATACTCTCAGTTCTAACCCCAAAGATTAGAATTAAAAAACGGAGCCAAGTGCTCCGTTTTTATTTATCTACGTCTTCAATAGTGTCATGGCCTTTTACCAATACTATTAAATGGTCCAGCTGTTCCCCTTCTCCACCACACTATTCTCTGAGGCATAAGAGTTGATGATCGTGAAACTCGACTCCACCATTGAAGACTCTTCATCTTGGTGCTTCAACGCCTCGGAACCTCTGCGCTCGCCACAATCGCACTTCTCGCAAACCTGCTGCAGAATATGAATTAAACGCTCTTGATTCAATGGCAATGGATTCCCTTTAATAGCAACCGACTTAAGTGCATCAGCCGATACCTCTTCGAATTGCGCTTCACAAACACCAAACTCTAATAGACTTGGTAACTTAAGCGTATCGAGTACTTCTGATAACCACTGAATGGCATCCTCTGCCGAGGCTTGTGCTTTGCCCGTGACTATTTGAGCAATCCTTTGATAGCGCTCTAAAATATCGCTTCTTTGATGCTCCCTCGCGACCTCAATATTCTCTAGCATCACAAATGGGGCTAACCGAGCAGTAATCACGCTGTGTGGAGCCGATATCTTTCCGCCCAATGCAGACGCTAAACCATGCGCTGCACCTAGCTTGGCGTTGGTGATTGCCATACCACCAAGCATGGAAGCGAATGCCAGATCAGAGCGTGCTTGCGGTTCATCACAAACACACGCTTGCACCACGGAACCGCTGAGCTTACGCAACCCTTCTTCACAGATCATATCCGTCAATGGGTTTGGGTCTCCGCATACATAGGCTTCCATCAAGTGAGTAAAGGCATCCATTGCACCGCGCCCTGACAAGTATAGGTTAGTACCATAAGTCAAAGTTGGGTCGACAATCGCTACGTCAGCCAGCATGTCTGGGCTTCTTAAGCTTATCTTTACTTGGTCTTGCCCTGATTTAAGCACTGCGTTCTTGGTGACTTCAGCACCAGTACTCGCAGTGGTGGGAATGGCAACAAAAGGCAGTGGCTTGGTTTTGAGAGGCACATTACGTCCAACCACTTCAACATAGTCATAGAGGTTGCCTTGGTTAGGTAGTACGGCTGCTAACGCTTTCCCCATATCTATCGCACTGCCGCCGCCCATAGCAATCACCATATCTGGCTTAAATCGTCGTGCAGATATCGCCGCCTCTTCGACCATTTTGATATTAGGCTCGCCAGTAACTGCGATGTGTTGATAGCGCATGCTTTGAGCATCTAGATAATCGGTGACAATGGATGTGCGCTCTAATGTGCTACCTGTCACCAACAGTACGCTGTAACCGTATTGGTTGAAGAGAGACAATGAAGCGGAAAGTGCTCCATCACCAAAGATGATCTTTGTAGATGTCATAAATTGAAACATGGTGCCTCCTGCGCCTATGACCAAACAAAACTGCGAACTCTTGGTTGTTGGAATGTATCTTTGTATCTCAAGCTTGATTTAAAATCGATTCGTAAGACGCTTATGCTTACAAGCGTCGAATAGGGAAAAAGAGAGCGAACAAGTACTATTGACCCGCGTGTCACTCGAACTCTTTATTTCCGCGTATCTGTAATAAGATGCCTCGTTCTAATCGCAATTTTTTTGACGCGGTGCAACTTGTCGCGCTAAAGATAGATAAAAGTCGGTTTCTTAGGGGTAATTCACACTCTACTTCTAAGGGTACTCAATCTAGATACCTATCAAAAACCAGCATGGATCCTTATTATGACGATTATTTGTTCTGATAGGCAAAACCTATTGTATTAAGAGGTAATTCCATCTTTATTTCCCTAGGGCATTAGGGCATAGTTGGATTCAAGAATTTTTGAGTCTTGTTCAATTAAGAATAGTTGACGTATTTTCGGTTAACGAGCCTCATCCCGTATTTAGGAGAAATGAAATGTTTGTAGTTATTTTTGGTCGCCCAGCTTGCCCATTCTGTGTTCGTGCAAAAGAGCACGCAGAAACTCTTAAAGCAAAACGTGATGACTTCAACTACCGTTATGTTGACATTCACGCTGAAGGCATCAGCAAAGCAGACCTAGAGAAGACTGTTGGTAAGCCAGTTGAAACTGTGCCACAAATCTTCATCGACCAAGACCACATCGGCGGCTGCACAGAATTTGAAGCATACGCAAAAGAAAACCTAGGTCTTTTCGACTAATTTAGATTTCAAACCTTGGGCTAAGCCCATAATCAGCTGAACATTTTTAGTGTCAGACTGTAAGATTTCTATTAAGCCCGCTTATTAAAGCGGGCTTTTTTTATAGCCAGTTTTCATGCGATATAAGAATCTGGTCAAAATCAAGTAAAAAGGGAAAATATCACTTATAATTTATTTATATTTAGATACAATCCACATTTCAAACTTACCCTGTTTTTCACGCCTATTATTGAGCGACCACTGTGAATATCGACGTTGTTTTTCTGCTAGAACAAAACCCCATTCTCCTCATCTTTGTTGTTTTATCGATTGGTTTAGCCATTGGTAAAATTCGCTTTGGTAGCCTCCAGCTTGGCAACTCAATAGGTGTCCTGATTACTTCTCTTGTGATGGGTCATCTAGGTTTCTCATTTAACGCAGATGCCCTAACTATTGGCTTTATGCTATTCATCTACTGTGTGGGTATTGAAGCGGGACCGAACTTCTTTGGTATCTTTTTCCGAGATGGCAAACACTACCTTATTTTAAGCTTAGTGGTGCTCTCCACAGCTATTGCGCTTACTTACTTCTGCAGCGAGTACTTAGGCCTTAGTTTCGGACTTTCTGCCGGCATGATGGCTGGTGCACTGACCGCAACGCCAATCTTGGTAGGTGCCCAGGACGCACTCAACTCAGGGCTTGCTGAAGTGCCTAGGAACATGGATTTAAGCCTGATTATCGAAAACCTATCGGTCGGCTACGCGATGGCTTACCTAGTTGGCTTAATCAGTATGATTATGTTTGCTCGTCTGATTCCAAAACTTCAGAAAGTCAACCTGCACGACTCAGCAGAGCAAATTGCTCAAGAACGAGGCTTAGGCGCTTCGGGCCAGCGCAAGGTTTACCTGCCGATTATTCGTGCTTATCGTGTGGGACCAGAACTTATCTCTTGGACAGACGGTAAAAACCTGCGTGAGTTGGGTATCTATCGCCAAACAGGCTGTTACATCGAACGTATTCGCCGTAATGGCATTCTTGCACACCCAGATGGTGATGCCATTTTGCAAGAAGGCGACGAGATCGCATTGGTTGGTTTCCCGGATAGCCACGCGCGCCTAGACCCAAGTTTCCGTAATGGCAAAGAGGTTTTCGACCGTAACCTTCTTGACCTACGTATCGTGGAAGAAGAGATCGTCGTTAAAAGTGACAGTATCGCAGGTAAACGCTTATCAGACTTAAACCTGTCTGAATATGGTTGTTTCCTAAACCGCGTAGTAAGAGCTCAGATTGAAATGCCGATGGACTTAAACATCGTGCTTTCTAAAGGTGATGTACTGCAGGTAAGTGGTGAAAAGAGTCGTGTTCACGGCCTAGCAGAGAAAATTGGTTTCATCTCGATCCACAGCCAAATGGCGGATCTAATGGCGTTCTGTAGCTTCTTTATCTTGGGCATTCTATTTGGTTTGATCACGATGACATTTGGCCAGGTTTCATTTGGTTTAGGTAACGCGGTTGGCCTACTGCTATCCGGTATCATGCTTGGCTTCTTACGAGCGAACCACCCTACCTTTGGTTATGTACCTCAGGGGGCATTGAACATGGTCAAAGACCTCGGTTTGATGTTCTTTATGGTCGGTATCGGCTTAAGCGCTGGTGGAAAAATATTCGAGCACCTGACCCAAGTTGGCCCTCAGGTCATTGGTATTGCTCTGATCGTCAGTGTAATCCCGGTATTCTTCGCTTACTTAGTGGGCGCGTACATATTGAAAATGAACCGTGCACTGTTGTTTGGTGCCATCATCGGTGCACGAACCTGTGCTCCTGCAATGGACATCGTAAATGACCACGCTCGTTCAACAATTCCAGCACTGGGTTACGCGGGCACTTACGCAATAGCAAACATCTTGATGACCTTAGCTGGTACCTTCATCATCATTATCAGCTAGCGACACATCGCTAAACGATTCATTTCTAATGCACTAATTCATCTGGGTTAGTGCATTTTTTATTGCTTGTTTTTAGCACTTCAAGCCTCCTTCCCCGCTCCTACTCTTAGCTCTCTTCGCATCTCGAATCTCGCCACTCGTCTCTGCTCTTAAATCTTTTCGTATCTCGCCACTCGCATCCCGTATCTGCTCTTAACCTCTTCACATCCCGCCACTCGAATCCCACATCTGCTATTTAATCTCTTCTCATCCCGCCACTCGCATCCCGAATCCGCTCTTAATCTTTTCGTATCCCGTATCTGCTCTTAATCTCTTTAATCAAATAGCAGACAAAAAAATAGGCGCTCAATGAGCGCCTATTCGTTTAGATTCGATAATTTGAATTAGATGTCAGCTACATCAAATTCAACAGCTGGGTTAACGTCAGCTTCGTAATCAACACCTTCAACACCGAAACCGAATAGCTTCAAGAACTCTTCTTTGTACTCAACGTAGTCAGTCAGTTCTTTTAGGTTTTCAGTTGTGATTTGAGGCCATAGGTTACGACAGTGTTCTTGAATGTCGTCACGCAGTTCTAGATCATCCAGACGTAGACGGTTTACGTCATCAACTTCTGGAGCGCTACCATCTTCTTTGTATAGACGCTGGCTGAACATACGGAAGATCTGTTCCATACAACCTTCGTGAATACCTTCTTCACGCATCTTCTTGAACACCATAGCGATGTAAAGAGGCATAACAGGGATTGCAGAGCTTGCTTGAGTCACAACAGACTTAAGAACAGCAACGTTTGCAGTACCGCCAGTTTGGCCTAGCTTCTCATTCAGCGCTGTCGCTGCACGGTCTAGATCCATCTTAGCTTTACCTAGTGCGCCATCCCAGTAGATTGGCCACGTTAGTTCAGTACCGATGTAGCTGTAAGCTACCGTCTTACAACCGTCAGCTAGTACACCAGCTTCAGAAAGAGCGTTGATCCAAAGTTCCCAATCTTCACCGCCCATTACAGTTACAGTGTCTTTGATCTCTTCTTCAGTTGCAGGCTCTACGCTTGCTTCGATGATTGTGTCTTTGTTCGTATCAACCGCAGTTGACGTGTACGTTTCACCGATAGGCTTTAGAGATGAACGAATTACTTCGCCAGTCTCTGGCATTTTACGTACTGGAGACGCCAGTGAGTATACAACCATATCGATTTGGCCTAGATCTTCTTTGATCAGGTCAATTGTTTTTTGTTTCGCTTCGTTAGAGAAAGCATCGCCATTCAGGCTTTTTGAATATAGGCCTTCTTCTTTAGCAAACTTGTCGAACGCTGCTGAGTTGTAGAAACCAGCTGTGCCAGGCTTTTTCTCAGTACCGGCTTTCTCAAAGAAAACACCGATAGTTGAAGCGCCGCCACCAAATGCAGCCGCAATACGTGAAGACAAGCCGTAGCCACTTGAAGAGCCAACAACTAGTACACGTTTAGGTGCGTTTGCGATTGGGCCTTGAGCTTTTGTGTAAGCAATTTGTTCTTTTACATTAGCTTCACAACCGACTGGATGTGTTGTAGTACAGATGAATCCGCGAATTCGAGGTTTGATGATCATATTCAACTTCCTTAAAAAATCAGGTTAAGGATAAAAGTTTCGTACGCAAATGGCATCTAATTTCTGTAAAAATGTGGTGAAAATGCAAGTGGTTGGAGCACTCAGTAAATATTTGCTGACTAAGTCACCATTTGTTAACGCGTCTATTGCGACTTCTACGACAAAAACAAAAAAAGGCACCTTTTAAGGTGCCTTTTATCATTTCTTAATCTAAGCAACGCTATTTAGCTTAGGTTTTAACTCTTTTCGCGTCAAAGTTTCACTGTAATCGTGACTGAAGTGGTCAACTTGGATTGCAGCGTAGCGTAGTTTGTCTGCTGCAATGATTTGGTCAACTTCGTCTTGAGTCAGTACGTCTGCTGCCAGTGCTTGAGCAAGTTTGTCTTGCAGTAGACCTTTACGTGCTACTTTGCCCTCTTTAACCGCTTTAAAGATCTTACGTTCAAGTGGTTTGATGCTGTACATCGCATTGAACGCATTTTCCATCAAGCCAACGCTATCGTCTTCTTCCTGACCGATGTAGCAAAGGTGAGTCAGGCGTTCACGGTGTGCACCCGGCGTCATCAAGCTTTCAGCCAACTGGACTGTCAGATCATCGCTTGGTTTCTCGAAGTGGTTGCCCACAGGGAATATTAGACCTTTAAGTACCTTACCAACCACCTTATTCGGGAAGTTACGGTACGCCTCTTGTAGTGCCTTTGCAGCATGGTGGAAACAGTGCTGAACCGCGTAGTGTACATAGTCTAAGTCTGCTTGTTGACGACCTTCGTCTTCATACTTCTTAAGCGCAGCTGAAGCCATGTATAGGTAACTCAGACCATCACCTAAACGTGCAGAGATAAGCTCTTTACGTTTCAGTTCACCACCTAGAGTTAGCATCGCGAAGTCTGCACTTACCGCTAATGCACGGCTCAGACGAGTCAGGTCTTGGTAGTAAGGCTTAGTTGGACCACTCATGTCCGCTTTAATAAACTTAGAGCCAGTCAATGCTGCACCGAACGCGCCAAATGTGTTCTTAGTTGCGTGACCAATATGCTTGAATAACAAGTCATCGAAGTCTTTCGCGCCTTGCTTCTCATCTGGATTAGCTGCCGCTTCCATCTCGCTCAATACGTATGGATGACAACGTGTCGCACCTTGACCAAAGATCATCAGGTTACGAGTCAGGATGTTTGCACCTTCTACTGTGATTGCAACTGGGATACCTAGGTAAGGCGCAGCCAAGTAGTTCATCGGACCATCTTGAATTGCACGACCAGAGTGAATATCCATTGAATCATTCAGAATGGTACGTGCCATCTCTGTCATGTGGTATTTCGCGATAGCCGTTACGATGCCCGGTTTCTCTTTCATATCAAGCGATGTCGTCGTTAGAGTTCGTGTCGCTTCTAGTAGATACGTTAAACCACCAATGCGACCTAAGCTCTCTGCAACACCCTCAAACTTACCAATCGACATGCCAAACTGCTTACGAACGTATGCGTATGCACCTGTTGTTCTTGCCGTTAGGTGGCCCATTGCCGTACCTAATGCTGGTAATGAGATACCACGACCCGCAGATAGACACTCCACCAGCATACGCCAGCCTTTACCTGCGTAATCTGCGCCACCGATTAGCCATTCCATAGGAATGAATACGTCGTGGCCGCGTGTTGGACCGTTCATAAACGCCAGGCCTAGTGGGTCATGACGCTCACCAATCACAACACCTTCATGATCTGCTGGAATAAGCGCACACGTGATGCCGATATCTTCTTTATCACCCAATAGCTTTTCTGGATCGTGCAGTTTGAATGCTAGGCCAAGTACTGTTGCGACTGGTGCTAGCGTGATGTAACGCTTGTTCCAGTTAAGCTTGATACCCAGTGTCTCTTTACCTTCGTGCATCCCCATACATACAGTACCAACATCAGGAATACCGCCTGCATCAGAACCCGCTTCTGGGCCAGTTAGTGCGAAACATGGGATATCTGTACCGTCAGCAAGACGTGGTAGCCAGTAATCTTTCTGTTCTTGAGTACCATAGTGAGATAAAAGCTCACCAGGGCCAAGAGAGTTAGGAACCATTACAGAAACCGCGGCACTGATACTACGAGTTGCGATCTTAGTAACAATCGTTGAGTTTGCGTGTGCTGAAAATTCACGACCGCCGTACTCTTTAGAAATAATCAAAGAAAAGAAGCGTTCTTTGCGTAAGAAATTCCAAACTTCTTTCGGAAGATCTCGATCTTCTTTCACAATCTGATGGTCATCAAGCATAGAAAGCAAGGTTTCTAGCTCATTGTCCATAAAAGACTGCTCTTCTGATGAAAGTTGAGGTTTCGGGTATTGGTGCAGCTTAGTGAAGTCTGGCTTACCAGAAAACAGCTCTCCGTCCCACCACACGCTACCCGCTTCCATCGCTTCTTTTTCGGTGCTAGATAGTGGTGGTAGTACTTTTTTAAAGAGTTTAAAAGCTGGGTCACTTACCCATTTTTGTCTTAGAGAGCTCATAGTTCAGATCCTTTTGTTCACTATATTGGTTGTGAATTTATTCGCTTTTTATTGTTTTATTCTTCTGCTGACATGCCAGCGGCCAAGTATGGAATTAAAATATCGACCACTGCTTTGGCATCTATTTTCTTCCCGTAATCATTCTCTGCAATTTCTACGAGAGCTTGACTGGAAGCCATGGTGAATACACAAGTTCCTAGGGTGAAGTGCAATCGCCAAAATAACTGTTCTTTGGTGAGGTTCGGGTTAGCCTTCATTACTGAGCTAGTAAACAAAGTGAGTACTTCGCTGTAACGAGTCGTAATGAACCAACGTAAATGCCCCTGTACGTCCGTGTAGCCTCTGCCGATAAGTAACATGAATCTGCTAGTACCATTTGGCCTTACATCATTCAGTGCTCTTAATGGCTGTCTCAAAGACTCAAACACGTCACTCATAGAATACGTTTCGTTCAAGTTTAAGTTCACTAGTGCATCTTGCAGCGCAGGCATGAATGCTTCTAGGTAGCGATTGAGTACCGCACGAACCAGAGTTTTCTTGTCGCCAAAGTGGTAGTTCACCGAAGCTAGGTTGACGTTCGCTTTGCCCGTAATGGTGCGTAAAGAGGTGTCATTAAAGCCATGCTCAGCAAACAAGCCTTCAGCTACGTCTAAGATTTTGTCTTTGGTTGTACTTCTTGGTGCCATTTCAATCACTCGTATTAAACAACTGTTTGAAATATACGACGAGAACATTTATTTAACAAGCAAGCAACATCACATTTTCACAAATTGGTCGTACCAGTTAAAAAATATCGCCACTAACCGATTGAATCGCGGGATGTTTAAGAAAAAAGTAAAATTTAATGAATTTTCTGGGAACTGAATTAGAAATGGGGAGTCATAAATTACGTAGAAAACAGAGTATTTAGAAGTTTAACAGGCCGTCAAACTTGTTGTTCTCCCTGCTTTCTTAATTACTGCATTTTCCTTATTAACTCCTATACTTGTATCCGCCCAAACCACGTTGGTTTGGGCTTTTTTTTGCCTGGGATTCACTCTTTACCGGCAGTGTTCTCCCACAAAAAAGCCCCCAATATTGGGGGCTATGATTAGACTAAACGCTGGCACCATGGCCCGACATATCAGGCCGCATCATTTTTAATGAGCTCTCCCAGCACTGCGAGATCATTACCTAAGTCAACCGATGCGGCCACTTCTGTTGCAATCCCCTCTACAACAATAGTTTGAGAATCACCTCCATCATTGATTGGGATTGACAACGCAATATCATCCCCATCAACATTAACCTCAATCATACCCAGTAGCTCAGCCATTTGAGTTTCATCTTGTGGGTCTTCTAGCAGATCATTGAGATCTATCAAATCACCTGAACCATTCGTATACAGCTCAAAATCTTTGATGATATCCGTACCATTATCAAGCGCTGAATCTAACCAGGTGAAAATGTTATCGTCACTGTCACCAATCAGTAAGTCATTACCAGAACCCGCGAATAAGGGCTCGTTACTCGCTGCACTTATCACGTTATATTGTTGTGGCTCTTCAATATCAACGGTCACTGTTTCTACGCTACTTTCGGTACCCGTTGAATCAACAGCAACATAGTCAAATTGTGGGTCATCGGTAACCGCTTCATTACCTTGTACATAGCGTAGCTCCCAACTTCCCCCTGTCGACGAAAGCTCCATGCCCACGATGGGGTTACTTGGTGAGGAGTAACTAAACTCATAAAGAATTTGACTGTTCCCAGTGTCGCCAGGGTCTTTTTGATACTGCTCTGTGTGTGTTGTACCGTCAGCGAAAGTATAAAGAACTTCCACATAAACGTTACTATTGGTGTTAAACGCACCACCCAAACCGTCTAAACCAAAGTCAACGACCTCTAGTGGGTTATTTGAAAAATCGAGGATCAAGGTTTCCTGTTTGTTCATACCTCTACCATCGGTATCACCAATACCAAAGCCAACATGAGGCTGCTCTCCTTGGTATTGCTTCAGAGGTTTATCGTTGTTGTCCTCAATCGATAGAGTAATCGTGTTGCCATTTTCTAATGTAATCAGCCTCTCTGTCGGGGAAACCTCTACCCCCCAATTGTAAAATCCATCAACGAGCGCTGGCATATCCTCCGGCTCGCCACTAAAGCCCATTTCAAATGGCTGACCAGGCCCGGCAACGAAGCTAATGTTGTTTGGAATAAACAATACTTCATTATCCACATCAGACTGCACAATCTCTCTAGTAACGCCATTTTCATCGGTATATAGCAATGTGCCACTGGTTGGCAGTGTCTGAATACGAACATGTAAAGCTATGTCATTATGATCATCTTCCACATCTGAAATGTAGTCAGGTATACCACCATCTTCAGAATCGAACAGAATTGGTATCACGGCGTCATCATCATTGACGACAGTAAAACTGGTTGCTTCAGGCGCATCGTTCACACCATTAATTGTAATTTCAATAACATGTTCAACACCATCGGTCGCGGTAACAACATACCTTTCGATTACGGTGTCATCGTCCCCTAAGTATTGGACAGCATTGTTATCGACAACATAACTCCAGGCTCCCTCTGGTGTGATAGTCAACATGCCTAGAGCAAGTGAATACGTTGACCCTACTGGTGTAAACACTCCGTTTGGCTTAAACGCCGGGTTATCGCTGGTATCGACATCAGTAATAGTCAATGTACCAGATGCCATTAACTCATTAGTTTCGGTGTTTACATTAAGATCCTCTGTTACCTCTCCGGTATCCGAATCCCCTTCACCTACAGTGATTTCCGATGGGTCATCCGCACCGTTTATAGTGATGGTCACTTCACTGGTTGTACCGTCTATTGCTGTTACGGTGTAAACCTCAGTAACAAACTCGTCGTCATCTAAGTACTGAACATCATCATTGTTAACAACGTAGGTCCATTCACCATCGTCAGTGATGGTCAACATCCCCAATGCGGTTTCATTCGTTGAACCTTCTGGGGTAAAAATTCCGTTTGGTTGGAAAGCTGCGACATCATTGGCATCAACATCGGTGATAGTCAGTGTGCCAGAAGTCGTCAGATTATTGCTCTCTAGATCAACCTCAACATCCTCAGTCACCTCTCCGGTGTCCGAATCCCCTTCACCTACCGTTATTTCAGATGGGTCATCCGCACCATTTATTGTAATGGTCACTTCACCTGTGGTGCCATCGCTGGCCGTAACGGTATAAACCTCAGTAACAGATTCGCCGTCATCTAGGTATTGCACGTCATCGTTATTAACGACGTAGGTCCAAGCACCATCAGGGTCAATAGTTAAAACGCCAATCTGTGAGTCGTTTGTTGAGCCTTCAAGGTTGAAATCGCCGTCAGGCAAAAAGGTAGGAATATCACTATCTATATCCGTCACCACCACTTGCCCAGAAGTGACCAATTGGTTTGTGACTTCATCTACATTGATATCTTCGGTTACACTTCCAGAATCATCAGTTGCCACAGCCGCATCATCAGTACCGATGATGGTGACTGTAATGACTTGTTCTTGACCATCAGAGGTTTGCACAGTCGTTGTGTCTTGAATCTGCTCACCGTCAGCGAGCTCATCGAAGGGACTGTTAGCAGTAAAAGTCCAAGTCCCGTCTTCATTAATAATGAAAGTTCCAAGCCCATTATCCCCGTCAACCTCTTTGCCCACAAAGGTAACGTCTGGATTATCGCTGGTTATCGCTCCCCCAGTTTCAATAGGCTCATCCTGCTCAAACTCGATAACGTCGGTCTCACCGGATACGAGCACTAACGCGATAATATCAAAAAGAGCGACACTCTGAGTCTCAGACAATCCCTGAGATTCAAAACCGTCAGTTTCAAAATTAGTTTCTGCTAACGTTTCTGCGCCCGTTCGTTCAATCCTACCGCTGTTGGTAAGGCTCGATCCCTCCTCACCTGCAGCAGTATTGAACTCTTCTCCCAGTTCCGTTGGATCGAAGCCTTGCTCGATAGCTTGCTGGACTTGAGCGACCGCATCGTCAATATCAAGGTCTACTTGTTGGTTTTGGCTACCTACAAATCGTGCTGAGACGTCTGGCACGCTGTTCTGGTTTGTACCAAGATTGATGATGACATCACCGGCGGCGGGTTGCTCACCAGGAGACAAACGTCTGACTTGACCTTGAGCATCGAGCACGACGCTTCCACTAGCCAAGCCTAGTATATTTAGGTTTATGTTTCCCATATCCACGTTCCCACTTCTACCAGAATACGCCAAAACACGGGCCCACTCCCATTGTGTTCAATGGCAATTTCTTACAATAAATTTAGTAGTCATACTATTGATAATCAACTCATTAAAGCGCGTGTGTTAATCAAGTTTTCAAATTAGTCAATAGCAATAACCACTTACAAGCAAAAATAACTCAACAAACTTCGCATTTTTTGGCAAATGTCCTAAGCTTCGTTTAACAGCCCTCTCTTAATTCTGCGGTAAACGCAGGTTGGGAAACGGAAAAACATTGAAAGTAGAAGGAGAGCTACTTTGAAATTGTTTAAATTGCCCATAATATGCTGCGTATTTGCAGCAACACCACTCGCCGCTCAAACTCTGGAACAGGCTGTCGCTATCACTTTGGCAACCAACCCTGAGATAAAAAGTATCTTTAATGAATTTGAGAGTGTGAGAAAGCGTAACGATGCTTCTAGTGGTGCATACAGACCCAGTATCGACCTTGACGCTGGTATTGGTTATGAAGGTATAAACCCTGCACCAAACAATGGGCCCGATACTGACTTAACCAGAAAGGAAGCGACGATTTCCCTCACTCAGTTGCTGTGGGATGGCTCTGCGACGTTATACGACATGGATCGGACGGCTGCTGAAGCTGAGTCGGTTCGCTTGCAATTGATCGCTGATGCCGAAGACAAAGCATTGGAGGTAACACAAATATATCTAGACGCGGTAAAGGCAACCGAAGTCTTGGCACTGTCAGAAAGTAACCTTGCTATCCATAAAAAAATCTATAAGGACATCAAAAAGCGAGCAAGCTCAGGTATCGGCTCCACAGCAGATGTATCACAAGTAGAAGCTAGGATTGCAAAAGCTCACGGTAACTTACTAGCAGCTCAGAATAATCTAGTGGATACACATACCCAATTTCGAAGAGTGGTTGGTCAAGAACCACTTGGTTTAATCTACCCAAGAGCCGATATATCAATGATTCCGTTGTCATTAACGGATGCCCTCGTTGATGCATTAGACAAACACCCAGTCATCAAAGTCGCAAATGCGGATGTCGATTCAGCGCACTTCCAATACAAACAATCGAAAGGCGTGAATTACCCGACATTCTCCATTGAAGCATCACAATCATGGCGAGATGATGCAGGCGGTGACGAAGGTTCTAGCCAAGAAACTTTGGCGATGCTGAGAATGCGATACAACCTATACAACGGTGGCACAGACAGCGCGAACTCGGAAGCAGCCGCCTATCAACTAAATAAAGCCAAAGACTTGAGGGATAGAGCATATCGTCAAGTCGAAGAAGGGCTTCGCCTATCATGGAGTGCCTTGGATTTAACACTGCAACAAAAGAACTTCTTATCTGACCATGTTGATTCAGCATCGGAGACGGTTATCGCTTATGGCAAACAATACCGAATTGGCAAACGAACTCTGTTAGATTTGCTCAACACTGAGAATGAGCTGTTTGAAGCTCGAAAAGATTATTTAGATGCCCATTACGCTGAACAATACGCTAAGTATCGAGTAATGAACGCAACGGGCTCTTTATTGAACGCTCTACTGGTTGATATTCCAGATGAGTGGACAACGGCAGTGGAGTATTAATTATGAAGATCACTTACTTACTACTTCCCGCATTAACCATGACATTGCTCGCTTGTTCTAGCCAACAGGAAGAAGAGTATATTGAGACACCTAAGGCAGAACAAATATCGGACCTCCAAGACGATGATAAGGATGGTGTCGTAAACGCGCGTGATACGTGCCCCGGTACACCAGAAAGTTCGCAAGTCGACAATGAAGGCTGTGGGGAAACAATTAAATCAGAAGAAGTGAGACAACTTAAAATACTCTTTGCTCACGACTCCTATGAGGTTAATCCAATATTCTCGGACCAAATAAGCACCATGGCAGAGTTTCTTGAAACCTACAAAAGTGCATCCATCGAAATTCAAGGTTACGCAAGTAAGCTTGGTTCAAACGAATACAACTTAGAGCTCTCCAAAAAGAGAGCAAATAACGTTCAAGATGAGTTACTTGCAAATGGTATCGAGCCGGAACGTGTGAGAATTGTGGGTTATGGTGAAGAACGCTTAGAGAGTGATGGCGATGATCCCACTTCCCATGCTTTGAACCGTAAAGTAACCGCAACCGTGGTTGGATTAAGCGAACAAATCGTAGAAGAGTGGACCATCTTCACCACACTTGAAAAATAGACAGACGCTCCGCAGTTACAGTACGTAAAGGAAGAGCATTAATCAAAAAGAGAAAAGCCGCGATAGGAATACCCATCGCGGCTTTTTGTTCTTTGAAACTACTGAGTCTCGGGAATGACTCTGTAATTTTTATTGCTACTCAAGCATTAGCTTGTTATTCAGGAACTAGCTCGATGGTTAACCGAGCTAATCACCGATTAAAGTTTTACTTCTTGGTGCTTGGTTTTCGGTAAAGAAATGCTTAGCAGGAAGTAACCTAAGATAGCGGCTGTTGTTGAACCCATCAGGATACCTAGTCGAGCTAGCGTATCAAAATCTGCGTTCGTTGGACCAAATGCCAATGATGAAATAAAGATAGACATCGTAAAGCCAATACCACACAGCACAGATACCGCGAAGATGTTCATGAAGTTGACACCTTCAGGTAGCTTAGCGACACCCGTTTTCACAGCGCCCCAGCTGAATAGGAAGATACCCAGCGGCTTACCAACCAATAGACCCATAGCGATACCAAGAGGTAGCATGCCCGTAAGGTTTGAAATTGAGATACCTTCCAGTGAGATACCTGCGTTTGCAAATGCGAAGATTGGCAGAATTGCAAAGGCTACGTATGGGTGCAGTGCGTGCTCTAGGTGTTTCAGTGGAGAGTGCTCTCCTTTATTGCCTTTCAGTGGGATAGCAAAGCCAATTACTACACCCGCCAATGTTGCATGAACACCAGATTTCAATACTGCGAACCACAGAATGGCACCAACAATCAGGTAAGCGCTCAGTTTAGTCACATGCTTGTTGTTTAACATGAACAGCACACCCGTTGCGATGAAACCAACGGTAAGCGCAAGCGTTGATAAGTCACCTGAGTAGAACAATGCAATGATAACAACAACACCTAGGTCATCGATAATTGCTAGAGCCAGCAGGAACACTTTCAAGCTTACTGGTACTCGGTTGCCTAGAAGCGCCATGATACCTAACGCGAATGCGATATCAGTTGCAGCCGGGATAGCCCAACCTTGAAGCGCTTCAGGATTACTAGAGTTAAATAGCACGTAAATAAGTGCAGGAGCCAACATACCACCTACCGCAGCGATAGCTGGGAAGATAGCAGTCTCTTTAGACTTCAATGCGCCTTCTAAAAGCTCACGTTTAACTTCTAAGCCAATTAGAAGGAAGAAGACAGCCATTAAGCCATCGTTGATCCAGTGAGACACAGACATACCGAGAACGTAACTGTGCAGGACGCCCTGGTACATTTCGTTCAGTGGTGAGTTTGCTACAAACATTGCGATCGCCGCAGCGATAACTAGGATGATGCCGCCAGCAGATTCCATTTTAAAGAAGTCACGGATGACGTCGGTCATGATTTCGCCCTTATATTTATTATTTAAATAAACGAATAACAAAGAATAACCATGAGTTTATATCCAAGCTTTATCGATAGATAATCACTTCTTTGGATGTTTAACTTCGGTTTTTCCTACAAATACTAAACAATACGTCGTATATTCCATAATGTTGTTATGCACCATAAATTAAGTATAGATGAGAACATCACACCTGTATGCACAATTCATTGAGTGCTAACAAAACTAGGAAACATAAAAAAAGGCTATCAAATGATAGCCTTAGGTGTTTTTTAGTAGCCGGTGAGCTGCATAAAGCCGGTCGCTTCATGGCTGCCGCTGGCCATTATTGGTCCTTCCCAATAAGGTATGACAAATGGCAGCCACATATCTCGGCGTATGATACGTGTAGTCAGGTTGATATCGTGCTCAGGGACGTTAATGATCCACTGAAGCGGCATTCGCCTACCGTTCATTAGCGTTGTATTCTGCAAAGGCTGAATCGAAATATCCGACTCCGTTAGCTGGTAAACCTTGCCAGAACGAGTGGCTAACGTTCCGAATACATAGGGTAACTGCTGATTATGGCGATAGCGGTTGATGCTCAGTGCTGTACCGTCATCAAGGTTAAACACAAACCAATCCCAGCCTTGCTGACCGACTCCAAGTAAGCCACTGCCCCACTCTTTGTGGACCCACGCTGTGCCTTCTACTTCCTTAGCTACGCCATCAAGGTTCAGTACACCACTCAGTGATAAGAACGGCGCGCTGAAGTTATAAGATGCAACAGGTAATAAATCGTGCTTTTTCTGATAGCCGTTTTCCCCATTAAGTACATATGGCCCTTTCGCCACTGTATCTAATTGAAGACCGAACGTATCCGTTTGCACTTGAAGGCGGCCAGGAAACGGCGTGTTACCCAGCGAACGCCAATTCCAATTATCAATCCAAATTCTAAATGGACGACTGGTCATTCCCGCTTGGCCAATGCCACCACGAGCCATACGTTGCTCTTTCCACACTTTAGATTTAGAAGAAACGACCACGTTAGAAATATAGACTTGCGGGCTCTGCCACCCAGGAGTCTCACGTTCGTCGGTCGCAATACGGAAAAAGCTCCACTGAACCGAATAGTCTTTGCCATCGTCGCCTTTTAAAGACGCAAAATAGTGCCACCACTCATGTTGAAATTCTGGATGGAACTTAAAATCGCGCGGCAGGGAAACGCTTCGATCCGGCAACACAGGCTCAAACACATTGAAGTGCTCGCTGACTAGCACAGAGTTAACCTCGTTAACCCCTTTCTCACCTGGGTCGATGAAATAGGAGTAGTAACCCCAAACACTTAAAAAGATGCCGAAGAAACTGATTAACAGTAGCGAAGACAAAAAACGATGTCTGAACTTAGTTGAGCTGTTGCGTAGAAACATATTAAAGGGCATCCCTCAGTGACTTCATCGGTGTGTTCCGAATCATTCTCATCACAGGTAAAGCACCAGCTATCATCAATGCTGCCATTGCCCAAGCAAATGTCCCGAAATAGTCCCAGGGGAGAACTTGTAATTCGAGTGACCACCCAAAAGACTGCTTAATGACGATATCCACAATCAAACTCGCCAACGCTAAGCCAAGAGGAACCGCGATTAAAGAAGAGATAAGCCCAAACACAAACAGCTGTAAACTACCGGTAAGAATCAACTCTTTCGCTGATACGCCTAAACATCGTTGCAACGATATATGCCTTTGTCTTGAAACCTCACCAGCGACAGTCGCAAAGAAAATACCGAACACGGCGATTACCAAGGTAATGTTACCCAAAGTATCTGCAATGGCGAAGGTTCTATCAAACACGCGCATCGCTTGGCTATGAATATTGTTGTTATCGAATATGCGTTCAGAACCAAGCCTGAATACACTTTCCAATCGGCTTCTAAGCCCTACTGCATTCACATCATCTTTCAGTATGACGCCAAGCCCAACATTACCTCGACCTGCAAAACCGTATAACCAGTTTCGATGTGACATCATCACTTGGTGATAAGGGTTACCATAATCGTAATACACACCAACGACCTGCCAGCCAGAGCCAAGGTTATCGTAGAGATCAATATAATCACCAGGACGAATCCCTAGCTTGAGTGACATGGATTCGCTGATCAACACACCTTTAGAATGGTGTAAGTGATACCAGTAATTCGGTATACCAAGTTTAATCGTCAGTGCTGCAAGTTCGCCTTCTGAAGGTCCAGTACTCACCACTTGAATACTGCCCATTGGAGAAGCGACATCTTTTTCCCAGCGCCACCATACAGAATCTACTTCAGGTTGTTCCGACAACCAGTTACTCATGCGAGCCGCCGCATTGTTGGTTGGGTATATATAGAGGTCCGCGGCTAATCGCTGTGTTAACCACTTATCCGTGGTGTCTCTGAAACTACCGACCATGGTTTCAACGCCAATGTTCGCAGTTAACGCCAACATAAAGGCCATAGTCGCAACACCACGGTAGCTCATGCTTGATGCTGCGTCCGCGAAGAACCAGCGAGCACGAACCCAACGCAATGAGTAAGAGAGACTGTTGAACAACTTCCACATAAGGAATGGTGTAAAGAGAGCCACACTCACCAGCATTAAAGCAATGATGGCAAAACCAGACTCTTGAGTTTGGGGTGCTTGATAAACTGCAACAGCAGCAACAAGGAAGCCACAACCAATCAACGCTTGCCATGTAAACTCTGTACCCGCAAAACGCATCAACGATAGGCGAGAAGACAAACGAATCGGCTGAGATTTAAGTAAACGAACCAACGGCCATGCGCACGCCAAGAAAGCACCAATCAATGCCATCATTAAGCTATAACCGCTCCAACGCCAATTCCAGTCAATCGTTAAGCCAACATTGGCGTCATATAAATCACCAAGGCTAGAAGACACCGCTGGCAACAGTTGGTTCGCAAGCATCAAACCAAAGACATTACCGCAGATCCAACTCAATAAAACCAGAATCAATAGCTCTAAACATAGAGCTTTAGTGAGCTGCCACCCCGACACACCTGTTTGTCTTAATATCCCCACCAGCGGCTGACGCTGAATAAAAGACAATGACATCGCTTGATAGAAAATAAATAAGCCCACGACAAACGACAGCATCCCCATCGCTTTTAGGTTTAAATGGAAAGCGCTAGTAAGAGATTCAAGCTCTGCTTTAGAACTGCGCGAAATCGTCAATCCATTCGGTAGAATATTTTTAAGGCGTTCAAACTTCTCAGTGGACATATCTGAACAGGCAATGACCGACAAACCAGCGCTGCGTTTCAGCATTCTAAGTAGCGAGATATCAGCTATCAGCCTAGTACCATCAATGATGTTGTTTTGATCAACCATTAATGGGCCAAGCTCTGAACCATCCATAAGGTGGATATAGTCACCGTTCTTCCACTCCATGTGTTCAGCAAGGTCATCGCTCACAAGGATTGGGTACGGCGGTTTCATCAGGTTCAACGTATTAAGATCTTTTAACGCCACGCCCGGTTGCAGTTGAAGCATCGAAACAGGGTCGATACCAATCAACATAAAGTTCGCGCCATTTTCATCAGTGATACGATGGTGGTCAAAAGGAGAACACTGTTGAAAGCCTTCACGGCGAAGCTGGATATAAAAACCTTGCGGGATTTTATTAGCGTTGTGTTTTGGTCGAATACGATAAGGAAGAGGATTCGAAAAGAGTTTTTCGCCATGAGCATAGCTTTGCTTGGCGTGTTGGTTGATAGCAGTAACACCAACCAAAAGTGATACGCCTAGCGTTAAGCCAAGCCATACCAAGATAATCTGCAGTGGGTAACGTCGATAATGACCGAGTAGCGCCTTAACTACGGGCCATAACATGCAGTTGCCCTCCTTGTAGGCGGATCCGGCCGTCCATATGCAGTGCGACTTTCTCACTGTGTGTGACCAACAGTAATGTACATTCTAATTGACGAGCCAAAGAAGTCAGCAAGCGCATTACCGCTTCCGCATTACGCTCATCTAAGCTACCCGTAGGTTCATCCGCTAATAAGATCTTTGGTTCCATGTACAACGCACGAGCAATCGCGGCACGTTGCTGTTGTCCACCCGATGCTTCCTCAGGGTAGCGACCAAGTAAAGGCATAAGATCTAAGGCAGAGAGAATCTGTCTCCAAAGGCCTTTATCTTCAGGCAAGCCTTTTAACTGACGGCAAAAGCGGATGTTATCAGCGATATTCAGCGTTGGTAATAAATTGAATTGCTGAAAAATATGACCAATATTGTTGCGACGATAAGCTGTGCGTTCTCGCTCAGTAGAATCGTGCATATTGAAGTGAGGAAAAACGACTTCGCCAGAGTCAGCCAAATCCAAACCGGCAATCAGGTTCAATAAAGTACTTTTACCTGAACCACTTTCTCCCATTAATGCTAGCTGGTCACCTTGGTTCAATGTCAGTTCAGCACCTTGCAAAACAGGGTGGAACTCCCCCCCATCGACATAGCCTTTACATAGGTCTGACAGCTTTAACATTAAACAGCTCGCATTAGTTAGAATTTGGAAGGAGAATCTACACTAATTCCCTGTTAGGAGGAAGTATTTTGAAAGATAGATCACACACCAATGATAAAGTGATGCGATTGATGCGCCCTACTTCAACTTCCTATCAAGTTTTTAATCCATTTTCTTGTTTTCATGCGATAGAGCGACCCACTCCACTTAATCACCTCTTCAGTAAGGAAAAGTAAATACACCCACTCAGGTGGAAACTTGAGGTAGATAGCCGCGATAGCAGCCAATGGAATACCAATCACCCACTGTGCAATCAAATCTTGATACAGACAGAACTTAACATCACCGCCCGCTCTCAATACGCCAACAATTACAGTCATCGGAATAGAGCGGATAACAATGCCGACGCTGAGTATTAAAATAAACTTCTCAGAGAGTGCACGCGTTTCTTCCGTTAAAGCACTAAAGGCATTCAAGATTGGCGTTTGTACAAAGTAGAGGAAAATCGCGACTACAATACTGGTTAAGAAACACAAGATAGTAATGCCAAGCGCTTGGTAATAAACCACTTCATTGTTTTTAGCGCCGAGCTGGTTCCCCACTAACACTGCAGCTGCATTCGACATACCTATCAATAAACTCAATGAGATCGACTCAACAGGCGTCATCACCGATAAAGCCGCCAAGCCTTGCACGCCTGACTGACCCATGATGGCGTGATAAGCAAACAAGCCACCAGCCCAAGCTAAGAAATTAAAGGTTGTCGGCAGAGACAGTTTCAAGAAGCGAACGACTTTATCTACTGTTGCCGCAGCTTTTATGTCACTGAACTTGAAAGCGAGTAAGTGTCTAGAGAAATAGAGATACCCAAACAAGGTCGCAACCTCAATAGCGCCACTTAATACTGTGGCTATCGCGGCACCTTTGATACCTAGTGCGGGAAACCCTAGGTTACCGAAGATCAGCACCCAGTTTAAAAACACGTTGGACAAGATACCGATACCACTGAAGAAGGTACTTAGCCCAGGTTTGTGCATCGCTCGTAAGCCAACGGCCATGCTGCTAACGCACGACACCGCCAACATACTAAAAGAGGTAATGACGATGTATTCAACACCTAAACTGATCACTTCTTGAGAATCAGTCGTCACACCCATGATTTGAGCAGGGAAAGAGACAAAGAAGACAATAGTCAGAAGAGCAAACAAGGTCGAAACCAACCAGGTTAATGCGGTACTTTCCCTTACCCCTTGCCTATCACCGGCTCCCCAATACTGAGCAGTAAGTAGAGCACCACCAGTGGTCACACCCACCAGCATAATAGTCGTCACAAACATCGCACGGCTTGCGACACCAACCGCCGCAATATCAGCTTCCCCAAGTTGGCCTAACATCAGCACATCCACCAAGCCTCGGCTTGAAAACATAATGCTCTGCAAGGTGATTGGCAAAGCAATGGCAATCAGCCTGCGAACAAAATCGCCGCGTGTATGATGGATAATTGAAGAGAGCAGCATAGGCACACCTGAACGGAACGTATTGAAGGCAAAAGGAATATTCTTTCAGTATATCAATGTTCGAAATTCAACCATACATAAATCATACTGAATGCATAAAATTCCGTATAACGTCTTTGGCCGTTTCACTCATCAAACCTAAGCAAAATAAACGTGCCACTCCCGACTTGAAAATCGAATCGTTTATCAAACAAACCATAAAACATGAATATCAAACACGCATCATATATAAAACGCCTAACTTAATCTGTATTACAGCTAAATTGATGGAAATCAAAGTTAGTCCTGATGTTTATTTTATTGAATTTGTTAACAATTTTCACAAATCAAATTAACCGCATGATTTAAATGGCTTTATTTCGTTAAATTTTTAACCATCTAGTTATTCGATTAATATTCATTCCTTTTTGTCATTTCATAAACTGCCATTAATTCAATAACTTCCACCCCAGTTTCAATAGGGAGTTAAAATGAATAATAAAAAACTAATAATGAGTTTGGCGGGTGTTGGCATCTTGGCTTATCTGGGCATGGTTTATACGGTTGATAAAAACGATCAACGTCTTGCCGCTGAAAGCCTGGCGCAGTTTTCATCTTTGGATAAGTCCTCTTTAGACTACCAAGCGATGAAAGTACTCAGCGATAAAGGGTGTGCATATTGCCACACGAACGACAGCGAAATGCCTTTCTACTCTGAATGGCCGATTGCAAAACCACTCATGAATGCCGACATACAAACAGGTATGAAACACTTTGAAATTACTCAACTTTTCAATGGTATTCAGAATAATGAACCAGTATCCGAAGTAGCACTTGCGCGTATTGAAAAGGTACTTTACGACGGTTCGATGCCACCTAAGATCTATCAATCGATGCACTGGTCTGCTGGGATTTCAAATGAAGAAAAGCACACCTTGTTAAAGTGGATACGCCAAACAAGAGCGGACATTCACCAAGATTCTCCGGTAGATGACAGCCGCAGAGAAGGCACACTTCAGCCAATCTACACTCAGTTTGAGGTGGACGAAGACAGAGTTAAGCTAGGCAAAGCGCTCTACCACGACACTCGCCTATCCGGTGACGACACGGTTTCTTGTGCGACTTGCCATGGCTTAGACACAGGCGGTGTCGACAACTTAGTCGGTTCTGTTGGTATTCATGGTCAAGTTGGCGGAATCAATGCGCCAACAGTTTTCAACTCAGCGTATAACAAATTACAGTTTTGGGATGGCAGAGCGAATGACTTGCAGGACCAAGCCGGTGGTCCTCCTTTCAATCCAATCGAAATGGGCTCTGAAGGTTGGCAACAAATCATCGATAAGCTGAGTCGTGATCCTGACTTGGTTGCTAAATTCAACAAAACCTATGATGGCGAAATCACGGGTGACACCATCACTCATGCGATCGCTGAGTTTGAAAAAACCTTGGTAACACCCAACAGTCGATTCGACCAATACCTGACTGGCAATTCGGATGCGATTAACGCTCATGAAAAGCACGGGTTAAAGCTATTTAAACAATACAGCTGCGATACTTGCCATACGGGTGAGGCCATGGGCGGTGAAACCTTTGAAACCATGGGTATGAAAGCGGACTACTTCGCAGATAGAGGAACGGATATCACCCCAGAAGACTTGGGAAGGTACAACGTCACTGCGATTGAATCCGACAAGCACAAGTTCAAAGTACCAACGCTTAGAAACATTGAACTCACTGCACCCTACTTCCACGATGGCCATGCAGAGACCTTAGAGCAAGCGATCTTTGATATGGGTAAGTATCAAGTTGGTGTCGAGATGAGTGATGATGAAGTGGATGCTATCAAGGCATTCCTCAAGACGCTGACTGGCGAATATAAAGGAAACAACCTTAGCCCTAAAGCTCAGCAGCAGAGCTAACTAACGTCAATCGAAGTGACTAAATACTACCGATAAACTTAAGCCAATGGATTCTTTCTATTGGCTTTTTCATTGCCTATAGCTCGATTGGTTTTGCAGAAAAGTTCGCGTAGTATGAGTAAAGGACGGTTTGATACGCAATACATGGAGTAACGATGAAGAAAGTACTGGTTTTAGGCGCTTCTGGATATGTTGGTTCACAGCTACTTCCTCAACTGCTAGAGCAAGGTTATCAAGTAACCGCAGCAGCAAGGCACATCGACTACTTAAAAGCGAGAACTGAGCCTCATGAGAATTTGTCACTCGAATATCTCGATCTGGCAGACCAAGCGGCAACACAAGCTTTGGTTCCCGACTTTGATCTTATTTTCTTCCTTGTCCACGGGATGGCTGAAGGCCACGACTTCATTGATTACGAGTTAAACCTTGCTCGCAACTTTGTCTCTGCACTTGGTCCTAAAAACCAGCACGTTATCTACCTGAGCTCACTTCAGCCTCAAACCGGCGATTCTGAGCACCTTAAAGCGAGAAAGAAAACCGGTGAGCTCCTTCGAAAAGGATCGGTTCCCGTTACTGAGCTTCGAGCTGGCGTCATCATTGGCCCTGGTTCAGCTGCCTTTGAGATAATGCGAGACTTCGTTTACAACCTACCAATCATGATTGCGCCGAAATGGGTCGACTCAAAAGCTAACCCTATCGCATTGAAAAACCTCAATCACTACTTGTTAAAGCTCGCACAAGATACCCCAAGCGACAATCAGACCTTTGAGGTTGGTGGTCCAGATATCGTCTCTTATCGCAATCAATTCGCGCATATCGCCAAAACTGCCGATCGTCCACTTAGGTTGTGGGCGACTTCCCTACTCACGCCTAAAATCGCCTCTTATTGGCTTGGCGTGGTGACCTCTGTCCCTTCTAACATAGGGAGAGCATTACTCGCGGGTTTAAAGCATGACTTCATAGCTAACTCGACTACCATCCAAGAAAAATATCCGCAAAAACTCGTGTCGTTCGAGAGCATGGTTGAACAAGCGATTCATGCTGAGGGTAACTTCGTAAAAAGTAATGTGTGGGGCTTTGATAAAACCGCCTTTAAACGCTGGCAAGCGGGATACGGTTACTACCCGAAGAAGACAGGTGCAAGTATCACGTCGACTGCCTCACTAGAATCGCTTTGGCACGTAGCTCAACAGATTGGAAGCCCTAAACAGGGTTACTTCTTCGCTAACGCTTTATGGCGCACAAGAGAGTGGTTAGATCTCCTCTTTGGTGGAGGAGTACCCGTGCGACAAATGCCAGAAGGGCCAAAACTAAAAGTAGGCGACAAAATTGACTCATGGAAAGTAATTCGCTGTGAAGAGAACCAATTCCTATCGCTGCTATTTGGGATGAAAGGTCCGGGCTTAGGGCGATTGGAAATCACGGTTTCTGATAACGGAGACACACGCGAATTAAACATTACCGCTTGGTGGCACCCTAAAGGCTTTCTGGGGCTACTATATTGGTTCGCAATGATGCCAGCTCATCTATTTATCTTTAAAGGCATGGTAAAAGCAATAGAGAAGCAAGCTAAAAAATAGATGAGAGATGCGAGTAACGAGATGCGAAAAGATTAAAAGCAGATTCGAGTTCCGGGTAACGGGATGCGGAGAGATTAAAAGCAAATGCGGGATTCGAGTAACGGGATGCGAAGAGATTAAAAGCGGGTACGAGATTCGAGTAACGGGATGCGAAAAGATTAAAAGCAGATACGGGATTCGGGTAACGGGATGCGAAAACATTAAAAGCAGATGCGGGATTCGGGTAACGAGATACGAAAAGATTAAAAGCAGATGTGGGATTCTAGTGGCGACTGGCGCTATGAGAAGCAAACAAAAAGAGCGGATAATTCCGCTCTTCGTATCTCTAATCTCGCATCTCGTATCTATCCATTAACCAACAAAGCTAATTGGGATCTCAGCCAATTGGTTGCCTTGGTTAGCAGGGTATACGATGTATTCACCGTGATACTTCACGGCAGACTTGTAGTCAGTCACTTTATGAAGCATGAAGCCTGCTTCCATCGCCGCTTGGATAAACTCAGCGTGGTTACCACGAACAAACCAGTTCATCGGCTTAACCATCAACTCACCGTCGAAAGAGTCATCACACTGCTTACCACATAGCGCGAATGAGTGCTCACCATCGGTAAAGAACTGAATTTTGCCACCCGTGGTTAGCTCATCTTCGCTCGATACACTCCAGCCCATCTCATACATTTTGTCCATAAAGGCTTCAACGTCACTGTCTTTGAGTGCTTTAGGCTCTTCGCCTTCAGGGAAGAACTGAGCGTAAAACGCTGAGATTCGCTTAAACGTAAAGGTTAAATCAGAGTTGTTGCCCTTTGAACGCCCCTGCTTTTGCCAGCGAACCAAATCAGGCACAACAACACGATCATACGCTTGTGCTTTGATTGCTTTAGTTACCCAGCGAACAAGGTATAGGTTGTTTGCGATAGGTGCGTCAATCGCTTTGCCTGACTTGTGTAGCGCGTAAAGCTCACCAAGTGCGGTGTTCACAAGCTTCTGAATTTCAATATAGTATTTTGACATTATGCCTTCTTTCCTAATGTCCAATATAGTAATGCTGACAGTATTGCACATGCTGCCATCACCATAGCCATTGGTCCCGCAGTATCACTTGGTAGCATTGCGACAATTGCCCCAACCACAGAACCAGTACCAAATCTTAATGTGCCCGCGAGTGATGATGCCGTACCAGCCATATTCGGGTACCCACTGAGTAGCAGCGCCATTGAGTTACTACCAATGGTAGACAGTGTGCCGATAAACAGCATCACGAATGGCACAATGCCCCACAGGCCGATATCTAATGACCAGCCTACCAACAAACCTAAACCAGCGAACAGCTGAATGGTTAAACCCACTCGAAGCATCGCGTGAGAGCCGACTTTCTTCACAATTCGGCCATTAATGCTCGTCATCAAGATCATTGCAACGATGTTCAAGCCAAACAGGTAACCAAATAGGTCTGGGCGAACGCCATAGATGTCGATGTAAACAAACGAACCAGCGGTTAAGAATGCGAACATTCCCGAAAATGAAAATGCACCTGAAAAAATCAGTCCCATTGCCGTTGGGTTCTTACATAAACGAGCGTAGTTACGAATCGTCGTTTTGAAACGCAAAGGCTGTCGATTTTCTACCGGTAACGTCTCAGGGATCTTCATCGATACAGCTAAGATTACGATCACAGCAAAGATAGCCAGTACCCAGAAGATTGAGCGCCAACCAAACCACAATGCCAAGTAACCACCGATCATTGGTGCGATAAGTGGTGCAACCGTCATAACCAAGGTTACGAAAGACATGGTTCTCGCAAAATCTTCACGATCAAACATGTCACGAACAACCGCTTGGATGATTACAGCTGCCGCTGCGCCTGCAAAACCTTGTGCAGTACGAACGTAAGTCAGTGCTTCAATGCCATGAGTTGTCGCACTCACCACAGAAGCAATCGCAAACAAGAACACACCAATCAATAGTACTGGCTTACGTCCATAGCTATCAGCTAATGGGCCATGCAGCAGCTGACCCAACGCAAAACCTGCGGTATAAGCTGTTAGCGTTATCTGTACTTCGCCCGCCGTTACACCAAGATCTTTGGCAATGGTCGGCATTGCAGGCAAGTACATATCGATAGCAAGTGGCGTTAGTGCACCAATTGCACCGAGAATCAAAAACAGCACTAAGCCTAATTGTGGGGTTTCTGGTTGAGAGCTTGGACTCTGTGGGGTAGATGTCTGCATGGTTCTCCGAATGTTTAACTGATAAAACTAGGACCAGCGTGAACACGCAAGTCAAAAGATTGGCTGAGACTTTCCTAGTACCAGTCAACATCATCAGCCGACGCTATCCTTGGTCGGCTTTGCAACGAGAGCGCTATAAATTAATAGCTAAGGGTTACTTCCAGATAGAGTCGACTTCTTCTTGTGTCAGGTAACGGTACTCACCTAACTCTAAAGATTCGTCCATCTCGATTTCACCAATACGTTCACGATGTAGCGCTTCTACCTTGTTACCAAGTGCTGCAAACATGCGTTTTACTTGGTGGTATTTTCCTTCGTGAATTGTTAGTAGCACTTCGCGTTCTGCACGTACTTCAAGGTGTGCAGGAAGTGTTAGGCCATCTTCGCTTTTCAGCTGGATGCCTTCTTTGAATTTTTCAACGTAGTCTGGTTCTACTGGATCAACCAACCACACGCGGTACATTTTTTCACACTTGTGTTTTGGCGCTGTAATACGGTGAGACCATTTGCCGTCATCCGTAATCAGAACAAGACCTGTAGTATCAACATCTAGACGACCTGCAAAGTGCAGCTTGTCCATTTTGATTTCATCAAGCAATTCAAATGCGGTGCGATTTGAGCCATCTTCATGCGAACAAACAAACCCTTCTGGCTTGTACAACATGATGTAACGTGGGCCATGAACATTCAGTTCATTACCTTGCCACTCCACGACACACTGCTCAGTTACTTTAACTGAACCGCTTTTTTGCATGACATCATTCACTGTCACAGTCTTTGTTTTTAATAAGTGTGTTGCTTCTTTTCGAGTAATGCCTAGTGCATCGCACAGAAATTTATCTAAACGCATGAATACCTCAACTAATCTAAGTCGGGTATTATAGTCACCTTTGCTCAATTAGTTGAGCTATTTCACACTATTTGTTCTCCATTTTACAAGACGCGATATGTATACACTCCGCCCATACCAAGCAGACTCAGTAAAATCAGTCATTCACTACTTCAGAAAACACCAAACACCGGCTGTTCTCGTGCTACCAACAGGGGCTGGGAAAAGTTTGGTCATCGCTGAGCTGGCAAGGCTTGCCAAAGGGCGTGTATTGGTACTGGCTCACGTGAAAGAGCTGGTTGAACAAAACCATGAAAAGTATGAAGGTTATGGGTTAAAAGGCTCTATTTTCTCCGCTGGTTTAGGCCGTAAAGAGACCGACCAACAAGTGGTATTCGCGTCGGTTCAATCTGTGGTACGCAACCTCGATTCATTCTCTAACCAATTTTCACTTTTGGTTATCGATGAATGCCACCGAGTACCCGACGAAAAGAACAGTAGCTATCAGAAAGTGATCACTCACTTGCGTGAAAATAATTCTGGTATCAAGGTACTTGGCTTAACGGCAACCCCTTATCGCTTAGGCATGGGTTGGATTTACCAATACCACACTCGTGGGCAAGTGCGCTCGGAAGAACCAAGATTCTTCAGAGATTGTATTTTCGAGTTACCGATTCGCTACCTGCTCGACGAAGGCTTCTTAACACCAGCTCGCATGATAGATGCGCCAGTATTGAGTTATGACTTCTCACAATTAAAACCCGCAAGCACGGGTCGATACAAAGAAGCCGAACTTGATATGGTGATCGAACAATCAAAACGAGCGACACCACAGATTGTCGATCAAATCATTCACCTCGCCCAAGACAAACTGGGCATCATGGTGTTTGCAGCCACCGTTCGACACGCTCAAGAGATCCTAGGCTTACTACCCGAAGGTGAAGCCGCGATTGTCATTGGTGACACGCCAACACTCGAGCGTGACCAAATCATCAACGATTTCAAAGAACGAAAAATCAAATTCTTGGTCAACGTGTCGGTTTTAACCACCGGGTTTGACGCCCCTCATGTGGATTTAATTGCAATTCTTCGCCCAACAGAATCCATCAGTTTGTACCAACAAATCGTTGGCCGTGGCTTACGTTTGTCTCCAGGCAAAAAAGAGTGTTTGGTGCTCGATTACGCGGGTAACAGCTATGATCTTTACCAACCAGAAGTCGGCGACCCTAAGCCAGACTCAGACAGTGAAATCATTACCATCCCCTGCCCGGCTTGCGGCTTCAATAACAATTTCTGGGGCAAGCTAGACAGCAACGGCTTCTTGCTTGAACACTTTGGCCGTAAATGCCAAGGCTACTTTACCGATGAAGACACAGGTGAGAGAGAACACTGCAACTATCGCTTCCGCGCCAAATACTGCGGAGAGTGTGGCGCCGATAACGACATCGCGGCCCGTATTTGTCATGAGTGTGACGCTACCTTGGTAGACCCTGACAAAAAGTTAAAAGAGGCACTCAATCTAAAAGATGCTTTGGTGTTTGAGTGTTTAGAGATGGACCTTAATGTACTTAAGGACGACAAAGGCAAATCGCAACTTAAAGTCACCTACCGAGGTGAAAACCAAGCGCAAGTCCATGAGTTTTGGTCACTGACCACCAAGAAGCAAAAGCAGAACTTTAAAGATCAGTTTGTTCGCCCTCACCTTGCAGATAGACACAGACCTTTTGAGGAAGCGTCGCCATCGAAAGTGGTTGCTCACCAACATAGATTCCGGCCACCACAATTCGTTATTGCACGTAAAGTTGGGCGCTTTTGGAAAATGAGAGACAAGATATTCGAAGACGAACTTCAACAACGTTAATTATTACTACCTTAACACTTGGCGGTTAGTCTCCGTGATGTATTGGCGCTCTTCATCATCAAATTTTTAGGTATCAATTTCTCATTATTAATCAGGTTCACTTTCTGTTCAGAATTACTTTTTTATACTGAACGCTATCAACCTTCTCTAGGATTCGCTATGTTTAGTAAAGCTATGATTTCTTTGTTTTCTATAAGCTTAGGCTTATTTGTTTCTGCTGGCGCATGGGCTGACTCGCATCATAATGGTCATGAATTAGTGCAAGACGTTCATAAAGCAGGAACCCGCATTGAATTTGAAGAAGACCAAGACGAGGTCTACGAAGCGGTTCGAGAAGGTTACATTCGCCCTTTCTCTGAAATGTATGCCGCGGTAGAAAACGATCTTCATGGCCGAATCATTAAAGTCGAACTTGAAGAAGACGATGATATTTGGGTGTATGAGTTAAAAATTAACTACCAAAACAACATCATCAAAGTTGAATACAACGCCGAGACGCTGGACATGCTAAAAATTGAAGGCCGCAACTTTAAAAACGCAATTAAACACGGCGACTAATTAAGCGCGACGAATAGTTAAGTACGACGAATAGTTAAGTACGACGAACAGTCATTACAAAAATTAAGAAGAACAATTATGAAAATTTTAGTCGTTGAAGACGAACCTCGTTTGGGCCAACAAATTATTGAAACACTTGAGGGAGCCGACTGGGTTCCAGAGCTTTCTCAAGATGGTATCGACGCTCTTTATCGCGCGACATCAGAAGAGTGGGACGCGATTGTTCTCGACTTAGGTCTACCTAAGCTTGATGGCCTAACCGTTTTAAAAGGCATCCGAGACGAAAACATCAACACGCCAGTGATTATCTTGAGTGCTCGTGACACCCTAACCCAACGTGTTGAAGGCTTAAACGCAGGCGCTGACGATTACCTCACTAAGCCATTCGAAATGGTTGAGCTCATTGCCCGTATTCGTGCGCAACTTCGTCGTGCGTCCGGCAGCGCTGCACCTGTTCTTCAAATTGGTGATTTAAGCTTAGACACTCGCAGTTCAAAAGTGTTGTGGCAGGGCCAAGCAGTTAGCCTAACGGCACTAGAATATAAGGTCGTCGCGTATTTCATGCACAACCAAAATAAGGTTATCTCGCGCACCGAGCTGGTTGAGCACATCTACAAACAAGACTTCGACCGCGACTCAAACACGGTTGAGGTCTTTATTGGTCGTATTCGTAAAAAAATCGCACCTAAGATCATCAAAACCGTGCGTGGCCTTGGCTACCAACTGAATGCTGAATAAGTCTCTATTTAGTTAGATCAACAAACGTCAATTAAGCTAAGAGAAATCAAGCACACTCACCCACTAAGTGGACAGCCTGTACTGATCATCGAAATACAAGTCGATAACGATGAGCAAAGGCAGGCTGGAAATGCATGAACCTAAAGAAACGAACACTTAAAAACATCAGTCTAAAAAGCCGCTTGCTCCTCGCTGCGGCTTTTTGGCTCGGTGCGATGATATTAGCGGCCGGTGTTGGTATACCAAAACTGGTTAACGATTACCTTGTCGACGACATGAAGCAGCAACTTGCCCTAACCATGGACGAGCTCACCGCCAATATTGAAACCAATGACAATGGTAACCTAATCATGGCAGAACGCCTTTCTGACCCTAGGTTTAACCAACCTTACAGCGGTATTTATTGGCGTGCTTCGACTCAAGATCAAATCATTCGTTCTCGCTCTCTATGGGACAAAGACCTCACCATCAAGCGTTCTCCTATTCACACTTCCGTGAAAGGGCCTGAAAAAGAGAAACTGATTTATATCGAGCAAGATATCTACCTTCCTTCACTCAGCGATCCTATCACCATCACAATCGGTATTGATGAAGATCCTTTAGAGTCGACGCTGGCAGAACTAACAGGCCAAGTATGGTTGATCCTGATGTTGTTGTTTGTCGGCGTTCTGATGTTAATTGGTATTCAAGTGAGCTGGTCTCTATTACCTCTTAGTAAGATGCAGCGTGAGTTGGTAATGCTGAGAAAGGGTGAACAGCAAGGGCTAAGCGATAACTACCCGAAAGAAGTTTCTCCATTGGTATCTGACCTCAATGCCCTACTCTTTCATTACCAAGAATTACTGGAGCGCGCTCGTAACCACGCCGGTAACCTATCTCATGCATTAAAAACGCCGCTGTCGGTGATGAAAAATGAAATAGAGATGCTGCCTGACAACGAGAAGAAACTGTTACAGCAACCCATTCAGCAGATCCAAAGCCAGATAGATTACCACCTTGGTCGTGCTCGTATGGCAGGTGCAATGAACATCCTTTCGGTGAAGTCGTCGCCTTGTGAACGTGTTGAAGCGATCTCGATGGCGTTTGATAAAGTTTATGCCGCCAATGAAGTCACTATGATCAATGAGCTGGACTCTGAACTTGAGGTCGCTGTAGAAAAAACTGACCTAGATGAGATGGTCGGTAACCTACTCGAAAATAGTTATAAGTGGGCGGGCAGTATTATTCGCGTTCACGCTAATGAACTGGCCGATGGCAATGTCGAGTTGATTATTGAAGACGACGGACAAGGTATCCCTGAAGAAAAGCTCGAACAGGTGACCAAACGAGGCGTAAGGTTGGATGAAACGACTCCTGGTACCGGTCTAGGCCTGAATATTGTGAATGAAATGGCACACAGTTACCGCGGGAACTTAACGCTAAGCAAAAGCTCAATGGGCGGCTTGAAAGCCTCTCTTGTTCTAAAGGTATCTCAGGCCTCTTAAGACGACCACTTTCGAACAGCCGCTATACCTTTAATAAAAATAAGGAGTTTACGCATCACGCATAAACTCCTTTTTGATCCTGTGCCTTTTTTACTCTGCAAATTTAAGCCATCGAATGTAAACCAATGACATTGCCTTCGGTATCAATAACCACGCTGATGAAGCCATGCTGCCCAATCGCCATTTTAGGTACTTGTAGAACACCACCATTCGCAGCCGCTAAGCTTGCTTCTGTGGCACAGTCCTCACAAGAAAAATACACCATAGTGCTGTTGCCCCCAGCCTTAACATCAGGCATCGAACACAAAGCCCCTGTGGCCCCGTATTTGTCCATATCACTAGGAAACACCCACATTTCAATATCGATGCCCGTTTCATTATCTAACTTCTCTAGCGCCACTTTAAACACGGCTTCGTAAAACGATTTGGCTCTCACCATATCGTCGACATAGATTTCAAACCAACCAACCGGATTCATTTGCATACTTTGTCCTTAGCTTTCGCCCTTGTTCACCCTTAATTAGAATAGACAAGGTTGACACTATTAGAACGATAGAATCACTCAAGATAGGGTCGGTTTTAACAAGCAGAAATAACAAAACCTTGTTTGATTGATATTCAAACAAGGTTCGTATTTATCGGGGGTGAGGTGGAGAGCATCTTAAAGCCTCACTTTATATATCATTCACCGCAACATCTAAGGTTTGTGGATCATCACCGTATGTCGTTGAACCAATAACTAAGATCTTTCCGTCTGTGTAGTAGTCATGTTGATCATTCATTACTTCAGCATTCGCGAGAGGCAAGTTGACCAGTTCGATACTTGGGTAAGTGGATTTAATTTGCTGCGCCAACCGATCGCGCTCTTCATCAACATTCGGATCTATTTTATGGAGTATGGTGACAATGCCAGAATACGGTGTCACTTTTAAACCGTCGTCGTAACTGATCGCTCCTAACCACTTTGTTTGATTGCTGTTTCTGTCTAACCCCGCATTCCACCAGCGAATATGGCTTCTCTTCATCAGGTTTCCAGGCAATTGAAAGGCCATATTTTGTGGTTGATTTCGCCAATATAAGTCAGATACAGGCGGTGTTTTATCTTTTAGGAGAGTAAGGTAATTCGACCACTCAATATCATTTCGAGAGAACGTTTGATTTTCTATCCAGCCCAACTGGTTCATGAGTTCACGAGGCGATTCTCCGACATAAACAACATTGATCGCTTGCGCATCATAGATAGGAGAAAGCCCAGGAAACGCTTTGTAAGTCACGTGTTGTAAGTCAACAGAGTTCATCGGTGCCGATGTTTGTTGATTTTGAAAGTCATCAGCTTTCCAGAAGAAATGGGCATAATTTGCGTAACACAGCCAAGCCACTAAAAACGCGCTGGTTTTCAAGGTCAACTTACGCCATTTAAATTTGTTACCCACAACAACAAAAATGGTCACCGCGACTAAGCCAATCAGCAAGCTTTGGTGCTCGCTTAGGAAAACCTTAACCGCCCCTAATAAAGGAAACTGTTCGACACCATGTGCTAACAACATACCCCAAGCAATAAATTGACCACCGCCAAGCAATAAACCTACCGAAGAAAACAGCGTAAAACTGCGCCACTTAACGCGATGAGAACCAGCAATAACAGGAACAACCCAAGCAATAGGACCCAAAAGGCGTGCCGCGACTATGATGAATGTGCCCTTTTTCGCAATGAGATAACGACACCGTGCGATCAGCCTTTTGGTTTTTGGCCGGAATTGAATTAGCTTCTTTTGGGCTGTTCTGCCCCACTTTAAGCCAATGAAGTAACTCAGTTGATCCCCAACGAAACCACCTAACATTACAAACACCAACGCCATCCATGCACCTGAATACAGTTGAAAGCCCGCAGCGATAAAAAACGGCTCTCCCGGTACAAATAGGTTTGGGCCAATGAGAGCATCACCTAATGCTCCCAGAAACAGCCCTAGTCCATCAAACATAACAACCTCAATGCTTACTGTTCTTTGTAGTGACCAAACTTGTAGTTCATTTCGTTGTTACGCATTTCGCCTTTAAAGAAGCGTCTTACATTGGCTTTAAGGTAAGTTGACCCCGTCTTCACAACACCATCTTGGTCTAATCGACGTGGGTCAAAACCGAAAGTCATATTTAGGAATCTAAATCGCCATGTTTTGCTCGCTCGTTTTACGTAATCACAGTCCTCACACAGGACAATCTCTTCATCGAAACCACCGATCTCTTCATGCGCTCGTTTGGTTGAGAAAATACACGCGCCAATCGCGGTCGGGAAAAAGAACTGAGTCGCAAATAAGCCCGCATTAAACAGCCCATAACCGAATTTATGAACCAGTGGCAGCCCTTTTGAACTCATGTATACGCCAGCAACTTCAAGCTTGTTTTCTTCTAACTCATAAAGCGCCTTTGCAAGGAAGTTACGAGGCAGGCTTACGTCGGCATCCAAGAAAAGGATTCTGTTGTATTGCGCCAAAGCAGCACCGGTGTTTCGACCAAGGCTAACACCGCGTTCTTGCATATGGTGGACTGTCAGTTTTGGCAATGCACTTTCATAGGCTTGTGCGACTTCTCGGGTGTTATCTTCACTGTTTGAGTCGACAACGATCACTTCGAACTCTTGATGGGTTTGCACGCTCAACTCTTCCATTAAGCGGCTAATGCGTTTCTCTTCGTTTAACGTAATAACGACAATACTTACTGGTTCCATGTTTTCACCTATTCATTCTGCTGATTAATTAACGCTAAGGTTACCTAACCAAGCATTAACCAAGCCTTAGGCGAACATTCATTTTCCGTTCATTAACTTGATGATTTCGCGACAATATAAACAGGGCAAACGAACAAGACAGAAGAGCAAAGAAAGCGATAAACTAAGGTTAGCGAGCGTTTTATCTACAAACGAGCCAAATATCGAAGGAAATTCACTTTGTGATAGGCTTCTTACTTGCTCATATTCAAATGTGATGTTAGTATCCGCGCTCGCTTAAGCATGAACTCGTTTCTGCCTAAGCATTACCACATACTCAAGGTCGCATTGAGGTGTGAAGTTAATTTTTACTAATTTGAGAGTAAAACTATGAAATTTGAAGCAGTAGTACGTACTGAACTAGGTAAAGGTGCGAGCCGCCGCCTACGTCACGCTGGTAAATTCCCAGCTGTAATCTACGGTGGTGAAGCAGCAGCTGTATCTATCGAACTTAATCACGACGAAGTGATCAACCAAATGGACAAGCCTGAGTTCTACGAAGCAATCACTCTACTGATTGACGGCGCAGAAGTTAAGGTTAAGCCACAAGACGTTCAACGTCACGCTTACAAGCCAAAAGTTGAGCACATGGACTTCATCCGCATCTAATTCCCTACCAAGGAATAAGATTGGATTAATCCAGCCTTCTGCATAGAAAAGATAATCGACCTTACCAATCGAGAAATCTAAAAATTCGAAACCCCGATGCTACCAACATCGGGGTTTCACCGTTTTTGAGCTCTTAAAAACGTCATACAGCCTCTTATCACCACTGTTTTAGAGAACCATCCCCACTCGCCCGACTTCTTTCAAAGCAACACCATCAGCACTGATACCTACAGGCGCCGAATTCAGTGGGTACCACGCGATGCTGTCTGCTTCTTGAGCTGTGATTTCACCTTCCCATTGGGTTACCACAAAATAATGGATCAGCTGTAACTCTTTTGTTGGGTGGTAGAGCGAACATAAGAATGTGTATTCAGTTGGAGTAACGTTTAGCTCTTCGTTAAGCTCTCGAAACAATGCTTGAATTTGATTTTCACCCTGCTCTATATGACCACCAGGTATTGTTATTAAGCCGGGATCAGTGTCCTTAGAATCGCTGCGCTTTTCTAACAATACTTGTGATTCATTGATCAAGATAAAAGAGACACACTCATGGACATCCATCGATTTTTCCTTAGGCCGAAGTTTAGATAATTAAACCTTCTTTACGACAACAGAGCCTGCAATGAAATCATGAATCGCTCTGCGTTTATGATTAAATAGCATGGAGATGAACTCTAAAAGAACCCAACCGATCATTGCGTACCCAACAAAAATAAAGGCTCGGCCTTGCTCTAAACTTTCCCAAGTCTGGCCGTAGAAAGACAGTTGCGCGTAAGCATAGAGACTAAAGGGGATAAGCATGATTGGGACAATATCTCTCATACAAGACTGTTTTAGGGTTAAGTTTCGACTTTCAGATACATCCACTACTTTCACTCGAGTAACCATCTTACCGATTGTTTGCCCAAATTTAGCATGCATGCCAACGTAGTAAGTGACACCAATTAGTGAATTCACCACTCCCCAAGCAAAAACACCACCCGAGCTAATCACGCCAGAAAGTACGTAGTTGTCTATCCACTCCAAAGGTAAAAATACGATTGAATCTATCCAGATAGCAAAGAAGCGTCTCCAGAAATTAGAATACTTATTGGCATACATTTTTGTTCCTTGGTCTCTATTGGCAATAAAGCACAGACCCTACAACACATCAGCTTTTAATACATTCAACTAGCTATGATTTATAAAACAAATGCGAAGCGGTATGCATATGCCAATGATTTACCCCACCGATTTTCAGGCTCACTAACGCTCACGACAAGTTCTTGCTTAGTCTTTCATACAACTCCAAGGCTTCAACTTTAGAGGTTAATTGCCCGAGAGCGTATTGATGTGCTAATTCAATATCGCCACTTTGGTCTGGATAATAACGCTTGGCTACAGCGGTACACTGGCTCAGGTTGGTGTACCAACTGCCGTCTTTCTCAGCGACAAAGTAGTACGCCGCCCGCACTAACTTCTTGCCAATAACCTTAGCGACATCCGCATCGGTCATTGTTTTAAAGGCCAGACCCATTTGCTCAAGAAAAGTAGACAAGTCACCATTAAGCGCTAGGGCTATTTCACGACTAGGTTTGTAACGTTGAAAATCAATAGATAAATCATTACCCCAAATACAACAGCAACAGTGCTTGAGCCAAAACTGCCAATGGAATTTTTCTTGTGGCTGCAGAACTTCTGAAAGTGAGCCCGGGTCGATATCAAGCTTACTGACTTGGGGATATGCTTTGGGAATGGTGTCAGAAAGGTGCTGAAATAGTCGCTTCTCTTTTTGACCAATAGGTGTATTGAGTACGATAGAAACATCCAAATCCGAGTGACCAACAACCGCCGTTCCTCTCGGCACACTTCCGTATAGGTAGATACCATCAATTTGATTCGGAAGGCCACTTAACAACGAATCAATAACGGCACTCACAACCTCTTGGAATTCGGGAGCGATATTCTTAGGAGAGTATAGGTTTTCGATGAACCCGTCTTTGTCGAGACCTCTAGTTTGATTCAGCATGCCACTTTCCAGCTATATTAGGATCTGTTTCACAGCCCGAGATAGTACATAGAACAATGCCACTCTCTTTTGATTTTGCACTGTTCACGCGTTCTCCTTGCAAATTCCAAACCGAACTCTTACCACACGTTTCCCAGCCTCCCGTCACAGATATATGGTTGCTCAGTAATACTGGTATACCGTGTTCCGACGCAATTCCAGATAAGATTTTAGAATCCGGATCAAAGCCATTCTCAGAGATTAAAGCGCTCGCTAAATAGATATCAGCATCTAGATGTTTAGCTCGTTGGGAGTGATCCGCCTCTATGAAGTCAGCGCATATTGCTAGCGCGATTTTATGCCCGTTGACATCAAATACATAATCAACATCGCCAGCGGAGCAGTAGTTGCCCTCTCCATCATGCAGGTGCTGTTTAGAGTAGAACTCGACTCTGCCGTCGGGAAAACAAATAACGGCGCCTATGGTGGGATGGAATAAGTCCGGAACTCGCAGGGGACAACCAGCCACAATAGTCATCTCACTTTGAACCGAAGCTCGGGAGAGTTCTTCAAAGTTTGATGGCTCAAGAGACAATGCAAGTTCTTCCGCTAAATCAAGCTCATAGCCGGTTAGTGATAGCTCGGGGAAAACAACCACATCCGCATTGTACTTTGACGATTGCTCTATCATTTTTAGATGTTGCTTAAGGTTTTCTCTCCAGTTGCCTCTGACGACAGGAATTTGGGCCAAACTGATAGTGACACTCATTTCAAACTTCTCCAAAGAACAAAAAATGGCACAAAAATCGCTACATAGCTAAATGCGGTCTACGTTAGGGGCTGTACTTATAATTCGACTTCAAACACCGCTTATCAAAGCGACATTAACTCTCGCTTAATCTCATTGTCCAATTTTTCAATCGCGTAACGAAAAGCCACTCTTGGTATTGCGGCATACTTGGTATTCAGATAACCAATAACCTGTTGAGGCTCTTTTTGACTGAGTACTTTAAGCATCCAACCATAGCCTTTCTGTACTAAGTCATGCTTATCTTCGAGCAATAGATCCGCTACGCGAAACGGATCCAGCGCAGCGTATCGATTCTTATTGATAGGATAAATTAAGATGACCGCAGCGGCTCTACGAATAGCAAAATTCGAATGCTCAACCCATTTGGTTGTGAGATCGAACAAATCATTGTACTGAGACAGCAACTCACCAAAAGCATGAGTACAAAAGTCGTCACAATCGTTCCAGTCTGTGACGAACTCTGTTAACCAACTTTCAAAAACAGGGAACGTGTCTCTTGAATACTGTTTCCTTACCCTAAAAGCCCAATCGTACGCGATAACTCCTAGCGCCCAATCTCTTTGCTCCAATAATTGAGTACATAGAGGCAACACGTGAGAAATATCTTTGTCTTCAATCATCTTAAAAATCTGAGCAGAAATGGAACGAACCTGAGCTGTTTTGATATCCACTTTCGGATAACCCACTTCTGAAAGATGCTGCTTTACCGTTTCGACCATACTCACTAAAACAAACTCCTTGTCTATCTAAATTCAATATTGAAGTGAGATATCCGGCTCTTAAGATACTTCTAGATTGAGTTTTATAAAATAAAGCCATGTAAATCACAACATTCATTATTGGTTAATAAAATCACCTCTGCAATATAGAAATTTCCTTTGGCAATAGTCACTTATGGTGCATACTTGCCGCCTTCAAAAGAGGTGCATAATGAAAAAGAACGGTTTTACAATTATTGAGCTTGTTGTAGTTATTGTGATTCTTGGAATAATCGCCATTACGGCAGCGCCCAGATTCCTGAATGTGAGTACAGATTCGCATATTGCAGCCGTGAAAGGTACTGGCGTTGCTTTCAAAGCAGGTGTCGATCTTGCCTACTCAAAAAATTTGACCTTAAACGGTGGCGGTCCATCTACGAACATCCCTATCTATGATGACTCTGCCACTGGCCAGCTTGACTTCAATGAATGGGGATACCCAGTACAGCAATGGCCTTACGCAGAAGATTTTCCAAGGTTGGATAATCCGGAAGACTGTATTTCGGTATGGGGAGCTCTCCTGATTGATCCACCGAGCGTTTCTAGTTTCAACTCACCGACTAATACTGACTATATCGCTGAGTACATCCACACCGACCAATGCCGTTATCATTATCGAGTCGTACCGGGGATATCTATTTACTACAACTCGATGAATGGCGATGTCACCGTGGATGACGAACCAGACAGCTAAGCTCTAGTTTAATACTCAACGTGTTGGTACACACAAATAAACTTAGAGAATGCCAAGCATCAAGATTCAGCCATCCTAGAAATTAAGACAAGCACGTTTTGGCGAAAACCAGCGTGCTGTCTAACTCTCCAGAAGGTAAACGCCTAGCATTAGCATAGCGCACTTCTGCGGGTGACCACATCATTCCCATTCAGCACTAAGAATCGCTAATACAACGGTATCCCACCACTTATTTTTGAAGAATCGGTGCTCTTTAAAGCAAGCTTCTTGTCTCATCCCGAGTGACTTACACAATCTTATCGCCGCTAGATTCTCACCAATGGTTTCTGCATAAATTCGATGAACACCTAACTCTGAAAACCCAAAACCAGCCAGAGCTTTGGCCGCTTCTACGGGTAGCCCTTTCCCCTGAATTGCTCTCGCAAAAGCGCAGCCCATTGAAGCTTGCTGGTTATCTTCAAGGCGTAAACACACGGTTCCGATAAACTTCCCTGACTCTTTACTTTCCACAGCTAATTGATAGGACTGACGAGGATCTTCCTCAGCCTGTTCAACAAACAATTGGGTGAGTTGATGGTACTTACTAGGCTCACAATCAGTTTCATCATAGAAACGCTGATATTTGGCGTCCTGTGACATGGCCACAAACGCGCTTTGATCTTCAAGCGTCATATCTCGAAGAACTAATCGGTCAGTTTCTAGTTTGAACATCAAAATTCCTTTTTATCTGTCGCCTAAACTGTATGGCGTTACTGACAGTCAAGCCAATAACGAGCTACTGGGCCAGGAAAGACTTTACCAAAAACTATTTTTTCAAACTTACCGCCATTTGCCTCAATGACTTTTCGTGAAGCTATATTGTCTTCGTCTGCGGTAATCAAAGCTTGTTTAATACCCAGAGAGCTCGCTTTTGGAATAGCGAATTTGAGTATTGCCTTGCCGTAACCAGAACCTCTCTTTGAGGGAGCAATATCGTAGCCAATGTGCCCCGCTTCAAGTGACAGAAACTCATTATCGATGCGATGACGAACACGAATGGCGCCGAGTATCTCTCCTTCATCATTTACCAACCAATAATGATTACATGGCACATAACCATCGGGTAAGTTAACGCCTCTAGCCTCATCATTTAAGCATTCAATATAACGAGAAAAATCAAGAACACCGCCTTTGTAATAATCAGAGTTATCGATGTCGTGCTCCAAGAAGTCTTGGTAATACACCTTAAAAGCGAACTCAAATTCTTTGGAGGGCGATACTAGTTTCATTGTTGTCTATTCCTCTTACGATAAAATTAAAGGATCTTTCTAATTAGCAAGATGAATCTGATAGGTTCCAATTTGACTGCGAGTAAGTATGAGTTCATCAAACCCATTTACGATCAAATCCGCTTGGTTCAATTCTTCTCTGGTATGGCTGGTTAATAGAGCGATAGTGAAACATCCTGCCTTCTTAGCAGATAGTACGCCAGATGGTGAATCTTCAACTGCAACACAATCTTCGGTTTTTGCGCCTAAAGCTTCTGCTGCTTTGAGGAAAGGCTCCGGTGCTGGCTTACCTCGTACCACATCTTCAGCACAAATCATGACCTTTGGTAACGTAAAACCGGAAGCTTCTAAGCTTGTTGTTGCGACGGCTCTTGGCCCACTCGTTGCGATTGACCAGCAATCCGGACCTAATTTTGATAAAAAATCATGAGAATTTGGTATAGCCTTGACGCGCTTCATCTCTTGGGTCGCAATAGCTTTAACTTTATTGACCTCAGTGACATTGGAGAATTCCATGCCAATACAGCTCAGTGTCTCTTCGATTTTTCGCCCATGGATATACTCACTCATGGTTTCAAAACGAACACCAACAGTCTTGCACCATTTTTTCCAAATATTGTCGATAACCACTTGGGTATCAACCAATGTTGCATCGACATCAAAAATAAACTTCTTACATTCAATCATGAACTCTAAGACCTATGAAAAACACTTTGATACAGTATTGATATGAGCAGATAACACACATTAAGACGCCATGACTTTAATACCAAACAGCGTAAACAAGCCGCCAGTTACATAATCCATGACACTTGAGATACGTGCATAAACACTTTTCGCTGCTCGATGTGAAAACGCTGTCGCCAGAAACATATGCCAGCATAAGGTAATACCAGACATAGTCAGCATAATGGCGATGACCATCGGGATGGTAATATTTTCAGGCATAGAGACACTAAACAAACTCACGACAAAGAACCCCGTTTTAGGGTTTAAGATGCTCGTGATGAACGCCGACATAAAGACTTTTCTACTTGAAGGCAGCATCGCTTCGCTAGTATTCAAACCTTCATCTAGCTGTTTGGCTTTTCGTGTTGAAAGGATCTGGCGCATACCCAAGTACAACAAATAACTGCCACCAACGATCTTCATAACGCTAAACAGTGCCGGGAAATGGGAGAACAAAATAACCAAGCCAGTGCATCCAAACAGTGACCATAGCAATATGGACGTACTGACACCAAAGCAGAATATTTTGCTAGCTTGCGGTTGTAGTGCAGCGCTGTGTTAATCGTCAACAGCACATTCGCGCCGGGCGTTGCGACCGCCAGCATCCAAATCAGCGCAACGTGAAGAAGAACCAATAAATATTCCATTTTCCTCTACTCAATTCACTCAAGCTTAAGTAATGATATCGCACGCACTAACGGTTTTACGTCGCTTGATTCACAAAATTAGTGCGCTCGAACGTGGTGTGATGAGTGTCTTTTAACTCAGAATTAGAGTCCACATTTAGAACTAAAAAATGCCAAGCCATAAGATTCAATCTAAATCTCAATATCCTATTTAGATCGATAGCCACTGATAGAAAGAGGTAAATGGTTGGTAGAAAACCTACTGCCGCTTATATTGTGTTGGACAATAACCTCTCGACACTTCAGAGCTACGAAGTTTTACATGTTTTGTCGCACGACCTGCGACGCGAGCACGCCACAACTTGAAGCTACCTGGCTTCATATGGCTACGCATAAAACGAATCACCTGTGATTCATTTAAACCAAATTGGTGTTCTATTGCCTCAAATGGCGTTCGGTCTTCCCACGCCATTTCAATAATTCTTGATTCACTCTCTTTAGATAATTTCATTGTCCACTCATCCTTTAAAATTTGAGTAGAAGTACGCTCACTCTCACTTTTTAGATCAGGGTGTTACCACTGAATCGATAAGGAATCATCAAACAAAAAACAGATATTTGTCGTTATCCTCTCTCCAGCCACTCGCTACGGAGCACTCCATATTTCAACGAGTCATAATACTCGCCTTGGTAATATCGCACCTTTCTCAGCCTCGCCTCTTGCTGGAAACCTAGCTTCAAAGCGAGAGACATCATGCGCGGGTTACCTGACCAAGTAGTTAGCCCCACACGCTCAATCTGTTTGTTTTCGAAGAGGTAAGTAATCCAGAGCGGAAGTGCTAATGCTGCGATCCCCTTCCCCCAATAATCAGAGTTATAAATGACCACGCCAGCTTCGAGCCAACGTGTCTCTTCGCATTCCCAGTAGCAACTCACGGTTCCAACAGGTACACCGTCGACAACCACTAGCTGTAGGTCATCGCCCTCGAGCAGCCGTTTAAACGAATGCGCTTCAAAGCTTTCTAATGAAGGATGAGAATACGAAAAATAAGGGCCATTAAACTTAGTCCACTCATCGTTTGAGATAACCAAAGCATAAATGGCAGCTAATTCGCTAGGCATTGCTGGTCTTATCGTTATATCCATTCGCTTTCCTTGTCCTGTTTTCAAACGCCATCGTACTGTTTAACGATTCTCGGTATTAGCTCGACTAATTTTTGTTGGAGTCTATTAGCTTTAAATGAGTATTTGCGAACTCTCTAAGCACTCTCGCATTATTGTGATGCGCGTTATCTCCACATTGCTGTCCGTTAACTCTAATTTCAGGACTAGAGTAGGCAGGAATAATATCACGCTCATAAGACATCACAGTGCCTCTCTCTGCACATGTAGCACCGAATGAATGTGCGGGCGCTTTGGGGTACCTGTCAGCGATAAAATGTTCGATAGTCGCGTAATCTTTTAGCACCGTTTTATAGTCATGGTTGGCGCCGCTCATATGACCAATTTCATGTTCCATTGTCGAATCCGCGCAATTTATAGCCAAAGAGAAAAAACGAGAGACCTTAGATGCGACACCACAATATCGAGACTCGAAAGCAGAATGATAATTTGAAAACACAACACCTGTAAAAACTGGACGACCGTCCTCTGTGATTTCTTCAATTGGATCTTCCATCGATAATTTGAGTAGCCTCTCTGCCGCACTCACATTTTGAAACCAAAGGCTATCGATAGCAGATGTATAAGTAATTTGGGTTACCTTTCTCCTCATAGGAATACATGAGTTTTTCAAAACTAGGTTGGAGTAACTTTCCCATGTGGCGACTTTACTAGCGATAAACGCCTTCGAGTATTCCAACAACATAGACTCGTCAATGTAAAGGTGAACCTCGGTGTTCAACACTTCACCTTCAACACAAGCAGGGAACTCAATAGTGTCAGCATTAGTGTAAAGACTGAAGCCAAGAAAGATGACACCCAAGGCTACTCGCATTTGCTTAATATCGTTTTTAATAAGTCTTGCCTTTCCAAAAGTAAAAAGCTCGCCAATGATGACGAGCCTTGTTTAGGGGTGAACCATGCTAACTGCGAGGTCGCAGTTAGCTTACAACTTGTTCTCGCAAATTCACTTCGACACTCTTTAAGATCTTAAACTCTTCACGAGTACAGCCTCGAGCTACAGATACCCAGTGATCACCAGTTTCGTCTGACCCTTTAAACTCTGCACGAAGCTCGTATTTTCGCCACGAAACAAAAGCCAAAATAAAGGTCAGAGCGAGCATAGGTAACCCAAACTGAGGTACGAACGCCCAAGTTGCTGCAGATAGCATCAAGGCCAATGAAATGACATTGATTGCGTTTTCTTTGATGCCCAGCTGTCGGATTTCTAGCTGTTTGATTTTACGTAAGCTGTAAACATCCTTCTTCACTCGAAGTTCATCAGAACTCACTAGAAAGTCAGATGCCTTGTATGCTCTACGCAGCCTCAATAAATTCGCTAACCTATTGCGTGTTTGGTTCTTAGTCATCGCCTTTCTCCATGTTATTTAAAGGTTAGTAAAAACTAATATAATCATGAAGTTATCGATGAATGCCTATTTTATAAATCAAGAGAATATAAAAAGCAAGGATATGAAATTAATAACATTTATAACAACACCAACAAAATATTCAAAATATGAATCAATAAATTTGAACTCTAGTTGCTGTTTGCACCGTGCGGAAGGTATTCATCAATTGATTCTTTCCGCTACTCATAATGAATGCTTCCATTAACCAACGCGCTTCATCTGTACTTTGTAACCAGTTATTTCAATTCATTTTGAACAAGAGAGTAGTCTGCTTAGAGTTTGCTGAAGCCACATCACATAAAGTGCTCACTGACATAGAATTCATCAGAATAGAAGCAGCCAGGTATCAACAATTTGAATGGCTCAATCATTCATCTACTCATATCAGTGCAAGCTATCAATTAAGCAATTGATCTCATAATGGCAGAGCTGTATGGTTACTTTATACACACTGTTGCCTAATGGAGATGACGATGGACGAACTACTAACGCACGCTATGGAACAGAAACAACGTACGGTCGTAACAAGCTTATTTGCAAAAAATGGGTTTAAGATCGCCGCGACAGATTTTGATGATGTGACCTTTGAACGCGAAACCGTTTTGGTCAATGTTAGATTCGACGCATCTTCTAATGTTGAATCCATTTCGGTTTTGAATGACTAAATATAATAAATTACGATAACAAGCAGGCAAAGATGTTCGACTATTGAAGATGGTAACCAAGTCTTACCCACAATAAAGCACAAACCTGAACTCGCCTCTCGCCTGCTTGTTGACCCCTTCCCAAAAAACAAAGTAAATGACAAAGCAATCAATAATTAGCAATCCTACGAGCTTGGCTTATATTTGTTAGTACCTTCGAACAAATAATCCAAGTGATAGCTATGTTCCTAACCCGGTTAATTTATGTCAGTACACTTTGTGAAAGTTGTGACGCTGAGGCTTTAGATGACATTCTCCAGATCTCGCACGACCGCAATAAACAAAGCCATTTAACAGGTCTTCTTAGTCACAACGACAAATATTTCCTCCAATGCATCGAAGGATCGAGAAGCGCCGTAAATCACACTTATAACCACATCTTGAATGACAAGCGTCATAAAAAGGTGATGATCCTGTATTTCAAAGAAATCGACTGTAGGCAATTTGGAGATTGGTCTATGGGAGATATTCCTCAATCAAGCTTGACCGAATTGGTGAATTTACAGTTTTCGACATCCAACCAATTCAATCCATATGAGATGTCTGGAGAAAGTGCTTACCAAATGCTTTTAGAGTTGAAGCAGAATTTGCCATCTGAATAAATTAGCGCCCCTTTTATCCAAGTTACACGCATCAAAAAGCCCCAACGCATGGGGCTTTTTATCGTCATTTGAAAAGCTAGCTTTTAATCATTACCAAGCTTCTTTTCGCTTTCACTACGAAGAAACTCTTGCTCACTACCCGTAAGTGTTTGCTGTTCAGCCGTAATATCCGATTCTTTAAACACGATAAACGCTCGGCGGTTCAACGCATCGGCTTTCTCTGAACGTTCGTTTATGGCTGGTTGCAATTTACCAAACGACTTCACTTCCCAGATAAACTGTTTAGGGTCGAGTTTGGTTTTGAGGTATTTAACTACAGTTTCAGCACGGCGTTCCGCTAACTTCTCGTTGTAAGAAACCGAGCCGGCTTGGTCAGTGTGCCCTGCCACCATGATGCTGCCTTGCAAACCACTTAACTGCGCTGTGAAATCATCCAACTGAGTTAAGTCTTCTGGCTTAAGCACTGATTTATCAAAATCAAAGTGTGGCGTCATTGCCATGTACACTTTACGCTCAGGTTTTGGTGGCTCACAGAAAGGCATCTCTTCATACTTCTGCGCTTCTTCAAACACGATAAATGCACGGCGGTTCTCTGCTCGATCTTTATCGGTTTTGCCCAACAACAAAGGTTGAGTTTCCCCAAGATGTTTCACTTCCCAATCATACTGCTTAGGATCTAAATGGGCTTGCAGATAATCAGCCACTGACTTAGCGCGTCGCTGTGAAAGACGCTCGTTATATTCCAGAGAGCCTTTGTAATCGGTGTGTCCAACGATCGTGATGCGCCCTTTTAGGCCTCCGATCTCTTCGACAAAGCTATCTAGGTTGATCTTGTCGAGATCGCGCAGTTTGTATTTATCAAAAGCAAAGTGCTCTGCAATCGCAATATGCACCTCACGTTCAGGCGCTAAACATTCGCTAATCAAAAACTTAGAGACATCTAAGCCTGCAAACTTGTCGCGATTTTCCTGACTCACATAGGTGTCGGTTGCACAGCCAACCAGTAATAAAGCACTCAGTACACTGCTGACTAGACCGATTTTTGTTTTCATCTTACTGTTTGTTCTCAATTTTCAACTCTCTCAGGGCTCGCTTAAATCTTACCGACTAAGTTAATAAACATGCCGGATGCGTCGTAGTCATCATCATTGGTTAAGTCACTATCAAACGCAGAGAAGTTATAACCAATCCCCATTTTGAAGTTCTCGCCGATGTGCTTGTTCACCGAAACTAACGCACCGTGTTCTAGCTCATCGTTAAGTGTGTCGGTTTTCCAGTGATATTCACCCGTTACATCCCACTCTTTCATCACACGGTAAGAAGCGCTCAGTCCGTATAAATCGATGTCGCTTTTAACGATCTCATTCGCGCCAGAAGCACGCTCAAAAGCTTGCTCTTTGTCTTTATGCGCGTATTTAGTGCCGACGTCCCAGTGTTGGTCAATCGAATAGATCGCTTCAACTTCAATGATCTGGCTAGTTTCGTCTTGATAATCCACATCACGATCCAGTTGATCGAAGTCCGCAATGTAGGTGTAACGGCTAAGTAGGTTTAATCGGTCGTTATAGATCGGACGATACGCTAGTCCACCTGTGGCTTCGGTGAATTGAGCCATGGTTTCACCTGTGGTTTCACTCTCTGTGATTGAGTAGTTGTACTTACCAAACAGCGTGTACTCTTCCGTTAAGTGGTGCGTGTAACGGTTAGTCGTCACGATTTGTTGCAGCTCACGCTGTGCTATCTCTGGGTCGTCTTCACTCTTATCCACTCGGTATTCAAACTTGTGATTTAAGGTGATGTCATCTAGATCGATCGAGGCATTGAAACTGATGGACTCACGCTCTGTTGTGATGTTCTGGTCGTCTTCGATTTCACCCAGTTGATAACCGATGCCCATTTCAACATCTTCCGTCACATCGTAACCAAAGCCATAGGAGTCTATTCGACCGTGACCATCGTTTTCATCAACGAATTGGTTCTCTTGGTAGAAATCGACACTGCTAGTGAGGTCTGCACGCTGACCAACAATCACGTTGTTTTGACCTTCGTAGTTATCATCTACATAAGTTACGTAGGTTGAGTGGTCATCCGACACATCGTAAGTCACGGTCGCTTCAGCAACTTGCCCGCGGTCACCATCGGTATATTCACCACCTAATGACAAATCTTCCAACACTTGGAATTCAGCACCAATCGACGCGCTGTCGTTTTCGTCATAGTCATCCGACTGATCCACGGTCTTTTGCCCTTTAACGTAAACGCTATTCTCGCTGTCCCACATGTATTCCAAACGAACACCCGCTAACGTAGCATCGCTGTGCTCGTCGTTTTGGTTAAGCTCTTCAGTTTGTTGCCCTGCCACCGAAACCTTGATGTGCTGGGTGATTTTAACTTGAGTCTCTACCTCAATAGTTTCGGTGTCTGTTTCTAGATTACCGTCAACATCACGCTCTTCGTTGGTCGAAAAACGGGAAAGTACCGCTAAACGATCGGTCGCTTGTAAACGAAGTTCAGCACCGTATGCCTCTTGCTCTAAATCATCGCTGCTGCTCGCGTAGCTATATCCCGCGTCTTTGTCTCGATACCAAAGCTTCAGGTCATTACCTACTGCACCAAAAATTGTTGGGGCAAGGTCATAAAGGCTGGTCACCGCGGTGATTTGAACACTGTCACCCTCGCGGTCTTCCAATGTGTCACCAATGGGCGTAAAGGTTAAACCACCATCCATAGAGACGAAGTTAGACTCGGTTTGAGTACCTTCACTGTGAGCAAATTCGGCTTTAATATAGGTGCCTTCTGTTGCACGCAGCGTTAAGTCCGTGCCATAAGACTCGTAATCTTGATTGTCTTTCTCTTGGGTCGCATACGTCACACCCACACCAACGTAATCGTTGATCCAGCCTTTGGCACGACCACCGTAAGACATCGCATCCAGCGAGTCTGAACCTTGAGGGACATACTCATAATCGACAACCAGGAAGTTTTCGTAATCATCACCGTTTTCAATCACGCTACCGAAACTGTCAGACAAGATATTGTCGAGTGGTTTGGTCAGAATGATTCGACCTTGGTACGGGTCAAAGTCATAGTCGACACCCGGCTCAAGTGGAATTTCGTTTTGTACTAAGCCAGATTCATCTTTTACTTTTACGTAAACCTTGTCACTTCCCGGCACCGCTTCACCGTGGCGAAGGAAATAGAGAGAACCACCCGTACCTAAGAACTCATCATGTGCATACAAAGAGTCAGCTTCAGCCGTAAAGCCGACTACATTCAAACGATCTTCACCGTATTGTGTAGTATCGCGAGTACGATAATCAGCTTTGAAACCATAGAGGCTACGGTTGTAATCGTTATTCTCAGTGCCGGTTAACCCTGTATTGTAGTTACCCCACAAGTATTGCGATTTATCGTATTCAACATTGAGGTAGACCTTACCCTTGGTGTTAACCACTTTTTCGATGTTTGAACTGTCGCCATAGTTGCCGTAATAAAGCTCATCATCGTCTTCGAGAATATCGAACACATCCGAATCGTCTGATGCGAACGGATGTTTGAACATATCTTTTATCTCACTTTCTCGAGTATCAAAGTGAGTGGTCACGCGAAGCTTGTCACCAAATTTACCCTGACCAAAGTACGCTAAACGACCTTGGTTATAGATATCATCTTGATATTGGTCATCAACGCTCAACGCACTGTTATTACCAGAGACATTGTTCTTCCCAACATAAAGATCAGCCAAACCCGTTTGAGCGTAGTACGTATCTGGAATGCGAACGTAGAGCTTATAACGACGCTCATCGCCGTTATCAAATACAACCTTGGTTGGGAAAATGTAAGAGTCTGTCGGTAGATACTGTTCTGCGTATAAGTTGCCATCTTCGACGTCAAATTCATCTTCACCGATGATGACCTTATCAACGCCTTTCAAACCGGTACCAATGAACTTAGCTAAGCCGGCATTGGTCGGGATGTTATGGCGCATTAACTTGGCTTGACCGTAGCTTTTGTCTTTACTCTCTTCATCGTCATTATCGTTACGGTCGATGTCCACTTCAGAGTCAGGCTTCACTAAATCCGTTACACCAACCGTGGTCACGTCCATGTTGCCATCTTTGTCCCACGCTTTTAGACGGAACATCAGCTGCTCACCGACATTAAATTGGTAGTCGACATCGGTTTGACCATCCCAATTGATGTCAGAGTCGTTTGCCAATTTATCACCACCAAGTACCGTGATAGGCTCAGATAAACCAAAATCGCCGACACGGTACACTTCTAACTGATACTTCTTGATGTAATAACCATAGTTAGTCGTGATGGTGAAACCGACGCTGTCACGCAGTGTGCCCTGCTCGACTTCCAACTCATCGCTGACGCTGACATCGAGCACCGGATCAAAGCGAGTGATGTCACGACTTGCCCAAATAGCACCTTGTTCTAAGTAAATACGCGAGCTGTCTTGGTCTTGGTTCGGCTTAGTGATTTCAATGCCCGTTGTCTCAGAACCAAGTTTTTCAAGCTTACCTGTGTCTTTCGCTACCGCCATCACTGGAATGGCAGTCAACACACACGTCGCTAAACGAGACTTACTAAATACTTTCATACAATTTCCAGATACGGTTCCAATGGCTTACTGCTGTTCACTTTGTTGGTCTTTGCGATGCACGCTAAAGTTGAACTTAGTGAGCTTGTTCGGGGTAATTCGCAACACTTTCGGGTTTTCGCTCACCACTTCCATGGAGGTGGATAGCGAATCAGTGTCCAACTTCACGAGGAAGTTCTTACCTTTCTTATTGAGTACCCATTGGTCGGGCACGTGGTAACGACCGTACTGGTCTGTGTAAATAACGATTCCCTCAACCGTCATCAACTTAACGCCCGGAATACCATCTTCGTAGATACCTTTGTTCTCGATAACGATTTCCCACAGGTAATTCTCTCCATCGCGATACAGGTTTCTGGTTACGTTGAGGTTTTCCGCGCTCAGTCCCTTCCTCTTATCGGATTCATGCTTAAACTGAATCTGACCTTGTGCATCAAACTCGATACGGGATCCCGCATCGGTCGTGACATAGAAATCAAAGCTCTGCTGGGTGCGAGTCTTGAATTGAATCACCACTTTACTGGTTTCTGGCAGCGTTCGATTTACTGAGTGACCCCAAAGATCACCCAGCTCCAAACCTTGCTCAAGCGCTGTGGTTATTGCGCCATCTTTAACAGCAATATCTTGTCCATCCCGAATGATATGTGTTGAGTCGGCGATATAGCCTTGTTTTGCTAGGTTCGCGGTTAACTCCACATCAAAGGCTGTAGCGTCGGCTTGGAATCCATCTTTGTTGTGATCTTCAAACACCTTGCCGATGATCGAAGAAGTATCGAATACCTTGTCAGGTTCAACCGTCACTTTGGCAGTGTCTTCATTGGATACCGCCGAGCCATCCACTTTAGCGACCGCTGTGTTGATGTAATCACCAAAAGTGGCACCGACCGATACTCGTAATAAGTAACGAATACGCAGCTTCTCGCCCGGTTCAAAATTCAACGAGGTGAACATGAGCTTGCCGGTGTCTGACGGCTCTTGAGTGATCACTTGGTCATCTTGTGTTCCAAACTCACCATCAATACCACTCAACACGATTTTTGAAGTATCCACGATGTATTTCAGACCACCTGGGTAACGGTCCTCTACAGTCACGTTCTTGAAGTAAGATTCGTTGTTGTTTTCAACGATGATCTCGTATTCAACCGCGTCACCGACTTGCGCCGTGTCTTGTAACGCAGATTTCGTTAGCTCAAGTACGCCAGAGTTATCAGGAATCTTCTTGATGTGATTGGTTACGCTGTCGCTGGTTTCAGTACCGTCAGATTCAGTAGCCGTAAAAGTATTAGTGATGTCGTCATCCAAGCCTTTACCTAGAGTTCCAACTACTTCAAACGCATATGCGTTACGTTTGTTGGATTTCAGGTTAACTGTGGTGTCTAGATCTTTGTTAACTGGGAAAGTATGACGCTGAATAACTGCGCCCGAGTCATCGACTTCGACACCTTCAATGGTCCAATCGGTAAACACTTCGTTGCCAACGCTGTTTTGCAGTTCGCTGATTTCATCGGTTAGGCGAACATTCGCAGCATTACCCAAACCGTTATTAGTTACGGCTAAATAGTAAGTCACGCTGTCATCATCTTCGGTGTATTCAGGTTTATCAGAACGTTTTTCAACAACAAGATCAGCACCCACTGGCGGTAGATCCAAAGCGGATACTTGGTCTGCCACTGCCTGCATCGAGGTTTCAGAGGCCAACATGCCCTTAGAACGAGCGCGCATCGCTGGGCTACCAGTTAAATCAAGGTAGTAACCAAGCACATCGATATTAGTCAGCATGTCTTCGTTGACCGTCAATGTGAACGTGTAGTCAATCTTTCCGCCAGGCGCGATGTCGACCAACGTAAAGATATCTTTATCGTTATCAAAAGTACCCGGTTGGGTTTCAGCTCCTTCTGATGATGCAGTTAGTGTCCAGTCATCAAAGGCATGGCTGTGTGAACCATCAATATGGTCACCCATGGATTCAGAGAACTGAGTATAAAGCGCGACATCCTTAGCTATACCACGGCCAATGTTTTGCACCACTAAGTGATACTCAACTTGCCCACCCGGAACGTAATACGGGGCATCGGTAAATAGCTCGGCTTGAACCACAGCCGCTACAGTGTGAACTGGAGGACTGATAACATCACCGCCGTCTACTTGCGCGGTATTAATAATGTGTCCAGTCGCGGTATCGACTACGGTGCCTTTTGAGCGGAACACAACTGTGCCGTGCGGTGCGATATCTACGTTGTATTCCGTCGGACTAACTTGCTCGGTGGTAGTGCCTATTGTGGTTGAATCGACCACCAAAGAGGTGGAACCAGCCACAAAAGCAGGACCCGTCGAACCGTCGTAATACGACACCTCAATAGATTCCATGTCATCAACAACAATTAAGTCACTGATGTAGTTGTTCGAGGTGTTTTCTATGGTGATCAGGAACTCCAGCTCACCACCCGGCTCATACTCGGTTTGGACATTGGTTTTGGTCGCAACAAACTCAGAGTCTTTCGGCGTCATGACTACCGTCGAGTCTTGTGGCGTACCGTTGTAAGTGATGGTTGCCGTATTGCTGATATAACCAATCGCTGTCGTGCGAATTAACGCCTTAACATGGAAAGTCACAGTGCTCTGTGGCGCAACATCCATACTCACATCGATGTCTTCACTCAAGTCGAACGTCTTTGGAGTGACAACAGATCGATCATCCGAGGCATCAAAGCTCACTTCCCATAATAGAAATGCCGACTCTTGTTTATCCGCGGTAGTGTCGACTTGAATGTCACTGATGATGTCTTGAAGTTGAACACCAGATGCAAACGCATCAGAGCTGTTGGTTACGGTGATGTCGTAGTTAATCAGGTTGGTTACTTCATATGATGGCGTATCAACCGTCTTCTTTACCGAAACCGTCGCCAACACTGGTGTACTGGTAGCACTGTCGTCAAATGTTGTACCGTCAAAGGTCGCTGACGCGATGTTAGTAATATCGCCTGTCGCCAACGGATTAGTCGTCACTAGAATCGTGAAAACAATGCTGTCTTGAGGCGCAATATCGAGTGTCTCATTAAGGTCTTCACCACTGGTTGCATCCGGTACTGGGGTTTCACCGGTTGTCGATACCGCAGATATTTGGATTGAAGCAGGGTTAAAAGCTCGCTCAGTGGCGCCGCCTGCAACCGTGGTTTCAACCGACTTCAGCGCATCTTGAATAGCAACATCTTCAGCCCAACCTAAACCGTTATTCTTAACGGTTACCGTATACTGAAGCGCCTCTCCCGGAAGATACTCTGCTTTATCAACCTCTTTAATGATCTCAACTTGCGCGTCTTCAGGAAGGTAAGTCGCGTCAGCAGAGTGCTCACCATCGTCACCCTCAACTTTAACGACGTTAGTGATCTCGCCTTTGGCCTTATCATTAACAGTGTTGGTCACGACAAATGAATAACTGTCACCCGGGTGAATGCTGTAAGTCGCACCATAACCTTGCGGGGTATTAATCACATCTTTGCGTGCGTTCAGTGTTGGATCGCCACTACCATCAAGCTGTTCGTTACTAATGACCCATTTGCCTGTCAACGCTTGTTCTTGATCTGGGCTGTTAGCCACCTCTGTCATGATGGTGTCGATACGATCGGTTAAGACATGATCGACAAGGTAACCTTCACCCGTGTTAGCCACAGTGATCTTGTATGAGATTGGTTGACCCGGTTGGTATTTGGCATCAGGTTCTGCAATTGGCGTCGTTTCTTTGGTTAACACCAATTGACCCGGTTTCGGAGTGATATAACCTTCTCTCAAGCGAGCAATCTTCGAATTATCTAATCCATGTCGCAGATAAGCCGTATTGGTAAAGCGCCCAATCGCGTCGTCACGAACCTTGCCTTCTACGTGAATACGGACAACGGTGTACTTATCACCACCACCAGTGCCAGCATCATCTCGCCCTGCCATCTTGATCGATTCGGCAGGTAAATCGATGTCTGGGCTGTTTTGACCTACTAGCTTGTCGAGCTCAGAGAAATCATTAGCGTTAGGGTCTGATGGCGCGGAGTTATAAAGCACATCATAATCAACCGTCCACTCCATGAGTGCGGTTTTCATTGAGCCATCGACAGTTTCGACTTCAAAGCCGCTGATGATGTCACGAATAGAAAACAGGCCAGTGTCCACATCGTTATTGGTTATATCGATGTAGTAATTAACCATTCCGCCCGGCACGTATTCAGGCGTATCTGTCCATTTATCTATCAGGATATTCGAACGACCCGGATCAAGTATGATGTCGTTGGTGTTGCCGTTATTCACTTGTGCCGTGTTGGTGATTGTACCTGTCGCTGATGCCGAGACCGTACCTCTCACATCAAAAACGATACGCTCACCAGGGCGAAGGTCGACAGTTGCATCCAATGGTACGCTGCCACTGTAACTACCTTGCACGTCATAGGTACCAGCAGGTTCAACCGCAATAGCCGTTGCCCAGTCAGAGAACGCATCGTCACCATCTTCGGTTTTGATTACGTGAATAGCGTCAATAACAGGTACATCACCGGCGATACTGTCTCCGATATTTTCTAACGTAACTTGATACTCAACATCACCTCGTGGTGCATAAGTACAACCACTACCATCGTTTGAAGGAACAGAACACCCTGCCGATTCACCATCGGTATACACCAAGGTTTTGAAGTAATCGAGCTCGGCATCTTTAGGAGGAATCTCTTGCGACGTCGCTAAGTCACTTCCTGCTGTCACTCGATTGGCATCAATCGTGCCTAAAGCATCATCGCGAACAATACCCGTTAAGTTAAACGTCAGCACTTCTCTCGCGGCAATATCGGTTTCAATATCAAGGTTGCCACTTGTGTTGTAGCTTGGTACATAGGTATCAATATTGGCATCAATACCATTACTAATCTCATGAGAAGCATCACTGGAAACAAAAGCTGGCATTCTCTTATTATTACCAATAACCTCGACTTCAATATCCGTTATTGTGTCTTTGATCTGAACATCGTTCGCCCAACCGTTTTCTTGGTTAGTCACAACAAATTCATACTCAACCTCATCGCCCGGCAGATAGGTATCACCATCGGTAAACAGGTTACCGTTGATCGACACCACACGTTTTTCAACACTGGTATTATTTTCAAGCGGCATTAAAGTCGCAGTGCGAACACTACCGTCATAGCTCGCTTTGTTTTTAATATCACCCAATGCATCTTCACGGATCAAAGCATGAATAGTGAACGTTAAGCTTTCTTGAGCTGCGATAACAATTTCGTTATCTATATCGATGTTGTTGCCCGATACAAAGTCAATCGCGTCGGTAATAGAACCCGTCGCAGCTGTTTTATCTAAACTCACTTCCCAGCCAGCTAAGAACGGTTGGCCGACAGGATCACCACCAGAAGTGATGCTATCTTCTGCAATACGAGTTTGAATCGCCGAAATAGCATCTTCAAGACGAGAACCATATTCAGTACCATCACCCGTATTCTTAATCTCAACGCGGTAGTAAACCTCACTCTCGCCAGCAGCTTGAGAATACTTTGTCTTTGCCGAAGAGAAGCCTGCGTCATAGAACGCCTTTTTCGAGAATGTTATCTCTGGTTCTGACATCGACGTCGGGGGAGAAACAGCAATGAACTGGTTGCCATCATCTTCATCGATATACGCTCGGTTAGTGAAAGAACCTACTGCTTTGGGACTGATTTTGGCTTTGATGACATAACGTACAAACGGTGACGAGACTGCACGGCCAAAGTTATCCGCCGATATATCAAAGTGCGTATCGATCGGTTGATTGTCTTTGATCGAGTTATCGACATCAGGGTCAGAGATCCCTGAACTATCTGCAGAGGTTTCAATAGTCCAGCTATCAAACGCCGGACCGCGAGTTCCGTCGTAGTATTGAGTTGTTATCTGGTCGATGTCATCACGAAGGCTGATATCATCAACATGCGCTGTTGCGATATTTTCGATATAGATTTCATACTCGATGTAACCACCAGGTATGTAGCTCGTTGCACCCTGAATCTTGTTTCCATCAGCATCGTAGTAGTCCAGAATATTTTTTTCGTAATCAATTTGACGACCAGCTTGCGAGATATCATGAGAGATCGTGTCGCCATCAACGGTTAAAACGTTAACCACGTCTCCATTGGCTTTGTCATTAATGGTCGCTACAACTTGGTACTCAAGCTTAGCGCCCATCGGGATATCGGCTTCAACATTTAGGTTACTGTTGGTTGATGTGTAAACATTGCCAGCACCTGCGCCCGCATCCACATACTCAGAATCGGTTCCAGTTGCGATCGATGTGATGGTCCAATCTGAATACGCTGGTCCTGTATTACCGTCCACTAAGCTGACCGTAATATCTTCGAGGTTATCGACGATTGGAATATCGTGAGCGTTACCTTTGCCATCATTCTCAATCACCAAGTGATAGGTCACGGTTTGAGCTGGCTCGTACACCACTTCATCGGTCGTTTTATCAAAATCTAGATGGTAGTCATCGGGAATAACGACGGTATCTCGGTAATGAATATCACCGACCGCATCCGGTCTTACGGTACCTGTTACTGTGTAAGTCACGTCTTCGCCAGCATCGATATCAATCGAGGTTACGATGTCAGTGTCGTTCGCAACATCACCGTCTTTAGTACCATCGGTTGTACCCATGTTTGCAGGATCGCTCTTAGCAACCGCCACCGTAAACTTGTTTGAACCTACCGAATCATCGAAAAATGGATTACCTGAATTGCCGTCTTGTAGCTCCACTGATATGTCATTAATCAGTTCGTTTACGTCAACGTTATTTCGATAACCGTGCCCGTCTTGAGAGTTGTACTTGATGGTATAAGTCAACTGATCGCCCGGAGAGTAGCGGTTAATGTTAGTTGTGCGAACAACGCCGCCACTGTTATGTACCTGATGGTTTTCAGCCACGGCACGTTTCGCATACTCACAATCGTCAGTACAGCCGGCATTATCGTCATGAATCAGCACTGCTTCGTTGCGGATTATGCCGCCGTCTCTGTCAGCGACACCGTTAGATACTGCATTGTCTTTGACATGCGCCTTAATACGCACCGTGACAAAGTCTTTGGCCGGAATTGAAACTGGGAACTCCACATCTTCAGTCGTTTGAGGGCCAAAACCAGAGCCAGTATCAACAGACCAATAGTCAAACGGGTTTTGATTAAGAACATCTTCTACTTCACCATCTTTATCATTAGCAAGCGTGGTGGTGATCTCACTCAATCGATCCATGAAGATAAGGTCAGTTTCGTCGGTATCACCGTTGTTACCAATTACGATGGTGTAAGTAAGGTCTTCACCCGGTGTGTAACGAACCGCATCGGTTGTTTTCGACAGAGACACATTGATGTCGTAAGCACTGTTCGAGTTGTCTATTTGTGCAGAAGAGCTGTGGTCACGGTCTGTAATAGGATCGTAAACATCAACACGGTTCGATACTTGTTCTTCTTCATAGTCAGACTTAACAATGCCGCTCACCTCATAGTGAACCCAGCCTCCGGGAGTAATATCAACGTCGGTATCGATATCAGTGTCGTTAGCAATGTCACCGTAACGAGAACCCGGTTTATCTGTATTGGTCGAACCTACAATTGTCCAGCTATTAAAGAAGTTAAGCGCTGAAATGCTATCTTGTACCGTTGCGTCATTTGCATAGCCAATGCCGCGGTTATAGATATAAATATCGAATGTAGCGCGCTCACCTACAACAAAGTCGGTATTTTGAGCGGTCTTAGCGACTACAAGATTCGGTTCGCTAGGATAGGTACGTACCGTATCCGATAGATTAGTATCGGGTCCCGTCACTGTTGCGGTATTGGTGAATTCTCCCCAAAGAATCTCACTGTCGACACTGCGATCGAGCGTCCCAACAATGGTATAGGTAATCGTCGCACCTGGTGGGATCTGAGCTATTGCATCCAGGTTGTCATTATCTTTGAAAAGGCCAGGGTTAGTGAAGGCTTTCACTAAAGGAGATGTCGCTTCCCTTTCAGCACTGATCGTCCATGAAGAGAACACTGGCTTGGTTTCACCCGGCTCGTGAAGTAACTCAGCTTCTATGGCACTGATTTCATCTTTAACATTGATATTCGATGCGAAACCATTCCCTTCTGGGTTGGTAATACTGATCGTATAGGTAATGGTCTTTGTTGTATCTGTGTATGCGTTTTGTTCGTTATTGCCATCAACACGTTTATCTAAAACAAGGTAATAGTCTCTCGGGTATGAGCCTCTATCGGAATAAAGTACGCTATCTACCGCCACTTCATTTCGAATCTCATCATCAGCAATTGGGTTTACGATAGCGGCAATGCTATAAACGATCTTATCGTGTGGGGCTAACTTAGCCGTCTCATCTAAGATCACTTTATTATTTTGATCACCTTCAATTTGGCCAGTAAAGCCAGGATCACTGTTTGCCGAAATAGAGCCGTCAGAGGCATAAGATTTCGCGGTTATCACCCAGCTAAAGTACGCTTTGGTTGGCGCTCCATTGATTGAGGTGGTCATGATTGACGCTAAATCATCATAAACAGGCACATCAATCGCGTAGCCATCACCATTGTTTTCTACAGTGATTTCATAGTTGAGCGTGCCACCTGCAGAGTAATAACGAGAATCCACTTCCTTTTGTACTTTCAATTTCGAATTTGGCATTTGAACGCCAGATCCCGACTCACCTAAGTTATCTCCCAAGCACAAGCCTGCATCTGAACCATCATCAACAATTTGACCTACACTTGTATCAGCCACTTTTGCGGTCAACTTGTAATGAACAAAGCCCTCTGGCGCGAGGTCGACTTTTAAATCGATGTCGTTTTTAGTCCAAGACCCATAGTTAAATGAACCGTAATTAGAGCCATCACCACTTCTATCAGCGACTTCTAATTTCCATTCAGAAAACGCAGAAGCAGTGCTACCATCAGCTTGCTGTGTGACGATACAAGCAAATTTATCGACAACTTCAACATCGTTCGCGAAAAATTCAGCGTCCTTGTTTGAAATAACAATGTCATAGACCACTTCGTTATCACCGGATATCCCCGGTACATACGTAGTATCTGTTGTGTTCTTATTACGGGTAATTTGGCTTGATGAAGAGTTCAATACTTGTTGTGTATCTAGAGGAGCCGTTAACACATCAGTAGAACCTGCTGTGCCTTCTGCATCCACTACCCGTGCAATAACTTGAGGAATGACGCCAATTGAGACTGGGCTTACATCAACCTCCACCGAATACAGGACTTGTTCGCCAGGATAAATAGAAACTGTGTCGTTTAACGACTTGTTGGATTCAATCCCAGTATCGTTCAGTTCAGAAATGCTGTTAGAACCAATAGTAATAACCTGATTGGTCCAAGACTCATATGGGTTGCCCATTGTATCGTCAGCATTCTTGTTACTGCTGATATCATTACCTAAGTCGGTTTCAAGGTCAGCGAGAAACTGCTGAACTGAGTAGTGATAAGCGATACCCGTATTTGCTTGGTTGCTTACCGTCACCGTGTAGGAAAACTTGTCATCAACCAAGTAGCTATCTGACTGGTTCAAGGTGTGTGTCAGAGCGATATTTGGCGCAGTGGGCGGCGTGGTTAGCACATCAGCAGAAACCAAAGCATCACGGGTTTCAGCTGTCACATCGCCATTAACAATATCGCCGACTAAATTGTCGGCAACGGTAGCTTCGATGGTGTAAGTAATAGATCCGCCGATATCTATCGACGCATCACTTACTGATAAGTCCCCTGATTCGGCAAAGGTGCCTGGATCACTTTTGCTACCTTCGACCTTGGTGGCTGAGTTAACGTTGTCAGTAAAGGCTTGCTCCAAGCCTCCTTCAATATTGAGCACCTTGATAGCTGAAATGGCATCTTGAACGTCAATCGCCTTAATAACAGTGTCACCGGTATTCGATACCTTGATGGTATAGGTCAGCTCATCATTCAGTTGGTAGTTCGTCTTATCAACTGACACCGTAATGTCGTGTTCATATAGGCCTCGTTGAATGGACTCTGTGTTTGAGTCCACCGAATCCAACAGCCCAGAACTCGCCGTCGCGAAGTTATCAATCGTTCCTGCAGCCTCACCAGAAACCGTTGCAGACATTGTGTAGGTCACCGAACCACCTGCGGCCACACGCACGTCAGTTGCTTCTAGGTTTCCAAAACGATTAAACGTGCCCGCTGATGAAAGCACCGTCGAATGCGCTTGGATCGTAGCCTGAGTAAACGCGTTTACACTCTTGCCTTGGTCATCTATCGTCAGAATATTGAGTAGCTCATCTTTAACGTCAAAGCCATTAATGGCTTTGTCTGACCCATTCGTTAAAACAAGCGTGTAAACCACCTCTTGTCCATTGTCATAAGATGCACTATCTACGGACAGATCCATTTTTAGCCCTGTAGTGTCAGCTTGGGCGGAGAATGGGATCAATAAAATAGATAAGAAAAAGGCAAGGTTGTATCTGAACATTAACGCGCACTTCACAGTAGATTGACAAGTCTCCAGGCTAAATGCCATAGATTTGACGTCACTATTTTGGCATTTCGCCTTTTTAGGGACATGCGCAACATACAGGTCAATCAACCCAAACAATTAACATCCGTAAAAAACAAATTACTAAGGATGTTAAATAGAGAGTCTGATGTCTAAATTAGAATCGAGACATTGAGTTAATTATCAGAAGGTTAATGTTTTAATGAGTGAGTTTTCACAGTTGTTACGTAACTTCAGAAAGGAACTTCAATTTACACAAACAGAATTTGCAACCTACTTAAATCAGCTGGACGATGAATTTAATGCGGTTGACGTCGTAACGATAAATCGTTGGGAAAACAATAAGGTAAAACCTAATACATACAAAGCACTCAAGATCTTACAGTACCTTGGTGGAGATTTGTTTGAGACAATAAAGAGCTTCAAGTCCGAACAAAAAGATACACTACTCGAAACGTTTTTTAACGAATCCCATGGCTCATTTCAAAGTCGAATTTCAGCTCTAGCAGGCCTTAATAAAAAACAAGGCCAACGCAATTTTAAGTCACAGCCTTTAATGTCCGAGCCGTGTGACACTAGCGTTATCGACAGAATCAAACTACTTTCTAAATTCACAAAAGTCGATATTTCGCCACTGGACCAAATTGATTTATATCTCTATTACTGTGAGAAAAAAGCCCATGGCCACAAGCTCATCAATACAGATGGTGACATTGTGAGTCACAACGTAGGCTTTTTCTTTGAAGACCATCAATTTGAGCTATTAAAAACTCAAGAGCTAGATCTCAGAATGGCCTGCTCTTTAAATTCAGGCAAAAGCATAAATTATTTTAATATAAGCTCACACTCAGAGACAAAAGATCATGTTATTGAGCATATAGTTTCAGATATACAGTTACTTTCCCAGAATAAAAATATTAAAAAGTATTCTGTTTTAGTAAAAGATCCCAACATGATGAAACTCTTGAAGGGACTAGGGTTTGAAGTATTTAAATTTTCAGAGCCTTCTGCTAAAAAATGTAATATCACATTCAAAGATAAACATTATAGCTACTGTATATTAACAACTGATAAAATAGACTATCTGACGAATCGGAACGTAATGTCACTAATCAAAGATGAATACTCTACCATGATGAAATTTCCGAAATTACTTCGCGAAGCGCGTAAGAAATTGAAGTTAACGCAAAAGGATTTTGCAGCATACATCAATCACTTAGATGATGAATTCAGCTCTGTAGATGTCGTAACGATAAATCGATGGGAAAATAGCAAAGTAAAGCCAAGTAACTACAAAGCCCTAAAGCTATTGGACTGCCTTGGTCTAGACTTGTATACAACGTTGAAGTCCTTTGATTCCGAAGATAACGAAGACACTGCACTACTTGAAGGTTTCCTGAGTGAACGGTTTTTTTCATTTCAAAGCCGAATATCATCTATCACTAAAGGGGATATTGAAGAAGGCTGCAACTGTAAGATCATGCCATTGATGACAGATCAGAATGACAAAACAGTAATAGATAGAATAAAGCTGATTTCGCAATATACAAAGGTGGACTCTTCACCTCTTGAGACTATCGATCTGTTTCTCTATTACAGTGAAAAAAAGGCCCATGGAAGAAAATTGGTCGACGTTAATGGCGATATTGTTAGTCATAGCTTAGGCTTTTTCTTCAACGAAGAGGTATTCGAGCAATATAAAAATAAGCGTCTACATCTTAAGCAAGCCTGCTCTTTGGATTCTAATCATAACTTAAATTACATTGTGGTTAGCGGTCACTCTGAGAAGCGCGAACAGTCTATTGCGAACCTGATTTCCGATATGAAGCTTCTTGCAAGAAATACGAAGATCAAGAAATTCTCTATGATGGTCAAAAACCCAAATGCATTAGATCTAATGAAAACACTCGGATTTGAAATCTATAAATTCTCAGAGCCAACAGAAGAAGCCTCTAACATTAGGTTTAAAAATAAATCATACGCATACTGTATTCTAACGATCGATAAAATAGAGCTACTTAGCAATAAGCATGTTATTGCATTTATTAATAAGTATGGATAATTTTCAACAAGCGTAAATTATAAGAAAGCCACTGTATCAACGGTGGCTTTCTCATATTCTCATTAATTTGATTCGAGGTTCTCAAGTTAATATCGGCAACGTCCTAGATATTACCTTCTGATAATCACGGCAATTGCGACTGAATATCTGCAAGCACCTCATCCAGCCCCTCCCCTAAAGCTTCGACAAGCGACTCATACCCCGACTCTTTTAATGGCGTATTAGATTCAAATTCCGCTCGTGCTAATTCCACGTCTTGCTCGCTCAAGACCCAAGTTCCTTTTACTTCTGCATTGCCAGTGTAAGAACCATTGAACTGCTCGAAAGTAATAATCAACTCTTTATCCGACTCCCCTGATGCATCGGAAGAGTCAATACGCTCTTCAAGTAACCCTTCTAGATTCTCAGCCCAAACATGTTTACGCGCAGAAACCAGTTCATTTTCAGACTTGCGATACGCAATGCCGATGGTGTCGAGATAATCAGGTAAGTCGACTCGAGTTTTTACCTTGAATATGGGCTTATCTAGCGTACTTTCTGGTAGAAGATAAGCATGAGTGCCATCAGTGGGAGAAGAGCACCCAAAAAGCCCGAACGATACAATCAGTGATATAAATAGTTTTCTCATTATTCCACTCCCTTAACTGGAATCGGGTCTTCTTCTACATCGCTACCAAACACCAACGCATTGGGTTTGTCGTTTAATACTTTGATCAACGGGCGGAGTTCTTTCAGCACATGCTCTAACTCTTCAGACGCACTAATAAGCTGTTTATAAGCATCTGAGTCTTCATCATAGCTATCTAACGTCACCTCAAGCTGCTTCATGGTTTCACTGATATCTTGTGGCAAGGCTTTCGCGCCCTCGCTATCAAGCAGTTCATCCATGCTCTTCAAGGTACTGTCTAACGAAGCCAGTGAACCATTTAGGTTAGCGATAGTGGCATCCAGTGGAAGCTCATTGATCTTATCAAGGAAGTCGGTGATCTGTTTTTGAATTTCCGTTAAGCCACCAGCGACGACAGGGAATACTTGATAACCATCAAATTCTCTTGGTTCATAAGGCTCTTCGTCTTCATAAAAGTTAATATCGACAAACAGTGCCCCGGTGAGAAGGTTACCTGTTTTTAAGGTCGCTCTTAGCCCCTCTCCCATCTGCAATTTGACCCGTTCAGCAAAGGTTTTTGCATTCACTTGCCTGAAGACTTCAGAAACTCGCTCAATTTCGAGTTTAATAAGGATAGGAATACGGTTCGAAACCTTGCCATCTTTGTCCATACGTATCTGCAACGGCACCGTATCGACCGTACCTATTCGCACACCACGATATTCCACAGGTGCGCCTTTTCTCAAGCCACGAACCGACTCTTCAAACAACAACACATAATCAAGCGAGGTCGTGTATTTGCCCTGCAATACGGCGTCGTAATTGTCATACAGCGTGTACTCTTTTAGGTTCTCTTTGATTTGGGCGCCCGGTTTAATGCTCTCGGCCACATCGAAACTTACGCCGCCAGTCAGAATACTCTCAATCGAGGCAAAGTTGACATCTAAGCCATTAGCACCAAATCTGACATCAATGCCAGAAGAGAGCCAAAACTGTGTTTTTTCGAAAATTAACCCATCATAGGGAGCAAAGATGAACAGCTGATATTTACCCTCTTTCTTTTGATAGTCGAAGCTGGTTTTCTCAACTCGCCCTACCACGAAACCATGGTGCAACACCGGTTCACCAACTGAGAGTTGATTCGCTTTATTGTGGGAAACTACAACCCTGATACCCTTGGTGTCTGGTCCCGCTACTGGAGGTGTATCCAACACATCAAACCTCAATTGGGCTTCACTCGATTTACCCGGTTTGAGCTCAATGTAAGAGCCCGACAAAATAGTCTCAAGACCGCTAATGCCGTCAGTACCAACATGCGGTTCCACTACCCAAAACTGGGTTTCAGCATTGATCATACGTGAAGCTTTCTTGTCTATTTGAGCTTTTGCAATGATGTATTCATAGTCCTCACTCAGAGCGACATCGGTAATCGTACCTACATGCACATTCTTAGATTTTATCGCCGTTTTTCCCGCTTCAATACCAGACGCATCCGGTAAGATCAGAGTGATCTCTGGCCCGCGATTATTGAAGTATTGAAACAGCATCCAACACCCCACCAAAACCGCAATGATTGGAACAATCCAAACGGGCGACAACTCACTTTTTTTTGATACCTTCGCATCCGAAGTACTTTGCTTTTCCATGTGTTTCACACCTCTTTGAGGAGATTACTTCCATATAATTCGAGAATCGAAAATCATCGCTGACAACATCGTAAATATCACGACAGCTGCAAACGACAGCGCCGCAGGCCCCGGGTAAATCGCCATAACGCCATCCAATTGAACCAATGCCACCAATATTGCGACAACGAAAATGTCTATCATCGACCAACGTCCAATGAACTCAGTCACGCGATAAACTTTAAGATAACGATTTGCCTTTTGCTCGGTCAGCCCATGCACCCTTTTGGCGTTCCAATACAGATATGCCAAGGCGACCATCTTCGCCATAGGGATAAACACGCTCGCGATAAGAATGATGAGTGCCACAGGGTATGAACCCATATTCCAAAGCAAGATCACCCCTTCCATGATGGTGGAACCTTCACTGGTTCCGAACGCAGACGTATACATCATTGGATATAGGTTTGCTGGAATATAGAAAACGACAGAGGTGAACAACAGCGCCCACGCGATTTGTAAGTTTTTGACTGGCTCAAAGTGATGTAAGTGAGTGTGGCAACGGGTACAACGGTGGAGGCTGTCGCTGTAATGGTGGACTTGCCCACAGATATGACAAGCAAGATGCTGCTTATTTTGAAATATGCTCCCGATCATTGGTTCTTGCGGGGCTTTGGTTGGTACCAAGCGATCCCATAACCAATCAAAATCGACTAAAGAGATGGTCTTAACCACCAGCATGGCATAGATACAAAACGCCCAGAATGATATCCCCATCGATACATCGGCTAATGCTGCGATCTTGATTAAGCTGACCAATACGCCGATCAAAAACACATCGACCATCAACCAAGGCTTTGCCCAACTTAATGACTTCAACGCCAAAAAGGTGAATCGGTTATCCGCATAATGAATGTGCTTCTTTCTGTCTACGAGCAGATTAAACCAGAGAGAAAGCACCAAAAAATAGGCAGGCAAAAGAATCACAGCTAGAAAAAGTAATATAGCAATCAGGCTGTTATCCATTCGATTCATCATATCAACAGCTTGATACAGGGTGATTTGCTGGCTAATTCCTTGAACGCTGAACGACATATACGGAAATGTCAGGCTCATGATTAAAGCAATAAGGCTAGCCGACGCATAAGCCATCACACCCTGCTCTTTATGATGGCCGAGGCTCGATAAGGTGTGAGAACATCTCGGGCAAGAAGCTTCACTGCCCGCAGACAGTTCTTCAAACTGACTAACCAGCCCGCATTCGTGGCACGACTTGGTAAAGCGCTCTGGCAATGACGTCCCCTTTGATGTTAATAAGCAACTAGACACTCTAGGTAAATATAAGTAAGGATTGGATTTTTTGCCAATGTCCACACTATTAAACGAACGCAATCTGGTAGAAATGAGAGGTAGGAAGATAGAAGATGACCGGTTTGTCATCTTCTATCTTAGTAATTGCACCGATAGCAACTAGTCGGCATCAAATTAAGCTTTGCTTGAGCTTCTCTTCTAATGCTTGGATACACAGCTTGATGGCGATAGGCGTATTTGAAGCAAATGGGTTTAGCGCATAAACCGTGTTGGTCGGTAGTTGGAAGCTTGGCATTATGTCGACCACTTCATTGGATAACTGAGATAGGTAGAAATCTGGAATCACACCGATACCGACACCAGATTTGATCAAGGCAAGGCAGCTGTGGAAAGAGTTGGTGGTGCAGCTTACTTGTTGTTGGTAAACGAAGTCTGTTTCAGTGTGAGAGGTAAAGTAATGAGAGATCTGCTTCCCCTGCCATGAGTTAGCGATATAAGGGATAGAATCAAGTTCGCGTTCACGCATGCTTTCAACGCCACACAACACATCTTTAAATTCACCCAAGCGTTTCTGCTTGAGGTTACTGTCACGAGAACTGCCCACTCGTACCGCGAGATCAATATCATGCTCCATGAAGTCTAAATGCTGATCGTCGCTTATCAGTTCTGGCTTTAACTTCGGATATTGTTTCATCAGATCGGCAATAACAGGCGCTACCAATAAATCCATCAACGCATTCGGAGCTGTGATACGAATCCGACCTTGTGGCTCTTCTAGCTCGGATTTTGCCATATCCCAAGCCGATTCAGCGATCACATTGATGTCTTTGCAACTCAAATAAAAGCGCTCACCCATGCTTGTCAGAGTTTGTCTTCGTGTTGTGCGTTTAAGGAGAGAGGCGCCTAACTCTTGTTCTAGAATTTTGAGATGTTGACTGACGACAGATTTAGACAACTCTAGCTTTTCAGCCGCAGCCGAGACTGAACCCTGCTCTACGATATGAGCGAAAATCGACATCTGCTTTAGCTTACTCATCTTATTGTTCTCTTTTTGCAAACAGTATTTTCTATTATCTCTGTTTTTCAAATCAATTTCCAAGACTAAACTCAATTCAACTTATCGAGATACCAAATCAAAAAGACAGTGCTCGAAACAAGACTGTTATGGAGAAAACAATGTCAAACAACCAAATTTTAGAAGCATGTAAGCAAGGCATTAACGCATGGCAAAAAGCATTCAACAGCCAAGACGCGAAAGGTTGTGCAGACCAATATACAGAGAACTGCGTAATGGAAGCTCGTCCATTTGGTACTTTTGAAGGTCGTGAAGCGATTCAAGCATTCTGGCAAGGTATCATAGACCAAGGCTTCAAAGACGTTGATTACACTGACGTGAAATGGGAAGAGCACCCAGAAGGCGGCTACATCCTTACTGCTAGTTGGACAATGAATAAAGCATTTGGTGTTGTACACCGTGAACACTGGGCAGTACAAGAAGATGGTAAAGCTCGTCTTGTCAGCGATGACTTCGAAGTTCAAGGTGAACGCTAGAGCTGTAATTAAAGGCTAGAAGCTCAAACCTCAAAATAGAAACAGAAAACAAAAAGCCAGCAATCCAAATGGACTGCTGGCTTTTTAATGTTCACTCTTGTCGCCATTTCACTTGATTTGAAGGTGATTGAGTGACTCTACACAATCACTCAACACGCTCATCATTTCAAATCAAAATGTCTGGTAAGACAGAACAAATCCAAGTCTAAGTTACAGTGCAGCTTTCTTCGCTTCTGTAATCCAACCATCGAACGTGCTTTGGTTCGCTTTGATCCAACCATTTACGTGCGCTTCGATATCCGCAGAGCTGTTCTTACCTTTACTCATCATCATGTTCTGAGCACTTACATCATTGATGTTAAGTTTGATGATTTCAAAAAGCTTCGCTGCTGATGGGTTGTTCTTAGCAAACTCTTTATTCGCAATAATGCGCATTGAGTTCATTTCGAAGCCGTAGTTTTTGCCGTTAGATAACGTCGTATCCACGTTCGAACGCTCGCCAGGAAGTGCTGAGAAAGGAACTTCTAACCAAACTACATCTTCGTTAGGCACCAATACGCCACTTACCCAGTAAGGTGTCCACGTGTAGTAAAGGATTGATTCACCTTTTTGGTAACGAGAAATAGTATCTGCAATGATTGCAGCGTAGTTACCTTGGTTGTGAGTCACCGTATCGTCCAGTTTGAACGCTGAAAGTTGGTGTTCAATCACCATCTCACAACCCCAACCTGGGTTACAGCCTGTTAGGTCTGCTTTGCCATCACCGTCCGCATCAAACAGCTTCGCGATTTTTGGGTCTGTTAATTGACCAATGTTAGTGATGTTGTACTTTTCAGCCGTTTTCTTATCAATTAGGTAACCCTGAGCAGCGCCGCTTACATATTGGCCTTCACGGTAGAATTTCTCATCACCACCAGCCATTGTGTATTTGTCAGCATGAAGCGGGAACCAACCTACTGTTAGGAAGGTTGCGTCACCCTTTGCAATTGAGGTGTAACCTACGTTGTAATCCACTTCTTGAGTTGATTTCACGTCATAACCCAGTTCTTCTAGAGCACGGTTAACGATCAATGTTTGGAACGTCTCTTCCGCTACAGACGATTGAACAGGCTGAACTGATACGCCCTCACCCGGTAGGCTTGCTGCCCACACGTTAGTCGATACCGCTAATGTAGAAACGATGCTTACTGCGAGTTTACTCTTCCATGAATTATTCATTGGTGTTTTTCCTTAATTGAAGTTCTGATTTGTTACCGCGATTAAGTACATTCAGTACAAGGGAAACAGGTCCCATGCGATACCAGCGTAATTTTGTATTACCAGCGTTGACACCCAGTACTTGGGTGATGCGGTCTAATAAGATGGCTAAGATAACGATACCTAAGCCACCAACAGCGGCCAGTCCCATATCTAAACGGCCAATACCTCTCAGTACCATTTGACCTAAACCGCCTACCGCAATCATTGATGCGATAACCACCATAGATAGCGACAACATCAGTGTTTGGTTCACGCCCGCCATGATAGTTGGCAATGCAAGTGGCAGTTGAATTCGGTAAAGCATCTGCTTTTTGCTTGCACCGAATGAGTGACCCGCTTCGATCAATTCTTCCGGTACTTGCTGAATACCCAAGATGGTCAAACGCACAACAGGAGGAAGTGCGAATATGATGGTCACTACTACACCCGGAACGTTACCGATACCAAACAACATTACGATCGGTACTAAATAAACGAAGGCTGGTGTGGTTTGCATAGCATCCAAAATTGGGCGCACGAATTTGGCTGCCGTGTTACTTCGGGCGAGCCATATACCCATGGGTAAGCCAATCAATAGACAAAAGAATACGGATGTCATGACCAGTGACAGTGTGGTCATTGCTTCAGACCAAGCACCAATCAGGCCAATGAAAGTCAAAGATACGGCCGTTGCAACGCCAAGCTTCAAGTTTGAAAACTGCCATGCGACTAAAAACAGAATGATCAACATGAATGGGGCTGGCGTAGACACCAACGCCGTTTCAAATGAACTTAGAATAAAATCGATAGGCACACGGATCGCTTGAAATAATGGGCGTCCGTGCTCAACTAACCAATTCAGTCCAGACTCTACCCAAGTGTCGACAGGCAAAACTGCCTCTGCAAAAGGGTTCAGTGGATCAAAAGGTGTCGCTTCAACTGTTTCGCTGCTTAACCAATCTGCTGATGGTGAGGTATCAGCTGCTTGACCCCAAGGATCACTTGCAGGTTGAGCTGCAGGAGCCGATTGAGACCATGGGTCATTATTTGTTTGTTCAGACGACATGATCTACCCCTTATCCAATGTTTGTAACAGTCGTGACTTAGTTACCACGCCAAAGTAATTACCTTGCTCATCCACAACAGGCACTGAGTAAGGCACACCACCAACTAGGCCAAGCACATCATTGATTGGTAAATCAGGGTTCAGCGTTAATCCATCATCGAGCTGCGCGCTGACGAGTGATTTGTTCTCTTTGTGAGCTTTACGAAGCGAGTCAATAGAGACAATGCCAGAGTAACGGCTGCTCTTCTCAACTACGATTCCGTATTCGCGGTCGTTATCCATTAAAATTTGCAGAGCGGACGCCGGGCCATCGTGTTCTGACTTTTTAAATACCGCGGCTGGCTTCTTACGCGCAATGTCTTTCACAGTAAGCACGCTTGCCACGTTCACACCGCGGAAGAAAGCTTCGACATAATCGTTGGCTGGGTTATTAAGAATATCGTCTGGAGTACCTACTTGAACCACTTCGCCATTTTGCATAATCGCTATTCGGTCACCGATACGCATCGCTTCATCCAAATCATGCGAGATAAAAACAATGGTTCGTTTATCGTCATTTTGAAGGCGAATAAGCTCATCTTGCATTTCTGTACGAATCAAAGGATCGAGCGCCGAGAACGCTTCATCCATCAACAAAATATCTGGGTCACATGCTAGTGCACGAGCCAAACCAACACGCTGCTTCATACCACCAGATAGTTCATCTGGGTAAGATTCTGAATATGCGCCAAGACCTACACGTTCTAGCGCTTCAAGTGCTGACTGCTTTCGTTGTTCAACTTCAATACCCGCAAGCTCTAGACCAAACGCAGCATTCTCTATAACCGTCATATGCGGCATCAAAGCGAAATTTTGGAAAACCATCGAGATGTTGTTGCGGCGAACTTCGCGGAGTTCATCTTCTGAGATGTGGGCAATGTCTTTGCCTCGAAGAAGCACATTGCCTTTGGTAGGTTCGATCAAGCGGTTAAGAAGGCGTACTAGGGTTGATTTGCCAGATCCTGACAGTCCCATTATGACGAAAATCTCGCCTTCTTGAATACTAAGAGAAACATCGTTAACGCCGATCGTTAGACCTGTTTCTTCGAAAACTTTGTCTTTGTCCGCACCTTGATTAATCATCGTAAAAGCGCGGTCGGTGTCTTCACCAAACACCTTGTACAGTCCCTTAACTTCCAGTATGGGATCCATGTAGTCTAATCCTTTCTTAGTTATCTAAACTTATAGTTACTTAAGCTTAAAAACTGTTATTTAAACTTAAAAACGGTTATTTAAATTTAAATAATTACTTATTTAAACTCAAAAAACGATTAGCACTCTAAGTAAATAATCAATGTAAATCAAGGGGGCTCGTACTGTAACTCACCCACAAAACCACCAACCCCCCAGAGAAATTAATGATTAAAAACAAAGCAGAAAACACCCAAAACACTGAAAACAAAAGACATTAAAACAACAAGACCGCTTGCAACATTATGTATTGCTTACTGATAGATTATTGAATATTTATTTTACATTTGAGCAATTAATACGCGAAACAGACCAAGAATAGGACCAAATAGTTCGTGTACAAATAATTCGAATACAAACTATTTATTAAGATTTAATGACGTTTTAGATGCAAGCATCCAACCTGTTGTAAAGATCAAATACACCACTCGTATTTAGCCTAAAAACCAAAGGGGAATCGACTAAAACCAACGAGACAAAATCGAGTTTTTCAACCCAGAATTTCAAAACATCACACCAACTGTGATACTTGCTGCAAACTGTTCAATATCGATTATCTAAGCCACAAGACAACTTGTAGAGTGCTCACTGCTGAGCCATTCTTTATAAAAGAAATAGACATTTTCCCGCGATGAATGAGAGAAAAAGACAAGGAATTCGAATGATAAAAATGCTGGTGTGTGACTTTGACGGGACGCTGGATGGAGGATCTTCTCATGGTGTTAATCAGTTATTTGACTACCTAACCGAGCAACCTGATATCCGTTTTATCATTGCGACAGGAAGAACTCTGCCGTCAATTCGAGTTGGGTTGGCGTCTGATAACTACCCTAAACCACACAGCATTATCAGCGATGTTGGCACTAGAATTCATCACGTTCATTCCCAAAAACCCGATCATGTTTGGCACAACCGATTAGAAGCATCGTGGAACAAATCCAAGGTCGAGACAGCACTCGCACCACTCGACTTTATGGGCGAACGCTTTGAAAATCATCAAGGTGATTACAAGATTACTTTTGAAGGGAAGCTGTCTGAACCTCAACATGAGTTGATCGAATCAAGTTTGGAGTCGCACGGGTTGGATGTGCATCTCACCTACTCCCACGACTGGTATTTGGACATCACACCAAAGGGGGTCAATAAGGCTACTGCGATTCATCATCTACTCAAGCAACATGATTTGAGCGTAGAGGAAGTGTGTGTCGCGGGCGACTCTGCGAACGACACATCCATGCTAACGATAGAGGGTGTAAATTCGATCTTAGTCGCTAACCATTATCCAGAGGTGGCTCATCTGTCCGATAGAGACAATGTATACACCAGCACCGCAACACACGCTGCGGGTGTGTTAGAGGGGCTCAAGTACTGGCAAATGAGAGCGTCGAATATCCGATAAACGCCAGTTCGCCATTAACACCAGATTCGAATCAAACAGGCTTCCGGCCCTACTTCCAGCCTGGAAGCCAATTTTGATTGTCAGTAAGCTCTCGCCAATTGATGTCTTCTTCTCGTTTGGTCATTACCGCCTCTATCATGCAGCGCACGACCTCCCCTTCATCAAATTCGACTTCTGTGACCATAAAGTGCTTTTCTTTCTTCACAGGACTAACGGCTGTCCATTTGCTGCGAAATAACTTCTTTGGGTTGATCCGATTCATGGGATTCTCTCTTGCTTTGATGTCGTTGATTATTATCAGGTGTCTACTCGACACACAGTAATAGTCTTTCCATCGCAAAAAAGATCATAAAAAAAGCCAGCGGTTAGGCTGGCTTCGTTCAATTAGCTATTTCTCGTTAAAGATTAGCCATTTTTAGGTGGATCAAATGCTGTCAGTTCTAATACTGGGCCTGTGTATTTTTCAATTTTCACAAGTGCAGAGTTCGCTGCACAACCATTTGCCAAACGAGAGGTCGGAATATCCAACGTAAGTACGTTACAGCCGCCGTTTTTACATAGGCCTGTATCTTTATCTAAATCTGGCCAACCGCCTTCATGGATACATACAGAGCCTTGTTTGATGCCATCAGTCACTAGTGCGCCAACCAATACTTGGCCGCGACCATTGTGTGCACGAACCAAATCACCCGTTTTAATGCCACGCACTTTTGCGTCTTCAGGGTGGATTGAAATCGGCTCGCGGTCTGCGATCGCGTACTCTTCACGAATCTTCGCGTAGTTGAACTGACTATGTAGACGGTGCGCCGCGTGCGCTGTCATCAATTGCAGTTCGCCATCTTTAGCATTGCCGGTGTACTCTGTTGGCTCCATCCAAGTTGGATGTGGAGGACAATCATCAAGCTTGTAACCTTCAATCGTTTTCGAGAATATTTCAATCTTACCACTTGGTGTACCTAGTGGATTCATGATTGGATTCTCTCGGAAGTCAGCGTAACGAACAAACTGTGCGTTCTTCTCGTTCCACTTCATCTCAATGAGTTGGTTATCATCCCAGAACTTGCTGAAGTTAGGCATTACGATGCGCTGACCACGACCGCCTTGCTGTGCTGTTTTGTAGAAACCGTATAGCCATTCCATTTCGGTCTTGCCTTCGGTGTACACATCACGGCCGCCCGGAGCAAGCAACTCAGACATGTCCGCAAACACATCGAAGTCATTACGCGCTTCACCTTGAGGCTCAACGACTTTCTTCATTGGCACTAGGTGCTGGTTACTGTAGTCACCTGTCATCGTCATATCATTACGTTCAAACGATGTAGTAATTGGCAACACAATATCCGCGTGTTTAGCTGCTGCTGTCCAGTAAGGTTCTGAGATAACAATCAGCTCAGGTTTTTGCCACGCTTTGATCAAGCGGTTGGTATCTTGGTGGTGAGTAAAGTTTGCACCGCCTGCCCACCAGATCATTTTGATCTCTGGGAACGTTAGGTTGTGGCCATTGTGATGGTAGCTTGAACCCGGATTTTCTAGCGCTTCAACAATACGCGCGACAGGGAATGCATTCACAGATCCTGAAACTGCCCAGTCGTTACCCGCCGATGAACCACCGCCAAGCGACGCTGAAATAGCAGGAAGTACACCAGCATCACGAGCAGGGTTACCACCGTTTGAGTAGTGGTAAGAAAGACCGAAACCACCACCAGGTAAACCAACTTGACCTAGCATTGTCGCTAGCGTAACCAACATCCAGTGGCGTTGTTCACCGTATTGTTGACGCTGCATACCCCAGCCAGACATCAGCATAGTACGGTTCTTACTGAAGATATTAGCAAGTAGTTCAAGCTGCTTCACTGGCACACCACAGATCTCAGACGCCCACTCAGCAGATTTTTCAACGCCGTCTTCTTTACCCATTAGGTAAGCTTCGAATACGTCATAACCTGTTGTGTATTTGCCCAAGAATTCTTTGTCGTGTTTACCCTGCTTCACTAATGTGTGCGCAATACCCATCATCATGGCTACGTCAGTCATTGGGTGCGGAGCAATCCACTCAGCGTTATCGCCAAAGAACTCGATAGTTTCGGAGCGCATTGGATCAATCGCGATCACTGTCTTGCCCGATTTCTTCAACTGGTGAAAGAATTCAAGACCTGCACAGTCTGTTGAGCTCCAAGCGATCTTCAAAGTATTGATTGGGTTTAGACCCCAAAGTACCACCACATCACTGTGCTCAAGGATTACCGGGTAAGTCGTTTGTTGCTCGTATACTTCAATCGAACCGACCACGTGCGGCATGATGACCTGCGCAGCACCTGTTGAGTAATCGCCTAAGTGACCAGAGTAACCACCAGCCATGCTCATGTAACGTTGTAGAAGTGTTTGCGCTTTATGTAACACACCACTTGAACGCCAACCGTAAGAACCTGCAAATACCGATTCTGCTCCGTGCTCTTTACGAATACGTGAGTGTTGTTGGTGAATCAGTTTGTACACTTCATCCCAAGATATACGAACAAACTCATCGCTACCACGTATACCTTCAGGTGCCGATGGGTTGGCCAAGTAGCCTTTACGAACCATAGGGTATTTAACACGCGCTTTAGTGTGTACTTGGTCAGGGCCTGTAGTTTGTAGGCTGTTTGGAACGGTTTGTGCCAGTGCATTCGTGGTTGACACTAACTTGCCATCTTTCACTTCACACAGCATTGGTCCCATACGGCCTGATGTTAGAACACCAGAACCGCGCTTGTCAGAAGCCATTGCGCTCATCGGCGTCAAGGATGTGAATGCCAACGCACCAGCAGTGATACCTGTGCCTTTCATAAATCCACGACGGGTCATATTAGTCATAATTTTATCCTTCTAATTCTCTTTAGTGACCAACAACGTCTTTCGCGTGGTTTTGGAAGTACTTAGTCAGCAGCTCAAGGTTTTGCTCAGAAATGTCGGTACGGTCGCCCATACTTTTCGCAACAGGTCCCCAAGCATTCACGGTGAAGTGGTTTGAAGGAATCTTCGCGTGACACGTTGCACAATAAACATTGTCCAACTCTTCTGCGTAAGACCAGATTGGGTCTAGGCTATCGACAACTGGATCAGTAATGTCACCCGTTAACGCAACAGAACGCCACTCGTTACCGTAAGCATCGGCTTCGTATTCACCGGTAGTCAGTGCTTCTTGACCTTTGTCTGTCAGTGTCGCAACGATTGCACGTTGACCTTCTCCGAAGTAAAGCACTTGCTCTGCGCCTTTCATTTGGAACGCATTCAGAGTCACCGTACGGTTGTCGCCTTCAGCTTTAACCACTTCAAGTTCGGCCGTTGGGTTTACGCTACCGAATTCGCCCATTGCGATGTCGGTTACTGGGTAAACCACTTTCGCATCCGCTGGCGTGTTTTTGGTAAAGGCAATCAGGGTATCGAACGCTTTGCTGTCTAGCTGAGCTTCAGGAGCAAAGTGCGCGACGCCTTTGTGACAGTCGATACACGTTTGGTTGTTCTCTTGGCCATAAGCGTGCATTTTCGCCGCATCACGAGATTGCTCGAACTCTTCCATTGCATCGAATTCGTGACAAGAGCGACACGTCGCTGAGTCATTCTCACGGAATTGAGCCCATACTGTTTCAGCCATCTCTTCACGATGTGCTTCGTATTTCTCAGGAGTGTCGATCTTACCTGAGATGAATTCGTGGTAGATGTCTTTAGACGCTCTTACTTTGGTGATCACATAGTCAATCGGATCCGTTGGGATGTGGCAATCGGCACATTCAGCTCGAATGCCTTTTGCGTTACTGAAGTGAACTGAACCTTGGTATTCTTTGTGAGGTGCTTCCATCGTGTGGCAAGAAACACAAAACTCAGTGCTCGATGTATAGTGCATAACGGCTGCAGTTCCCCCTAAGGTTAACCAGCCAATGCCTATACCAACCGCCGCTATTAGTGCGATATAACGTTTTTTTATTGTCATAATTCTTAATCATCTTCAACAATTGGTTACAATTGAGATCAGAATAGTACTTTAGGGGTAGATCTGTTTGATTTGGATCATCAATCGCAACCTGAGGAACAAAAAATGAACCTTTCTGAGAGCTTGATGTCACTTTTAAAAATTAGCGCCCCAACAACCCAATTACCATGCAAATACAAGGCTCACGTTAGATTTCAATAACTGATTAATCCAACAATAAAGACACTAAACTCGCTCCCAAATCAAAGAAGTAAATTGTAAATCTAATACAATGTCGGCTAACTCTTTTCATAAACTCTTCACTCCATGAACCAAACAGAATTCCAGCAAAAAATAGCGAGCTTCACCTCCATCGAACAAGCGCTTGATTACTTTGAAATTGGGTTTGATAGCAAGTTCATCGAGCAAAACAGAATCGAACTCGTTAAGCGATTTAATGGTTATCTGATTCTTGCGAAACCTGATGATTGGTTTTCTGGACGAAGAGCGCTAAAAAACGCTTATTGCAAGGTGCAACGTAGCAAGTTAGATCGCCACACACGTTCTGCCTGTCGTGGGTGTACCACTTGCCAGCGCCGATAGTTGGAAAGTGCAGCCCAAAATAGAGAACTAGAAAATAGATAGTTGAAATAACATCTCATTACGATTCAGTTAGTGGTTTGCTCGAAAAAAAGTGTGCTAGTCTTACGGCAACTCAACTACGAGATAAAAACTACAATGAAAATTTTCAGCAATTTCGAAAGCGGCAACATTCACGTCGTTTCTGCAGATTCACCACAAAACATTCAACTGACTATCCCAGCAGACAACCAGACTGAAATCTCTCAGTGGTTCCATTTCCGTTTAGAAAGTGAAACTCAACAAGCTCACCACTTTGAAATCGGTCAACTGGCAACATCGGCTTACCCTGAGGGCTGGAAGGACTACGATGTGGTTGCATCATATGACCGCGAAGAGTGGTTTCGTATCCCATCTCAGTTCGATGGCGATACATTAAGCTTCGACATCATTCCAGAGCACGATTCAATGTACTTCGCGTACTTTGCACCGTACTCATACGATCGTCACCAAGATCTTCTGCACAGCGCGCAAACGCACCCAGCTTGTAAGCTTGAAACTTTGGGCCACACGCTAGACAACAATGACATCACTTTGCTAACCATTGGTGAGCCAAGTGAAGAGAAGAAAAACATTTGGGTTATTGGTCGTCAACACCCTGGCGAGACAATGGCTGAATGGTTGATTGAAGGCCTGCTTCAGCGCCTACTTGACGAAACAGACACGGTAGGTCGCTCTCTTCTAGACAGCGTAGTATTCCGCGTTGTTCCTAACATGAACCCAGATGGCAGCATCCGCGGTCACCTTCGTACTAATGCGATTGGCGTTAACCTGAACCGCGAATGGCAATCACCTTCTATGGAACGTAGCCCAGAAGTATTCCTTGTTCGCGAGCGCATGCTAGAAACGGGCGTAGACCTGTGCCTAGACATTCATGGCGACGAAGCGATTCCATATAACTTTGTAGCAGGTAGCGAAGGTACACCTTCTTACAACGAGCGCATCGCGAAGCTAGAAAACCACTTCAAGCAAGCACTACTCACGATTACACCAGAGTTCCAAGATGAGTTTGGTTACGATAAAGACGAGCCAGGAAAAGCGAACATGACAGTTGGCACAAACTGGATTGGTGAGCAGTTCAAGTGTTTGGCTTACACAGTCGAGATGCCATTTAAAGATCACATCAGCCACGCTGACGAACTTTACGGCTGGTCTCCAGAGCGCAGTGTTGCGTTTGGTCACGACATGCTAGCGGCAGTTTGGGCAACAGTAGACGAGCTATAAAGCTAACTACGCGCCCTAGCTTTACTCATAAGCCTAGATCTATAAAAATCTGGCAACAAGAGTCTTGGCTATCAAAAGCAGGCCTATAGATAGAACAAAGCCCAGCACTTGCTAAAGTGCTGGGCTTTTTAATGTTTGCTTATGATTAACGATTGATTGAGCCACCCAGCTCTAGACGCCGTTATGCGACTCTCAGGCTTGCAAAAAAGACTGGGTACTTCTTTCGAATGTGCCTTTGCTCAGACACCATATCCTTAAAACTTGGGCCTTGTGATAACTTAACAATCACTTCATCGCCTTCTTGGCGTAACACGGCACCACTAATAGTGACACTGTTGTTTCCGTGCAGCCTCAAAGTACCTGCCATAGAGAAGCCACGATATACCGGGATGATATTACGCATCATAAGGCGAACACCCTTTTCAGAAACCTCACTGACGTGAAAAAGCTCATCCTTAATTCGCATCACCGGACGTGCCTTGTGTGGGTACTTCAAACGGTAATATTTGCGCTTCTGAATGAATGACTTTTCACTCATCTGTGACTCCCTGTCTCTGTTTATTCGCAGTAGCAAACTGGCCGTTCATTTCAACTATTCGTAACTATCGAACAGCCGAATAGCCTTCCGCCCCCAGTTTGTAACTCAACTTAGATATTCACCAAACTAATAACTGACTATTATATCGACATTATGCGTTATTGCTTTAGGCATTTGTGTAGAGAGTCACGGATTCCCTATGATTCACTAAAAAGTGAGATATGAGTCGTATCATCTCAGCCTCAATACCTCATAAAAGATCATAAAACCTAAAGCTGAAATAAAGCCAGCTGAATACTGAACCCAACAAATAGCACGCCACATACAATATTCATCATCTGCGAGGTGCGCTTTTGAACCAACAAGCGTTTGAAGGTATCTGCCATTAAAATCACAACTAAGAACCACATTGAAACAACCATTGCCTGAATCCCGCCAAGAATCAGGCTGTCGGAGACAATTGCATCTGTAGTCACAAATTGAGGGAAGATCGATAGATAAAACAGGACGATTTTCGGGTTAAGCAGATTCGTAAGTAGCCCTTTAAAAAACTGGCTATAGAGTTTGCTCCCGGATGCACTCACGACAGAAAGCACGCCCTCTTGAGCACGCAGTGCCGCACGAAAATGGTTGTAACCTAACCAGATAAGATACAACACACCCGCCCACTTCAGCCCCTCAAATGCCATTGGCGTTTTCGACAATAACAGGCTGATACCATTTGCAGAGATAAAAGCGTGGAAAAAGAAACCACATGACACGCCTAACACATTCACAAATGCGAACAGCTTCCTTTGAGTCAACGCTGTGCTTAACACAAGCAATGCATTCGGTCCTGGAATAATGGCAATAAAAAAGACAATAACAATGAACAGCCAGATACTATCCCAACTCATTTTGTTCTCATACAGTGAAGGTTTTTAGGGCAGACATTGTACGTCCAATTGATACCATTACAATATGATAAACGCTTAATTAATTCGTATGTTTAACTTACAAAATTAGCGCATATAATAAATACCTTCACCGTGAAGCAAACAAAACTGATTCTCTAACATTTCTAGCCCTGTTAGACTTCATCTCCCTTTCGATACTTGGTTCATTTATGTCATTTGATAACCTAAGCCTTAAAGTAAAAACCGTTGCTGCTATCCCATCTCAATTCGATAAGCCGACGGAGATACAACAAGCGGCCATTCCTAAGATTGTTTCCGGAAAAGATGTACTTGCATTAGCGCAAACAGGCAGCGGAAAAACATTGGCTTTTGGCTTACCTTTGCTAAACAACATCGACCAAGATTCGAATAAACTGCAAGCACTGATCATCGTTCCAACGCGCGAGCTAGCATCTCAAGTGACTGAGTCTTTACAACCGATCGCAACCGCCCTGTGTATCAAAACAGTAACGCTCACGGGCGGTGTGAATACAGATGAACAACAGCAGCAATTATCAACCACACCTCAGCTCGCTATCGTTACACCAGGGCGCCTGCTTGCACTCATTAAAAGTGGCGAGTTGGAGTTAACTCAATGCACATCAATGGTTTTAGATGAAGCTGACCGATTGATCGACATGGGCTTTTGGCCAGATATTCAAGCGATCACCGCAGCTCTGCCGACTAAACGCCAATCACTGTTATTCTCAGCGACACTTCCTCCAGAGTTGATTAATCAGGCTGAAACGCTTTTATCAAACCCAGAGAAGATCACAACGCATCAAGAAAACAGCGTTGTCGAAACGATTGAAGAAACACTGTATCTAGTAAACAAAGGCAGTAAAGCTCAGGCATTAATCGCACTGCTCAATCAGAACCCATGGCCACAAGTATTGGTGTTTATGGGCGCGAAAGACAATGCAGACGCATTAACCAAACGGTTAAACAAAGCCAAAATCAGCGTGAGTGCATTACATGGTAACAAGAGCCAAGAAGAGCGCGCGCAGGCGTTAGACAGCTTCAAAAATGGTGATACCCGTGTGCTTATCGCGACCGATGTTATGGCTCGTGGCATCCATATTGATCAGCTACCTATTGTCATTAACTTTGAGTTACCGCCTCATGCAGCGACTTATGTACACCGCGTTGGAAGAACGGCGAGAGCAGGAAGTACTGGTTGTGCAATCTCGCTGGTCAGCCACAGTGAAACTGACTACCTCACTGCCATTCGCACTTTAACCAACAAAACACTGCCGCTACAGTCATTGGAAGGCTTCCCAGTCACAGACAAACCAGCATCAGAATCAACGGCTCGTAAGCGCCCACCGAAAGACAAAATGGCAAACCGCAGAACGGCGAAAAAGAAGAGCGTCAAACAGTTTAAGAGCAAACCGAATAGCTCTAGATCCAACAGCGCTAAGCCAACGAGATCAAAGTAGAGCGATAGCAACGAGTCAACCTCAGTGCTCAAACTTAGAGGCTGTCATTTCAATTAAATTCAGCCCAGAATTTTCTGGGCTTTTTTGCGCTTCAAATAGCCGCTTCCTAGACCTAAATATGACAATAATGCTGCTCGTTAGATGACATTTTTATGAATTACGAAGGCAAGGTATTGATTCTTGGTCGCTCAAAAAAAATACTTTCTGAACACGTTGACGCCCCTATATCTGGCAACTAGATTTTTCTATTAGTGTCTAAAACCAGGAGGTCATTGAAATGAAACGTGCTAGCTCTACATATCGATTACAACTGATAAAGGAAGTGGCAACTCGCCGAGATCGTCAACGTTCCAATGACCCGATGGCAAACTACATTCAAACCCTAATCGATAACAAAGAAGATTGTGATACGTCGGTTGAACGCAACCAAAGATTCAGTGGTAATCATTTTGACGAACACATTGGTGGCTGGGTTAGCGATCATTGGGGTAGTAAATAAAACCAAGAAAAACCCACCAGCTTTGCTGCTGTAGAATTAATCTCCGCATTAACCTATCATCTGCAACCACTTCCAATCATTGAGTAAGCAGAAAGTGTCTGAGTTAAAAAGAGAAAAAGAAGTGATGGTTGCCTTCCAAGTGATCCCTCGCGTTAAAGAAGGCAACAACTTCGAAGTGGTTGATAAAGCTATTGAAGTTGTGAAAGCTGCCGATGTGCCTTCCCAAGTCGGTGCGATGGAAACCACGATGAAAGGTGAACTTAACCAATTACTCGATATCGTAAAAAAAGCAGAACAAGCTTGCTACGATGCAGGGGCTGTAGAAGTTATCACAAACATTAAGATCCACAGTAAAACCACCGAGGCCGATGATACATTTTGCACTTACCATCGGGGTGTGACGAAAGCAAATCATATGTTTGTCTGAGAAAGTGCCATTAAAGCAAGGCTCTGAAGAACCCGTGGTGTTATTGAAAAGGCATGTCTGAAAGGTGAGAAAGGATTTCCATTCGCTCTTCTTCTGACATCGAGTGCCAATCTCGTGGGCTCTCTTCAGGGGCATCTTTCGCCCCAATCGGTTTTCGGTCCAGTGCTTTGACGGGCTCTGTTTTGAGTTTTACGTTCTTTTTATTCATACCGACACCACTCCTCTGGTACAAAGGTACCTATCTTAATATTACACCCCAACCATTATGTAAAGTAATAGTTACTTCGGAGTTAAATAAAATCTTAATACATCCTCTTTAGCCAAAAAGATCTCTTTGGGGACTTGTATTTCCCTCTTCGTCGACCTGTTTACCAACCAAGTTTTTTTGCTTCATTATTTTTCGTCTATAGCGCTGACGACACAGCTTTATCACGTGCAATTGCTCTGCGGGAGTCATCGACATCCAATTAAAGCGCTCTTCTCTTTTGCGCATACAACCATTGCAATAGCCTTTGTCATCACTTGAGCAAACCCCAACGCAAGGGCTTGGAACTTGGAAAAACTCTAACTGCTCCACCATGCCTCCTTACACATTCAAAATTACGCTTACTATCTCAAAAATAAGCGATTAAGTTGTCGCCACGCCTACGAAATCCATACTAAACTATGACCTTATACTGACACATATAGTGTTTTGTAAACTATACTTTCAACCCATCAAGTTACACTTATTCGGTAACTTCGTTCTTTCCTTTGGAGCCTTATAATATGAAGTTTAGTTCAAAAAAATTACTAGCAGTAGCCGCTTTACCTATGATGTTAGCAGCATGCACAACAACAGGTGACAACGCGATGCAAGTAACACCAACCGATCTACAGCACCATAATTGGGAACTTGCGCAAATTGATGGCAAGGACATTGTGAAAAGCGAAGACCAAGCAGCTCCTCGTCTAGAGATCGGTGAAAAGATGACTGCAAACGGCATGGCTGGTTGTAACAACTTCTTTGGTCAAGGCGAGTTGAAAGACGGTCAATTCCGTATCAAGCAAATGGGCATGACAATGAAAATGTGTCATGGCTCTGCGATGGAAATCGAACAATCGGTTTCTGCCACTCTAAGTGAGTGGAGTGACGTAACGCTAACAAACGATACGCTAGTACTGAAAAACGATGTACACACGCTTACGTACACAATTCGTGACTGGGTAAACTAATCCGTCATCGAAACCAAATACTGATTAAAGGAGCCCGATGGCTCCTTTTTTATTGTCAGCTTGCCCTCACTACTTCTTCAAAATTGACGCTCATCGCCGATTTTTCGTACCAACCTCCAACAAACCTCAAAAATCGCTCATTTAGATGCAATAAATTCAACGCTTCAACGGTCTGTTGCTAGGATGGCAAAAGCCCAGAGTCTGTTGAGTTTCATAGATAACTACACATTGAACAAAACTCAACTGAGAACTCCCTAGGTCTTCTCAAGTAATTGATTGAATTTACTGTTGAATTAGAATTTATTTGAGAAACAGATAGAATAACTATTATGCCGTGTTGATCTTTCGTTAGCCACGAAAGGTCGACATGGCCAAGGGAGTTCGAAAACACAATGCTCTTGCCCGTTCACTACCAAATGGAAAAGTTTATGAACAAGATAGTAAGTACGTTAGGAATCATGGCAACCATTGCCTACAGCGCAACCATTTATGCTGATGAAGCAACATCCACCGATAGCTGGAATAAAATAGAACAGCAGGCAGAAGGACAAACTGTCTACTTTCACGCTTGGGGCGGAAGCCAAGAGATCAACCGTTACCTACAATGGGCAGGCAAGAAGTTACAAAGTGACTATGGCGTAACGTTAAAACATGTAAAAGTCACAGATATCGCTGAAACAGCAACTCGCCTACTTGCGGAGAAAGCCGCAGGTAAGAATAGCGAAGGCAGTGTCGATATCGTTTGGATCAACGGTGAGAACTTCCGTTCAATGAAAGACAACAAACTGTTGTTTGGGCCATTTACAGAATCCCTTCCTAACTGGAAGTACGTCGATAAGTCTTTACCCATTGATGTCGACTTTTCTGAACCAACGGAAGGGCTAGAAGCACCTTGGGGCGTTGGGCAATTGGTGTTCATTCACGACCAAGAAACACTGCACAATCCGCCACAATCGTTTTCAGAGATGTTGAGCTACGCTCAGGCATTCCCTAACCGTTTAAGCTACCCTCGCCCACCAGAATTTCATGGTACTAGCTTTATTAAGTCTTTACTGATTGAGCTAACCAACAACAGCCCTGAACTCGCGAAGCCTGTTTCAGAAGAGAACTTCCAAGCGATCACTGCACCATTATGGGCTTACTTAGATAAATTCCACAAAGTTGCATGGCGCGGTGGTAAACAATTCCCTGCAGGCACATCAGAGAGCATTCAGCTTTTGGATGACGGACAACTCGACCTCGCAATTACATTCAATCCAAACTCTGTGTATTCAGCGCAATCAAGTGGTCGTTTAGCAGAAACAACCAAAGCTTATGCGTTGGAAAACGGTGCTTTATCTAATATCCACTTCCTTGCGATCCCTTGGAATGCCAATGCTACCGCAGGCGCACAAGTGACCATCAACTTCTTGTTAAGCCCAGAAGCACAATCGCGCAAAGGTGACCTCAATGTTTGGGGTGACCCTTCAGTATTGAGCAGCAAGTACCTAACAGGTAGCGCTAAGAATACTCAGCAATTTAAATCGATTGATGAACCACACCCAAGCTGGCAAAACGCACTCGAGAAAGAGTGGCTAAAACGATACGGTAACTAAGCTCGATGCTACGTGCTCTATATTTTGTCGTTATAGTGGTATGCATTATCCCAACAATTCCTGGGGTAGCGGGAGTAGTGGCTTCGTCACTCAGTTATATCCCGCCCTTAGGGTTGATGGAGCCCTCTCTCAACGGTTTTAGCCAAGTATTCCAATGGGAAGGCGCTTGGCACTCTATTGGTTTGAGTCTTGGTTCTGCGATTGCGAGCAGCTACATCGCATGCTTTCTTACCTTTTGTATTCTCCAAGCTTCGTGGAGAAACCGATTTTGGAGAAAGATCGAACTGACCCTTTCACCTATGCTGGCTATTCCCCATGTGGCTTTCGCCATTGGCTTTGCTTTTCTATTTAGCCCGACAGGTCTCGGAGCGAGAGCTGTGCATCATTTGCTTGGTGAATCCGCGACCAGTTCCGAGTTAGCGTTACTCGTAAAAGATCCGTATGCATTTGGCTTGATCATTATGTTGGCACTTAAAGAAGTGCCTTTCTTATTGCTCATGAGTATATCGATACTTCAGCAAATTGACGTTGAGCGTATTACTAAGGTGAGTGCTTCATTGGGTTATAGTCGCTCACAGATATGGTGGAAGTGCATTTTCCCACAATGGTTCACCAAGCTTCGCTTCCCAATGTTAGCGGTGCTCGCTTACAGCGTATCGGTTGTCGATATTGCGCTAATCATTGGCCCAACTAACCCGCCTACTTTTGCCGTTTTAGTATGGCAATGGTTTAACGATCCCGATCTTAACCTACTGCCGAGAGCAGCGGCTGGCGCTATTGTTCTGTTTGGCTTAGCGTCCTTGATCATCGCCTTAGCCCGCTTCATTGAATGGGCTGTATTGAAGTTCTTTAGAGCTTGGCAATATTCGGGGCGAACAGGCATTAAACTACCAGGAAAAACCGTATTCACAGCTTTGGCAACACTATCACTCGCAATCATTCCTTTGATGATGATTTGGAGCGTGGCTCAACGTTGGCGCTTCCCTGACTTACTTCCGAGTCGCTACAGCATGCGCTTTTGGGAATTTGAATGGGATGGCATCATGAGTACCGTTGGTCAAAGCTTATGGATTGGTCTAATCGCAGCTTCAGTTGCGCTGGTCCTTGCACTGATTGCTCATGAGTACCGAATCAAATACAAGTGGCAAGTGCCTGGTTTTGTTATCGCAATTCCGATGTTGATCCCACAGCTATCGGTATTATTTGGTATGCAAGTCACCACGCTGTATGTAGGAAGTAATGCCTATGAATTCTGGGTGATTTGGGCGCACGTATTCTTCGCCTTCCCATTTGTCTATTTATCTTTAGATGGACCATGGAAAAGCTTCAACGATGGACTTATTAAAGCATCACTCAGCTTGGGCAAATCGCCATTTCAAAGCTGGTACTCCATCAAGCTACCTATCTTATTACCTGCCATTGCCTTTGCGTGGGCCGTTGGTATCAGCGTGAGTTTGGCTCAATACTTACCAACACTGATGCTAGGTGCAGGGCGTATTAGTACCATCACCACAGAATCTGTCGCCCTAACGAGCGGCTTCGACCGTAGAGTGACCGCCATTTATGCTATTTGGCAGGCCTTGTTGCCTCTGTTCTTTTTCTCTTTAGCGATATTAGTCAGCCGACTTCAACTCAGATATCGCCGTCTTACTTTCAAAGGTTTCTTAAGTAATGAGTCTGTACCTCAACGACCTCGCCATCCGTAAAACCGATGGCGAATCGCTGTTTTCAGCGCTAAATGTAACATTAGAATCGGGCCAGATACTGGCATTGATGGGACCGAGCGGTTGCGGTAAATCCACCTTATTGGACGCCATCGCAGGCCACTTGAATGAAGAGTTTTCGTATTCTGGAAGTGTTGTTTTGAATGACATTCAACTGGACGATCTCCCATCACACCAACGTAAGGTCGGTATTCTTTTTCAAGATGATCTATTGTTCCCTCACTTAAAAGTATGGGAAAACTTGGCATTCTCACTACCTAATTCGGTTAAAGGCTCTGCTCGCCAACAGCAAGCCATGGCAGCGTTAAAAGACATTGAACTGACACACTTAGCAGAGTCTTTTCCCGATCAGATTTCTGGTGGCCAACGAGCGAGAATCAGTTTAACTCGTATGTTATTGGCGAAGCCTAAATTGGCTCTACTTGATGAACCATTCAGTAAGTTAGACCAAGAGCTCAGAGCACAATTTCGAGACTGGGTATTTGAGCAATTAACCAAAGCTAATATCCCAACCCTGATGGTGACGCACGACGAAGCAGATGTGCCTCAAGGGGCTCAAGTACTCTCTTGGCCATGGAGAAGCAACCATGCTGGATAAGTACTCAATAAAGGTCATCAAGTGGCCATTACACCAGTCTGCAAAAGTACTGAATCGAGTCGGTATTACCGCTAATCAAATCACCCTATTCGGTTTTTTGGTCGGTTGTTTGGCGTTTCCGGCGTTAGCGTTTGAGCAATATGAGTGGGCGTTGGGCTTCATCATTTTCAACAGAGTTTGTGATGGGCTTGATGGCGCCTTGGCTCGAATCCAAGGTATCAGTGATGCGGGCGGTTTCCTCGACATCAGTTTAGATTTCCTTTTCTATTCACTGATCCCTTTTGGTTTCGTGATTGCCAATCCAGAACACAACGCCATTGCCGGCGCATTTTTGATCTTCTCTTTTATCGGTACAGGCAGTAGCTTTTTGGCGTTTGCGGTGATGGCGGGCAAACGAGGTATTGAGAATCCAGTGTACAAGCACAAGTCTCTCTACTACATGTCTGGCCTAACCGAAGGGACAGAGACCATCGCCTGTTTCATTGCCTTTTGTATTTGGCCACAACACTTTGCTGTTATCGCCTATACCTTTGGTGCAGCATGTTGGCTCACCACATTTATGCGTATCTATTTTGGGTTCCAAACTCTTAAGACTCAGCAAGAGAGTTAGCGGTCTAACAAACGACACAAACAAGAACAAAAACGCCACTCAATATGAGTGGCGTTTTCTTTTCTAATGCTGAGGTTCAATTAAGCATCAGCAGACGTGTTAATTCTAAATTTCAGTACTTTGAGGCTTGAATCAAGGTCGACATCCACAAACTCAGGTGGGTTGTCTAAGCGTTCAATAAACTCAACGTTTGGCGCTTCTTCTGCCATCGTCTCGATAAGGAAGTTAGGTGACACTGCTGGTGAGTTCACACACGCGATCACTTCCCCCCCTTCCGTTAGAAGCTCTGGCAAACGACGTAAGATCTTTTTGTAGTCTTTAGTCAGCGCGAAACTGCCTTTTTGGAACGAAGGTGGGTCGATGATCACCAACTCATAAGGACCGCCCTTCTTGATTTTTCCCCACGACTTAAAGATATCGTAACCAAGGAAATTCACAGAGCGCATGTCATGCTCATTCAAACGGTGGTTATCACGGCCTTTGTTCAGTGAGCCACGTGACATATCAACGTTCAAACATTGACGAGCGCCACCCGCAATTGCAGCCACAGAGAAGCCACAAGTGTATGCGAACAAGTTAAGAACATTCTTACCCTTGGCATTATCTTGCACCCATTGACGACCATTGCGCATGTCTAGGAACAGACCAAAATTCTGGTTACGACCAATGTTTAGCTGATACTTAAGGCCATGCTCAACAACCACTGGAGAGTCGTTAAGCTCACCCCACAGTACTTCCGAAGGTGCGCCGTCAGCGTAACGGTGTTGAAGCACGATGCTTGTACCTTGCTTGGTTTGCCAAATGTCTTTGCTGGTCAGCGCTAGCAAACCGTCTTTAAGCGATGACAAAAACGCGTCATCAATCTCTTTAAACACGTTCACCAATAATTGGCCATCGACCCAATCACATGTGATCTGTTCTAGGCCTGGCCAAAACTTACCACGACCATGAAAAATACGACGTAGCTCGTTAGGTACTTCGTTTAGCTGTTGTTCGATATGTTCAAAAAATACAGGTAAAGCAGATGCTTCCATTATTTCACTCACTTAGTATTTAGCTTTGGCCAACTTAATGACCAAGGTTCAAGCCAACCGTTCAAACCGTTAGATACGGTTTCTTGGTGCCACTTCTCGCCTAAAGAGTGTAGGCTCCTTGGGTCACAGACAAATTGGTAGGCTTGTGATTGATAAGTAAATCGAATCGCGAAGGCATGCAGATAACCTCTGTCAGCCTCACTCGATGGATTATAAATTGGGTCACCAACGATGGCTGAGCCTATCGACTTCATCGCCACGCGGATCTGGTGCGTGCGCCCTGTAAAGGGTTTACATAAAAGAAGTCGCTCACCAGGTTCAGCCGCTGCTGATAGAAATTGAGTTATCGCTGGGTTTTCTTTGGTTGTTAAGAGTTTCCAGCTAGAGCGTCGTGAACGCTCCATATCCCCAGAGATTAAACCCTGTTTTTTCTTCGGCTTCTTAGAGCCAATCGCCAAGTAGTACTTCTCCACTTCGCGCTTAGCAAATAGTTGTGAAAGCTCACTAGCCGCCGATGCACTCTTGGCTAATAACAGAATACCTGAAGTCATTTTATCAAGACGATGAACGAGATACAGCTTAGGCTCATTGATTGCCTTAGCGACTTCTTGAAGCAACATGGTATCACCATCGTCTTTGTGGACGCTGATTCCAGGGTGCTTATTGATGAGTAAAAAATCAGAGTGATTGAGAAGAATATCGAACATGTAAAGGCTAGCTCCGTTATAGAGGGTGGAGTATACCGTGTCTGAATCCAGATTCCAGCAACGAAAAAGCCCAACTCGCTCAATAAAGATTGAATCGTTGGGCTTGTTTCTCGTTGTCAGCATTCAAGGGTAGGTTTTACCCCCTATAAATAGAAACTAAGCGAGCTTGAACTTACCGACCAAGGCTTCTAGCTCCGCAACCTTCTCGTTCAGACCTGAAGTATTTTCTGAGCTACGCGTTGCCAGTTGCAAGGATTGCTCAGAGATATCGCTGATCGCCGTGATATCTGCAGCAATTTCTTTCGTCACAGCTGTCTGCTCTTCTGCTGCGGTCGCAATAGAGTTCACCATGCTTTGTACATTGCCTGCACCGCTTACAATCGCTTCTAGGGCAGAAACCGCACCAGAGCTTTGCTCAACACCAATCTCAACCAAGCGGCAGTTATCTTGGGTATAAGTCACCGCCTCTTGAGTGCCAGACTGAATCGACTGAATAATACCAGACACTTCTTGTGTCGCTTTGGTCGTTCTCTCCGCTAACGCGCGTACTTCATCGGCAACCACAGCAAAACCACGACCGAATTCACCCGCACGTGCCGCCTCAATCGCCGCATTCAACGCTAACAGGTTAGTTTGCTCAGCAATGTCTTCGATAACTTTGATAACGCTACCAATCTGCTCACCATGAGAGCCCAAAGTATTCATTTGTAGTGACATATCACTCATTTGAGTCGACACTTGTTGAATACTCGCCACCATTTCGACAATCACGTTACGGCCATCTTCAGCAGAGGTTTCAGAGCGGCGTGCTTCTTCATACGTAGACGTTCCCTGCTGCGCCACTTCTGAAATGGTCAAGCTTAACTCTTCAGCAGCCGTTGCAATCAAGTTCGCTTTATCAGCTTGAGCAGAAGCGCCCGTTACGATGTCTTGGCTAATAGAAGATAGCTCACCAGTAACAGATTGAACTTCATGGGTTACAGAAGAGATAGATCCCAGTAGGTCGACCAATGATTTTTGCATCTGGTTGATCGACGTCGCTAAATCTGCCAACTCATCACCAGAGTCATCCACAATATCACCAGCTGTTAAATCACCATTTGCCACGCGGCGTGCTACTTGTTCAACACGAGTCAGGCGATTAGTAATCGAGCTAGACAACACATACGCAATCACACAACCGAAGACGATAGCAATCGCAGACAACACCATGATAGTGCGTTCAATAGTAGTAAACGTATCGGTGAGTATCAGTAGCGACTGCTCGGTATCCGCTCGCTCACTTGCAGATGCTTGATCCAGCAAGTTTTCAATGGGTATCAAGTTGGTCTCGTATAGAGAACGCAGCTGTTGAATGTTGGCTAGTAGCTCATACTGATCATTGATCTTAGGCACAAGCTTAGATTCAAACTCTTGGGTGAAGCGTCCCATTAACTCTTCAATACGCAGAATACGGCGATGATCTTCAGAGCCTCTGCTTTCCAAGCGTTTTGCCTGTTCAATAGCCTGAGCGAACTCACTCTTATTAGTGCGATAGTCATTCAGTGCGTTATCAACCAGTGTAATTGCACCCAGCGCATCTCGGTATACATCACCCGCTTCATCAATCAGCACAAGGTAGGTAACAGTACCCGGAACATCGTCCATTCTAATTTCATCTGCGCTTTTATGGGCATCAATGACTTCAAACCAGACGATGGTAACTAAGGTAACAAGCACCGCCAAAATTGAGCCAAACCCAGCATAAAGCTTTTTTCTTACAGATAATTTCACACAACACCTACCTAAATAAACGACAGCTTATACAGCCTTAACATTTAACATATCGTCTACCAGACGGATAACTTTAGTGAATACCAACGATTATTTTTTATCGATTATTAAGTTACAGGTACAAAAAAACGGGAGCCATTGGCTCCCGTTTTGTAACTTACTTTAGCTCGCGATTGTAGCTTCTTAAAACTATAGCTTCTTAGAGATAAGCGCAGAGCCAGCAATAATACCAATACCTAGTAGCATGATTGCACCTTTACCGCTGTCGAAGCCAGAAGAGATACCCATGAACGCAACGATTGCGATAGCTACTGGGATGATGTACTTAACTAGTGCGTACCATAGACCAAATAGTGGGAAAGATACTTCACCGTCGTTAGTGATTTCTTTCTCTAGGTCTGCACGGTTTAGTCTCCAACCAGCGAAGATACATACCAACATACCGCCAACAGCTAGGAAGATCTTATCTGTTAGTAGGTCGAAGATATCAAATGCGCCTGTGTCGAATAGTGTTGGACCAACGCCACCTAGAGATAGAGATGCGAAGATACATAGCGCAGCCATTACAACACTTGCAGACAATACTGCCGTTACACGCTTCATGCCTTTCTCGTCGATTAGGTAAGAAACCACAACCTCTAGTAGAGAAACTGAAGATGTTAGAGCCGCAACACTTAGACCGATGAAGAACATAAGTGCGAATAGAAGACCAATCACGCCGCCCATTTCAGCAAATAGCTGAGGAACAACAACGAACACTAGACCAGGACCTGCTGCTGGCTCCATACCGAATGCGAACATCGCTGGGAACATTGCAACACCAGCTAGGATAGCAACACCTGTATCCATTGCTGTAACCATAGCGGTAGTTTGAACTAGGTTTTCTTTCTTCTTAAGGTAAGAACCATAAGTCAACATACAACCCATACCAAGAGATAGTGAGAAGAATGCTTGGCCAAGTGCAGCTAGAATTACGTTGCTGTCTACCTTAGAGAAATCAGGGCTGAATAGGAACTCAAGACCAGCCATAGAACCTGGAAGAGTCAGACCTTTGATCGATACCACGATAAGGATCAGGAATAGCAGTGGCATTAGAACCTTACCCGCTTTCTCGATACCGCCCGAGATACCTTTCATAACGATAACAACGTTAAGAAGTAGGTATAGCCCCATCCACATTAGTGGTTGAACTGGGTTAGAGATGAAACCACCGAAGCTGTCACCGATTGCTTCAGGTGCGTCTAGAAGACCACCAGCAATCTTACCAATGTATGCGATAGACCAGCCACCTACTACAGGGTAGAAACCCATGATAAGTAGACCACTCACTACGCCAATAACACCAGCGAACGTCCAACGACGGTCAGTTGATTTAAATGCACCTACTGCTGATTTTTGCGTATGACGGCCAATAGCAAATTCAGTCAGCATTACACTGAAACCGATGAAAATTACGAAAAACAGGTAAATTGCAACGAATGCACCACCGCCACTCTCGCCTGCTGTGTATGGGAATTTCCAAATGTTACCTAAGCCAACAGCAGAACCTGCTGCAGCCATTACGAATCCTAACTTCGAACCCCAGGTATCACGGGGTGTTGTGGTTGTATTACTAGTAGCCACGTTTACTCCAAAATTTGTGTTGTGTGATGTTGTGTTTTGCTTTGGGTGGCGTCTTTAAAAGATAAGGTGTAAAAACGACTTTACACACTTAGAAGATTTGATTGACGCTCTTTGTATAGCAAGTAAACCAGTTTAAGAATAAAATTGGAAGTCCGAACCGTACATATTTCGTTACCAATGTAAATTTTTATGGTTAAATGCCGCCTTTTCATACAAAACAATCGTTTTCTTCTTAAGTTAACCAAAACTTAACAACTATAACCTGTTTACAGCTTTTGCTCTATTTTGTAAATAGTTGATTCCTTAAATTCCCATATCCACAAAATAGCATTACTATCTAAGTATCTCTTTTTTCGAGTATTCAATGTGGAAAAGCTCTACCATTTTTTAACATTAGCCGCTGTTGCTTTGTACTGGGTACTTGTCGCCGGTGTAACATTGCGTGTTGTACTAAAACGACGCTCTGTCAGCGTTTCTCTCGCCTGGCTTATGGTTATCTACATTATCCCAATTGTGGGGGTGGCTTGTTACTTCTTATTTGGCGAGCTAAATCTTGGCAGGAAAAGGGCTGAACGCGCACATCGCATGTTTACTCCCTTTGGTGATTGGTTCCGTCAATTGAACGATTGCCAACTTCACCAACCAGGGAAAGTCGGCTCCCCTATCCATAAGATTGACGAGCTTTGTAACAATCGAATGGGCATTCCTGCGCTCAGTGGAAACACTCTATCCCTGCAATCTTCACCAAACGAGATCCTACACGCAATTATTGAAGATATAGAAAATGCCCAAACCAGTATTAAGATGGTTTTCTATATTTGGCATCCAGGTGGCCTGACCGATTCGGTTGCCTCTGCGCTGATTCGCGCAGCAAAACGTGGCGTAGATGTTAAAGTTTTGCTCGATTCAGCGGGTAGCCCGCGCTTTTTCAAAAGCCATTGGCTCGCAATGATGAAAGACGCGGGTGTTCATGTTGTACAAGCATTGGAAGTGAGCCCGTGGCGTATTTTCTTGCGACGCCTTGATCTAAGGCAGCACCGTAAGATTATTGTTATTGATGAGACTATTGCCTACACAGGCTCGATGAATATGGTCGACCCAGCTCACTTCAAACAGAGCTCGGGCGTTGGCCAATGGATTGATGTGATGGTTCGCGTCACCGGCCCAACCGTTAACGTGCTCTCTGCAATCCACGGCTGGGACTGGGAAGTAGAAACCGGCGAGCGTATTTTACCTGAGTTACCTGAGTGCTCTGTAGAAGAAGCAGTGACGCATCACCCCGTACAAGTTGTGCCGTCGGGTCCAGGTATGCCGGAGTATTTGATCCTGCAAGTTCTAACTATTGCGATCAATCAGGCTAACCATACCGTGCGTATTACGACCCCTTACTTTGTGCCGAGTGCGGACTTGTTAGAAACCCTTAAGATGACGGCTCAACGTGGTGTCAACGTCGAACTGATCATCCCACACAATAATGATTCGCTGATGGTTAAGTGGGCCTCTCGTGCATTCTATACCGAGCTACTCGAGGCGGGTGTGAAGATCTACGAGTTTTACGGTGGTCTTCTTCATACCAAATCGGTAGTCATCGATGAAGAGTTCTGCTTAATTGGAACGGTCAATATCGACATGCGCAGTTTATGGCTCAACTTTGAAGTAACGCTCGCTGTGGACGATGTGCATTTCACTCAAACACTCTCTGAACTGCAGAAATCTTATATCGCTTCATCTCACTCTGTAGAGTTAGAACAGTGGGAGCAAAGAAACCTAAGTAATCGCTTCTTTGAGAGGCTGTTCTACTTGTTCAACCCACTCCTATAGTTCCAGCAATAAGTCGATTATGGCTCGTTGTTTCCCCATCGATCATTTTTAACCTTTCACTGTTAACTGAGTGAAAGGTTAAAAATCGTAAGAAAAGCGCAAAAATCCCCGCTCCGCTCTTGCTTTGAACACTCTTGGCATGTTTTAAATAGGACATAACCGATTGATAAGGAATTCACAGCATGTCCGAGAACAAAACCACTAAACTGATCACAGCCGGTCGTGATAAGAAGTGGACCAATGGTGTTGTTAACCCACCAGTACAACGCGCTTCAACTGTCGTATTTAACTCAGTAGAAGAAAAGCGTAAGGCTACGATTAACCGCGCTAACAAAACCCTTTTTTACGGACGTCGTGGAACCAACACTCATTTCGCTTTCCAAGATGCGATGGTTGAAGTGGAAGGCGGTGCTGGCTGTGCACTCTACCCTTGTGGAACGGCAGCTATCTCTAATGCGATCCTTTCTTTTGTAGAAACAGGCGACCATATTTTGATGGTCGACACGTGCTACGAGCCAACTCGTGACTTCTGTGACACCATCATGAAGAAAATGGGTGTAGAAACCACCTACTACGAGCCAACCATTGGTGAAGGTATCCAAGACCTTATCAAACCAAACACCAAGGTACTGTTTACCGAGTCTCCGGGCTCTGTCACCATGGAAGTCCAAGACATTCCAACGCTTGCGCGTATTGCTCACGAACATGACATCATCGTGATGCTAGACAACACTTGGGCAGCCGGCGTTAACTTCTCTCCGTTTGAGTTTGGCGTTGATATCTCGATTCAAGCCGCAACCAAATACATCGTTGGCCACTCAGATGTGATGCTAGGTACAGCGGTCGCGAACGAGAAATGCTGGGATCAGCTAAGAGAGCAAAGCTACTTGATGGGTCAGTGTGTTTCACCAGACGACGCTTACCTTGGCCTACGCGGCATACGTACTCTTGATGTTCGACTGCGCCAACACGCAGAAAGTAGCTTGAAAGTCGCTAAATGGTTAGAAACACGTCCAGAAGTCGACCACGTTCGTCACCCAGCTCTAGAGTCTTGCCCAGGCCATGAATTCTTTAAGCGAGACTTTACCGGTGGTAATGGCTTGTTCTCTTTCGTGCTCAAAAACTCAAATACAAAAGCGACCACAGCGCTACTTGATGGCATGACGCACTTTAGTATGGGTTACTCCTGGGGCGGCTTTGAGAGTTTGATCCTAGCGAACGAACCGAGCAGTTTTGATAGCCTAAGAACCGTTGCGAACCCTAACTTCGAAGGTACCTTGATTCGTGTTCATATCGGCTTAGAAGATGTTGATGATTTGATTGCAGATCTAGAGGCTGGATTGGAGCGTTACAACGCGCTCGTTTAATCTTTAGCATCAAGCTTACCGAGACTAAAAAGGCAGGACTACCCTGCCTTTTTTCAGTTCTGCGTATCAACAGCGTACAGCCCCACAAGCCCTAATAGCTGATTAGTGAACCTTGTAGCATGTCCAATTAAAGATTTCAGAGCGGTGTTCATTAAACAGATACAGGGACTGCTCCTTCTCCAAAATCGAGTAATCAATGGTCACTCCTTTGTACTCACTGTATTCCTGATTGATGATTGGATCATGAAACGGAGTTGCGGTTCTCACATCAATAATGCTCATCGACAAATGATCCCCATCCAAACCATAGTAACCCGAATAAAGGTTTTCCATCGTGCCTTCGGTACCGTCTTTCTCTGTAATCGTCACAAACTCTCTCATGCTAAAAGTTTGGTCAGACTGAAAAGTAATGCTCATTCGCTCATAAAGCGATTGGTACGGTCGGAATGCCTGAGATAAGAAATCCGTTTTTAGCGTTTTACAGTGCCATCGAGAGCCCGCCAGTGCATTTTGGTCGAGAAAAAAGCTTGCCGAAGCAATTACCAATAAAATGAGTAAGCCAATTAATCGCAAAAGTAGCTCCTCTTTTTCATATGAGATGCAAACGAGTCAAAAGACGTCTCTACATTGAAAATCGTCGCCCCATAATTAAGAGCCTCGCCATCCTTCCTTTGAACTAACATGTACAAAGCATCGCTCTCTGGCTGATCGACAGATGGATAAATACGAACAAACACATCCACATTACAGTGGCTAGGTATCACACTGGTCAGCTTTTCAGTTATCGCTGGTAGCGAATAGGAATCTCCATGAACAATATGGAAAAAATAGTGGTTAGTATTGTCTGTGTAACTATCACTATATTCCGCCTCATCGATAAAGTAAGGCGTTGGCTTGTAGTAAGTTTGGAATAGATTGAACGCAGTAACGAGAACACAAATAAGTGCGATTATATAGCCTGCTTTGATAGCATGTTTATTGTTAGTTATGCTTGATAAACCAAGTGCAACCGAACCGTGCGCTTGATTTGAAGATGTAAAGCCCGAAGTTATAGCCGAAGAACTCTCTACAGGCTCTTGGCTTGTCGTTGAGGCTTTATCTGCTGTTACGATCGACTCCTCTTGAATCGTTGGCTTTGCTGCTATAGTCGCTACAGACGCCGACTGGACTTCATCAAGGTCTACTTGAGGCGCAGCTTGGGTGTTTGAGCTTGTTCCTTTCGACTCATTGATTTCAAGGGAATAGCCGGTTTTACTTACGGTACGAATTGTTGCACAACCACAAGTGACTCTAGACAGCGTTTTTCTGATCTTAGATATCACATTGGTTAGAGCTTGCTCTGAGACAATGACGTTACCCCAACACCTTTCAAATATCAGGCCTCGCTCAATGCATTCACCAGCATTCTCCAGTAAGAACAGGAACACCTTACCTTCTAACGGCGCGATAGTTTCTACGTGGCCATCTTCACGCACAAACTGCCTAAGCAAGGGATCATAACTAGCATCACAAATTTGGTAGCTTTGTTGTTTCACTATCGTCTTCTAGGTTTTAATTCGGTCGCATATGATATTGAATAGTTTATAAATGGCTAGTGAATTTTCCAATTTTCACACAATTATTTCGCGACAATAATTAACACTTTTATTTGTAAGGGCAACCAACGATGTGGTCGTTCACCATACCGGTGGCTTGCATAAATGCGTAACAGATTGTTTCTCCTACAAACTTAAAGCCTCTCTTCTTTAAAAACTTGCTCATCGCTTTGGATTGCTCTGTTGAAGCGGGTACTTGAGACATCTCGGTCCACTGATTATCGACCACTTTGTTATCAACGAACTGCCATAAAGCATTCGATAGTGAGCCAAACTCTTTCTGAAGTTCCAGCGTTGCGCGAGCATTACTATATACCGAGGCAATCTTGCCCTTATGCTTAACCACATCGAAGTTTTCAATAATGCTCGGTACATTGTCCTCATTGAAAGCAGCGAGCTTGTTGAGATCATAGTTCTCAAACGCAGCACGATAGCTCTCTCGTTTTTTCAGTATAGTAATCCAGCTAAGTCCCGCTTGAGCGCCCTCCAAAGTGATGAATTCAAACAACACTTGGTCATCGTAGACAGGTACGCCCCACTCCGTATCGTGGTATTCCCTTTCAAGTTCATGTTTGAGTGCCCATGCACAGGTTCTTTCCACGGTATTCGCTTCCATTTCGATAATCTCACTTTGGTAATCGTACATAAAAATAATGCCCCAAGTCGGGGCATTATTTCAAAAGTAAATTAGAGTTATGCTACGTCAATTTTATGGAACAGGCGGTACAGTACCGGTACAACGATAAGCGTCAGTACCGTCGCAAAACCCAAACCAAACATAATGGTAACAGCCATTGGCTTGAAGAAAATATCAGGCAACAAAGGAATCATACCTAGAATCGTCGTAATCGCTGCCATACATACCGGGCGAACACGACTTAGCGCAGCATCAACAACAGCAACATAAGGATCCTTACCTGACTTCATCTCAATCTCGATTTGGTCAAGTAGTACGATACCGTTCTTCAAAAGCATCCCGGATAGACTCAAGAAGCCTAACAGAGCCATAAAGCCAAACGGGGTGTTTAAGGCCAGCAAGCCAGTCGTTACACCGATTAAAGCCAGTGGTACCGTTAACCATACGATCAGCGGCTCTTTTACTGAGTTAAACAGGAACACGGTGATCAAGAACATGAACAAGTAGCCAAGAGGCATGGTTGTGAATAGTGACGCCTGCGCATCCGCAGATGACTCATACTCACCACCCCACTCAAGAGAATAACCCGGTGGCATCTCAATCGCTTCTATTTGTGGCTGTAGGCGCTTCTGTAGCGTAGAAGCGGTTTCTTCGCCCAGTAGGTCAGGATCCGCCATGACTGTCAGCATACGCTTACGATTCTTACGAATGATCAGTGGATCTTCCCATTCCAACTCATAGCCTAAAGTCACTTGTTGCAGTGGAATGTATTCACTTAACGCAGGGCTCCAGATCTTCATACCTTCGATGTTACGAATATCGACACGCTCATCTTCTGGTAAACGAGCCACAATCGGCATCAGCGTTGTACCATCACGGTACACACCGATCGACTTACCAGAGAAAGACATCGCGAGGAAATCATCAACATCAGACTTAGTGATACCGTAACGACGAGCTTGGCTTTCATTGAACTGAGGCTCTAGTACCTTAGTTCTTTCACGCCAGTCGTGGCGAACGTTAAATGCGCCGCTATCAGCACGCATTACATCCATCACTTGGGCTGCAATTGAACGAAGTACCGTTGGATCAGAACCTACAATACGCGCTTCAATCTTCGCACCGCCACCAGGACCTAATTCAATCTGCTTAAGCTTGTAATCTATCTCTGGGAACTGACCATCTACGTGCTCACGGAAGCGTTTCATTAGCCCTTCAAGCACTTCGTAACTTTTCACACGCACCGTTATCTCGCCGTAAGCGCTATAACTTTTCTCAGGTGCGTAAGTTAGCATGAAACGTTGCAAGCCTTTACCTGCAGTCGTCGTGATATGTTCTACTTCGTCCTGTTCAGCCAGCCAACCTTCTAGCACTTTAAGCTTGGTGTTGGTTGCTCGGATATCGGTCCCTTCTGGCATCCACACATCGACTTGGAACATCGGTGTCGTCGACGATGGGAAGAAAGCTTGTTTTACGAAACCAAAACCGTAAACACTCGCCCCTAGGCCTATGACTAACACAGCCATCGTCAACCATGCACGCTTCATACAGAACTCTAAAAAGTTCTTATAGATAACAAAGACCATCCCGTTATACGGATCTTTGCCCTCATTATCTGCATCGACCTTCTGACCTTTAAAGAAGATATCGGCAAAGAATGGCGTAATTGAGATAGCCGTAAACCAGCTCAACATTAGCGAGATAAGTAGAACCGTGAACAAGGTGCCACAGTACTCACCCGTCGAGTCTTCAGACAAACCGATAGGCGCAAATGCCGTTACCGCGATAACCGTTGCACCGAGCAATGGCCATTTAGTCTGAGTTACGATATCAGTCGCGGCCTGCATCCGGGTTCGCCCCTTCTGCGTGCCGATCAATATCCCCTCGACCACCACTATGGCGTTATCCACCAGCATCCCCAGTGCGATAACCAATGCACCCAGTGAGATACGTTGTAGATCGATTTTGAAGTACTGCATAAAAATGAAGGTACCAAACACGGTCAGTAGCAGTATCAAGCCAATCAACAGACCGGAACGCAGACCCATGAAGAACAGCAGCACCACGATTACGATCGCAACCGCCTGCCCCAAGCTCACCACAAAGCCGCTTACTGATTTATCTACTTCTTTTGGCTGGTTATACACCTCAGAAATATCGATGCCGACCGGCTGTTGGTACTTAAGCTCTGCCAATCTTCGGTCAAACGCTTCACCCACCGCGACCACGTTTACGCCTTGCGCAAAGGACACACCAAGGTTAAGTGCCAGTTTGCCGTTGTAGCCGATAATGTTAGTCGGTACTTCAACATAACCACGGGTTACCTCTGCTACATCTTTTAAGTAGATGAGGCCTTGAGCGCCCCCTTCGGTTAGGATCAAATCACCCAATTGCTCTACATTCTGGAACTCGCCCGTAGGATGGATACGAATGTATTCGTCACCAATTCTCACCGCACCCGCACTGGAAACAATGTTTTGAGTCGATAAAAGATTAAATACCGTGTTTGGCGAGATACCCAAAGAGCTAATCCGTTTCATCGAGATTTCAATGAACACTTGCTCTTGCTGCTGACCAGAAACAGAAACTTTACTGACCCCATCAACCAGTTCCAACTCTCGCCTTAAATAATCGATATAGTCCAATAGTTCTTTGTAGCTGTAGCCATCACCGGTTACCGCGAGCAAAATACCGTAAACATCACCAAAATCATCGATAACTTGAGGGTCGTTCACACCAGGCGGCAGTGACACTTTCAAGTCATTCACTTTTCGACGAAGTTCATCCCAAATCTGCGGCAGATCGTCTGGACCATAGTTATTCTTCATCGTTACCGTTACCTGAGACAGGCCGCGGCTAGAAATAGAGTTAACCTCATCAACATAGGTAAGTTGTTGGATCGCTTTCTCTAATGGATAGGTTACTTCCTCTTCTACTTGCTGAGGTGTCGCACCTGGGTAAGAGGTGACAACCATGGCATCTTTGATGGTAAAAGCCGGGTCTTCTAAACGCCCCAAACCAAAGAAGGCAGAAACACCACCAATCAGGAAGATCAACGAGAGCATCCAACTGATGACTTTATTGCGAATAAAGTAAGCCGCTACACCCGTGATCTGCTCATCACCCTGCTGAGCGTCATTCTGGGGCTTGTTATTTGCTTCACTCATTGTTCGCCTCCTGAGATAATACTTCCACTGTCATCCCATCTCGCAATCGCGATACGCCCGCTACAACTATATGTTGCCCCATCTCTAATCCTTTGATTATTTGCAACGTTTTCTGGTTGGCTTTACCTAATACCACTTTCTGCTTTGAAACTGTATTGTCGTCATTAATGACCCAAACGAATGAGTTCTTGCGAGTAAGTTCATCGCCGTCAGCATTGAATACCGCCTCTATAGGTACTAAAACACCAGCTTTCAGTTCCAACCCAATATCTCGACCATGTGAGGTAACGTCGACCGCCATACCGTCCAGAATCAGATCGTCTTCGGGCATCGGTAGTGCCAAGGTCACGGTAAAGGTTCCGGTGCTTGGATCGGGCTCTGTGGTGAACTCTTTAATGCCTGCTGGATACTCATTACCGCTTGGAACTCGCACCAAGGCCGTCACATTTTCAAGGATGGTTTCGCTAGGTTGATTAACGTAGATTTGATCAGGTAGTTGAATCACCACCTCAACATCCTCAACGCTGTGAATATTCACGATTTGCTGACCCACTTGAATGTTCTCAAATTGGTCGACACTGACACGGGAAATGATCCCATCAACGGGTGCTTTTAACATGGTGAAAGACAGGCGTAGTTTTGCTAGTTCTAACTCGGCATAAGCGATCTGACGTTGGGCAGCAATTTCATCAAACTGCGACTTCGCGAGTAGGCCCTTTTTCACCAAGGGTCTAGAACGTTTGTATTGGCTATTAACTACCGTATATCTGGCTTGAGCATTGTCTACGTCTAATTGATAATCTGTGGGATCAAGCTCAGCAATAATATCTCCAGCTTTAACTCGTTCGCCCTCTTTGACATCGAGCCTAAATATTTCACCCGCCACTCGAAAACTCAGGTGGGCTTTTTCCGCCGCGTTGGCAACGGCAGGGAAATACAGTTTGTCATTGAAATCTAATACTGAAATCTCAATCGCTTTCACTAATGGCGTATTATCGACTTCAACTTGTGGTTTCTCTCCACACGCGGTCAGCAAAGCTAAACATGACAATCCTGTCGCTAATTTAAATGCACTCATGTTATAGCCCCCTTTCCTTGATCCACTCTCGAACTTTAATGCCGGATTCAAGGCCATTCACACCAGAAGTTACGATGCGGTCGCCATCGTTCAGGCCAGAGACAATGTGACGTTTTTCATCAATCACGATCGCGACTTTTTCAACGATTCCGTCACTGTTCACACGCCATACCGAAACGTCATCGCCATTGGTCATCATGGCAGAAGTCGGGATTTTGGTTGCAGCCGCTTGAGCTGACACAAGATTCACCGTACCAGACATGCCTGGCAAGATGCCGATATCGGTTGGTCTTTCCATCACCATGGTGACTTTATATGAACCCGTTTTAGGGTCAGCTTCTGTATCTACCTCTTGGAACGTCAGTACATAGGAGTTTTCAGGAAACGCATCAAATACCATTGTCGCATCGGTTTCAAACCCAGAAGAAAAGCGCGTAATAAGTTGGTCGGGTAATAAGAAAACGACTTTAAGAATTTGATTGGTCTGAATATTCATGACGCCTTCTTTAGCGGCAATATACTCATGATTTTCAGCAGGAATGATGGAAATGGTGCCATCATACGGAGCAACCAATGTGGTGTAACGAAGATTCGCATTGGCTTGATTAAGCACCGCTCGAGCTGAATTGTGATTCGCTTTCGCTTGGTCGAAATCTTGCTCTGATACCACTCGATCTTTACGAAGTTTTATCGCACGTTGATATTGAACATCGGCTAGCTGAAAATTCGCTTTTGCTTGCTTCTCTAGCAGTTGATATTCATCAGGGTTTAACTTGGCAAGTTCATCCCCTTTCGACACATGCTGGCCGGCAGTCACATCTATGCTCTGTAATAATCCAGGAACACGAAATGCAAGTACCGCTCTGTCACCAGCTTCGGTTGTGGCAGGGAAGTTACGCTCAAAAGCATTGTTACCGACGGAGACAGTGAAGAGTTTGGCGGGTCTGGATTCAGGTTCAGGCACGGGAGGAAGCTCCTTACCACACCCAGACAGCCCAGCTAAGGCCGTCAATAGGACAAGGGAGGCTCTATACATTGGTGATCATCCATATCTATAAATATTTTTATAACATAGATTAATCACATGTAACTTACCAGTCAGCGTAAGATTTATTTAGAGAAAATTATTAAAAAAAATAACGGCTTGGAATAAATTTTCCTAAACCGTTATCTAATCTTTCTTAGGTTTTACCGCTACATATTCTTAAATTCTCGGTTCACTTTAAACGTGTCTGAGGTGACATAAGCTTCCATGTTGCGGACACTGGTCTCTAACTTCTGGAAATCACCCTCTAAAGTGTTCAACAGAGACTCTGCAGTTTGCCCTTTTTCCCAAGGCTTCTGCTTGAGCGTATGCTCTTGTTTGGCCTTCATTTGGTCAACATACTGAGGTGGTTGTTTTTCAAGCATAAATGTCAAAGCTAAATACGCTAATAACACCAAAAAACTACCGCCAAGCAGTGCAGCAGAGATAACCATGATGCGAACCAACCAGACTTCAAGGCCGAAATAGTTCGCCAACCCTGCACACACGCCAGACAACTTACCGTTAATTGGATCGCGATACAGATCTCTACTCATAGTTTCGTCTCCAGTTAGGTGACTCCGCATCCAGTATTTTTTCTAGCGTTGTTACGCGGTCTTGCATCGATTCTGCCTGTGCTGAAAGCTTATGCAGACGTTGAAGATCCGTTTCCGATAGCCCATTACTGGATTTCTTCTTGCTGCGGTAATGTAGGAATAACCATAGCGGTGCCACGAAGATCAAAAAGACAATCAGTGGACCTGCAATTAGAAATGTGGACATAGACAACTCCTGAATTATTTATCGCGGTTTTCAACTTGTTGCTTCAGCTTCGCTAGCTCTTTTTCAATTTCATCTTGAGCCTGCAGTTCTGCAAATTCTTGGTCTAACGATTTTGCATTGCCTGTCTTCGCGTAAACATCCGCTTCAGCTTCTAATTCATCCACTTTACGCGAGAATTGCTCAAACTTCGCCATCGCTTCATTAGTTTTGCTTGAGTGCAGGTGTTTTTGAACATCACGACGGTTGCTCGCTGCATTGTTGCGGATCATCAGTGCTTGTTGCTTGGCACGAGTCTCAGCAATCTTAGTTTCAAGCTTGCCAATCTCGCTGGTCAGTTTTTCAATCGTTTCATGCACTAACGTTTGCTCTGTGTGTAGACTCTTGATGATGTCTTCCAGCTTTTGCTTTTCGATCAGCGCTGCTCTCGCTAAATCTTCGCGTTGCTTAGTCAGTGCCAGTGTCGCTTTATTCTGCCAATCAAGAATTTGAGTTTCGATTGCTTCAACTTTACGTGCTAGCTCTTTCTTGTCTGCTATCGCTTTTGCTGAGTTAGTGCGCACTTCAACTAGCGTGTCTTCCATCTCTTGGATAATCAGGCGAATCATCTTTTCAGGATCTTCAGCCTTATCTAATAGTGCGCTGATGTTTGAATTTACGATGTCTGCAAAGCGAGAAAAAATACCCATGAGGAACTCCTTAATTACAATTGAAGGCAAATGCGTTTTAAATCGTTGTGCGACTCATCACCACTTGCTCGCTAATTTACATTTGTTGTTAAACCTACCATAAGTAATCCAAGTAGCGTGCCAACTTTTAAGTCATTAATTATCAGTCACTTACAATGTAATGGCGATTAACCTGAACCATGCTATGATGAATTTGGCCAAGTATTGGTATTTTTCACCATTACAGCCTTTATATGACCTCCACCAGCGCTCAGCTAACACAAGGACCCGCTATGCAGCAGAATCTTATTGGTGAATCACCTAGCTTTCTTTCTGTTTTGGACAAAGTTTCTCAACTGGCTCCAATAGAGAGGCCTATTCTGATCATTGGCGAGCGTGGCACAGGTAAAGAGCTGATTGCACAAAGGCTGCATTACCTCTCAAAGCGTTGGGACCAGCCCTTGATCTCGCTAAACTGTTCGACACTGAGCGAAGGCTTGATTGATTCAGAGCTGTTTGGTCATGAGTCAGGCTCCTTTACCGGTTCCAAAGGTCGTCACCATGGCCGATTTGAGAGAGCGGAAGGCGGAACACTGTTTCTTGATGAACTCGCGACAACTCCCCTTGCAGTGCAAGAAAAGCTATTGCGTGTTATTGAATACGGACAGTACGAACGTGTCGGCGGGCAAAAAGCGCTAAGCGCAAATGTAAGGTTGGTGTGTGCAACTAATGCTGACCTACCAGAGATGGCATCTAAAGGCGAATTTAGAGCCGATTTATTAGATAGGCTCGCCTTTGATGTCATTACTATTCCTCCGCTTCGTGAACGTAAAGAAGACATCACATTACTGGCTGAATACTACGCCATTAAGATGTGCCGTGAATTAGAACTCGAGTTGTTTGTTGGCTTTGCGCCATCGGCCATAGAATCCTTACTGGAATACTCTTGGCCAGGGAATGTAAGAGAACTCAAAAACGTCATTGAGCGTGCCATCTATCAACATGGTAAGAACCCATATCCTATTGAATCTTTGGTATTTAACCCGTTTAAACCAGCATGGGATAAGAATCAAGAATCAACTCAAGACATTGGCAATGAGTCATCCAACAGCCATACTTCTTCTGAAGGTTCATTTTCTTTGCCCCTTGATTACAAAGCGTGGCAAGAGCAGCAAGACATCAAGCTGCTCAATCAAGCGTTAAAACAGAGCAAGTACAACCAAAAACAAGCCGCCGAATTACTCGGACTCACCTACAACCAATTAAGGGGAATGGTGAGGAAGTACGCGATTGTCGGACAAGGCAGTGAGAAATAGCCACACTCATAGGATTATTATTTGGAGCCGAATAAATAAAATGTTAAATTGTCCGGATCTTGAGGCACCTCTAACGCCTCGTTTCGAAAAGTATTTCTTTTTATGAAAGCACTAATAAGACTATCACTGAGCATCTGCACGCTGAGCTTTTTAGCCGGATGTGGTGAGAGTGTGAATCACGAGCAAATTCGTGAAAAAGGCTTCATTTATTGTGGCCAAGGCAATCCTAGTACCTTCAACCCTCAACTGGTTGATAGCGGAATTACAGCTGAATCGCTGAGCCCGCAAATCTTCGACACGCTGCTCACACTCGATCCTATGACTTATCGACCACAGCAGAATCTAGCAACAAGCTGGTCTGTCGATAAATCAGGTACTGAATACACTTTCAAACTGCGCCCTAACGTAGCGTTCCAGACCACAGACTGGTTTACGCCAACCCGTTCTATGAACGCGCAAGATGTGGTTTTTAGTTTCGAACGTATCATTGATAGTTCCAACCCCTTCCACTATGTGGGCGGTGGTCTATATCCATGGTTTGCGGGCATCGATTTCAAGAACTTGATTGTCGATATCACAGCAGTGGATGACTTAACGGTTAAATTCCAATTAAGTCGACCAGATAATTCCTTTCTAAATAACATCGCGACCAGTTACGCGGTGATCCACTCTAAGGAATACGCTAACCAACTCGTGGCTGCTGATGAGAAGAATGAAATCGACTCAAAGCCGGTTGGTACAGGTCCATTCTATCTGGATGAATATCAAATCAATGACTTGGTGCGTCTTAAAAAGAACAAGCATTACTGGAAAGGTGATGTGCAAATGGACCAAGTGGTTTTCGATACCTCACAACGCGGAACCGGCACCCTCGCTAAGTTGCTGCGCAACGAATGTGATGTGTTGAACTCGCCGATTTCTAGCCAGATCCCAATCATTCAAGCACATGAAGAGCTGCAGATATCCGCGACACCAGCGGTGAATGTCTCTTTCATCGCCCTTAATACAGAGCACCCAGCCCTACGCGACTCTCGCGTACGTAAAGCGCTGAACTTGGCTATCAACCGCCAGAATATTCTTGATTCGGTGTACTACGGTACAGGTACCAAGGCTTATACACTGCTGCCTCCGACATCTTGGGCTCATCAGAAAGACAACGTTCAAGTGCGTTATGACCGAAACTATGCGATAGCCCTTCTCAAAGAAGCTGGCGTAGAGCCGGGATTAGAGCTTTCAATGTGGGTGCCGCTAGAGCCAAGAGCTTACAACCCAAGTCCGCGTAAAACGGCGGAACTTATCCAAGCTAATTTAGCGGACATCGGCATCGAATTGAAACTTTACACTGACGATCGATTCGACCGTACACAACTGTCTTCAATCGCCTCAACAGATCTACTACTAACTGGCTGGATAGGTAATACCGGCGACCCTGATAACTTCTTGCGCCCCCTACTCTCATGTAGCTCTGAGCGCGCAGGACTAAATGTATCGATGTGGTGTAATTCAGACTTTGATTTTCTTCTGGATTTAGCCTTAGAGATCAACCAACAAAGGCACCGTGTCAACTTGTATCGCCAAGCCCAAAACATTCTCAACGAGGAGGTACCTGTGATCCCTCTGGCTCACGGAGTGCAGTTCCGCGTACATGATCGTTCTTTAACTGGCTTCAAACAGAGCCCGTTCAATGCCCAACCTTTTGATCAAGTCAGAAGAGAGGTGCACTGATGTTTTGGTATACATTAAGACGTATTAATCTGTTCGTTATCACGCTTGCGATCCTGACGATGGTCGGCTTTTCGTTGCTGCGACTCGATCAAACCTCACCGTGGGCGATTCAAGATTTCTGGCCCGGTTGGATCAGCTATATCACAGAGCTATCAACACTAAACTTTGGCTTAAGCAAGCACGGTACACCAATCATCGATGAGCTTGTGGTCGTTTTCCCAGCGACATTAGAGCTGTGTTTCTTTGCCTTTGTATTAGCGCTCTTAATTGGTATCCCTTTTGGGACTATCGCGGGCATGAGACAAGGTAAATTTGTCGACACCACTATCTCGTTTACCTCGATGGCAGGTTACTCTGCACCTATATTCTGGGTCGCACTATTGATGATCATGGTCTTCTCACTGCATTTTGAGATGTTCCCTGTTGGCGGTCGATACGACCTCCTTTACGAGATTGAACACGTGACTGGCTTTGCGATCATCGATGCTTTTTTTGCTGAAGGTCGCTACCGCGCACACGCTTTGCAAAGTGTCATCGAGCACATGGCGCTGCCGTGTCTTGTTTTAGCATTGGCACCGACGACTCAGGTTATCCGTTTAATGCGAGCATCTGTGGCTGAAGTGATGACGCAAAACTACATTCGCGCGGCACGTATTAAAGGTCTTTCAACAAGAGAGATCGTGACTCAGCACGTATTGCGCAATGCGATTCCACCGATTATTCCTAAGGTCGGTGTTCAACTTTCAAGTATGTTAACGCTTGCGATCATTACGGAATCTATCTTTAACTGGCCTGGCATTGGTCGTTGGTTATTGGACGCTTTATCGAATCAAGATTACGTTTCAATTCAAGCGGGTGTAATTGTGGTGGCAACTCTGGTTTTGACTGCAAATATACTGTCTGATCTGTTAGGCGCTATGGTCAACCCACTGGTAAGGAAGGAATGGTATGCTAACAAATAACGTCTACCAGGAAGAACAGATCCCTACCCAGTTTGAGCGCTTCTGGCGTAGCTTCCGCTCTAACAATCTTGCGATGTTTGGCTTGTGGTGTTTGATACTTATCATTCTGGTGACGATCACTTCTCCGTGGTTAGCGCCCCATGATGCGCAAGAGCAAACGGGCCATCTATTAACACCGCCATCTTGGGATCCAGCAGGCACTGTTGAATACTTCTTAGGTACCGATGATTTAGGTCGTGATATTCTTTCTCGCTTGATAATTGGCTCCCAGCTTACTTTTGGCGCTGCGGTCGTGATTACCTTTATCGCTGCGGTTATCGGCTGTCTCATTGGCGTACTTGCCGGTATGACGCGTGGTTTGCTATCAAGCACCCTAAACCACCTGCTTGATACAGTAATGTCGATTCCGTCTCTGCTACTGGCTATCATCTTTGTGGCCTTCCTTGGCTTTGGCGAGTTCAATATCTTGCTAGCCTTGTGTTTGGCATTGATTCCACGCTTTATTCGCTCGGTCTACATCGCCGTGCATGCAGAGGTTGAGAAAGACTATATCCTGGCTTCTCGCCTTGATGGCGCGAACGACTTCTATCTGCTGTGGAACTCTATTCTTCCGAATATTCTTACTGTAGTGGCTCTAGAAATTACACTGGCGTTATCAGTCGCAATTCTTGATATCACAGCCCTAGGCTTCCTTGGTCTTGGCGCTCAGGCACCAAGTACCGAATGGGGGTCTATCCTCGGTGACTCAGTGGAACTGATTTATCTCGCACCATGGACAGTAACCCTACCCGGTCTAGCCATTATGTTTACAGTGATTGTGATTAACCTCGTCGGTGAAGGTGTTCGCCAAGAGCTAAATGCAGGAATCGAATAATGCCGTTACTTGATATTCGACATCTAACCATTGAAATTGAGACCCCTCAAGGGATGGTTAAAGCGGTAGATCGAATGAGTATTACCCTCAATGAAGGGGAAATTCGTGGTTTAGTAGGTGAATCAGGCTCTGGTAAAAGCTTGGTTGCTAAAGCGATCGTTGGTGTTTGTAAAGAAAACTGGAAGGTATCTGCTGACCGTATGCGACTGGGGAACGTTGACCTGCTTCAACTGACACCAAAAGAACGCAGACGTGTGATTGCTCGTGACATCGCGATGATCTTCCAAGAGCCTTCTACGTGTCTTGACCCTTCTGAAAAAGTAGGCAATCAACTCATTGAAGCGATCCCTTCACACGCCTTTGAAGGTCGATGGTGGCAACGATTTAAGTGGCGCAAGAAGCAAGCTATTGCCCTTTTGCACAAAGTCGGCATCAAAGATCACTCTCGCCTAATGGACAGTTACTCATATGAGCTTACTGATGGTGAGTGTCAAAAGGTGATGATCGCAATGGCGATCGCAGCCAAGCCGAAAGTGTTGATCGCTGATGAGCCAACCAACGACTTAGACCCGATTACCCAATCCCAGATCTTGCGTTTATTGAGCCGAATGAATCAGATCAATAACACAACGATCATTCTGATCGGCCATGACTTAACCACCATCACTCAATGGGCAACTCGAATTACCGTTATGTACTGTGGTCAGTCGGTTGAATCTGCGGATACGCAAAAGCTATTGGATGCACCAAAGCACCCATACACAGTAGCTCTATTGAAAGCGATGCCAGACTTTAACGACTGGATCCCACACAAAGAGAAGCTTCAGTCGCTGCCAGGGTCGATCCCTCCACTACAGCATCTTCCTATTGGTTGTCGATTGGGCCCTCGTTGCCCATATGCGCAAAGACAGTGTGTGGAAATCCCACATACCAAACGAATCAAAAACCATAAGTTTAACTGTCATTTCCCTCTGAATATGGAGAAGAAAAAGAAATCATGAGTGCATTATTAGAAGTCAGTGAATTATCTAAAGACTTTACGACTCGCTCTGGTCTTTTCCGTAAGAAGATTCATCAAGCGGTTAAGCCGGTAAGCTTTACTCTTGAAGCGGGCCAAACGATCGGCTTTATTGGTCAGAACGGCTCTGGGAAATCGACATTAGCAAGAATGCTAGCAGGCATGGTAGAACCGACTGCGGGTGAGATTCGTGTAAACGGCGAAAAGCTAGAGCATAAAGACTATTCGACGCGCTGTAAGTTGATTCGCATGATCTTCCAAGATCCCAACACATCGCTTAATCCGCGTATTCAGATTGGCCGTATCCTGGAAGGTCCACTGAAGCGAAACACCAACATGCCGCCAGAAGCCCGTATGCGCCGTGTAAAGGACACACTATTACGTGTAGGTCTACTACCAGAACATGCTTACTTCTACCCTCAGATGCTTGCTGCGGGCCAGAAGCAAAGAGTTTGTCTCGCTCGAGCCTTGATACTTCAGCCATCAATCATTGTCGCTGACGAAGCTCTGAATGGTCTTGATATGGCAATGCGTTCTCAGATAATCAATCTGTTCTTGGAACTGCAGGAAGAGATGGGCGTGTCATTCGTTTACGTATCTCAGCATCTCGGTATTGTTAAGCACATCACTGACAAGATCATCGTGATGCACGAAGGTGATGTGGTTGAGAGTGGGGATACCGATGAAGTGCTGACCAACCCAACTCACCAAATCACTCAAAGACTGGTTGAGAGCCATTTCTCCAAAGCACCAAACCACTAAGTTGCTACAAGGCTATATTCGGTAAGAGGGAAAGTATGTTAAGAACCGCTTCACTGCTTCCCCTTTTGCTTGCTGCTGTTTCTTTTAATGCCGTAAGTACACCACTCACTTGGTTAGACAAGTCGTTTGTCGAAACGGCCTTCTACAACGTCGCACTGCAACACGAATATTCCTCAGGTAATAAACCACTCGCCAAGTGGCAACAACCGATAAAAATTTGGATTGACCATCGTGTCGGCGATAAAGAGCTTCATCAAGAGCTCACAGAACTTCATATCAAACACTTATCTGAAGTTACCCAGCATCCGATAACAATCGTCAGTAAAGAGTCCGAAGCGAACGTTAAGTGGATATACACGAGGCAGAGTCAGTGGTTGTCTGAGGCGAAATCAGTACTCAAGCTCAAATCAACTCAGCATTTAAATAGCGCCATCTGTACGGCGGGTTATCGAACCAATTCTCAAGGTGAGATTGTTTACGCTGGGATTGTAATTCCCGTAGATCAGGCAAGATCTCGAGGCAAGCTCGTCGCCTGTATCGTGGAAGAGATCACACAGGTTCTAGGCCTGCCGAATGATTCAGACAAAGCCTACCCTTCTATTTTCAACGACCACACGCCAGAAGACTTATTATCGCCGTTAGATGTAGTGCTACTGCAACTATTGTATGAACCAGAACTAAAAGCTGGAATGACAAAATCTGAAGTAAAACCTATCGTTCGAAAGATACTCAGGAGATACAGCAAAACAGGTGTGCTTCAACAAGCTTCTAAAACCGCACAGCAAGCACCCTTGTATCAATTGATTGGATATTGACGAATATAAGTTGGAAGCGACTTAGATGGGATAGTTGAATGATAGCGCTACCTAAGAAAGGCAGCGCTGACTTACGATGTTACTGTATGACGAAAGAACTAGCGCTTAGCAGCCTGTTTCTTCAGCTCGAAGTCGAATTCATCAGGGAACAGGATAACGCCTTCTTCTTGCTCATTAGGGAATACAACCACAGCAAGTTCGTCGTCTTCTAGGCCATTTGTCCAGCGGCTGTGCCATTTGTTTAATGAGATAGACTCAGCCTTACACTCAGCCCAGTCACCTGTCGCCCATGACTCAGCAAACTCTTGGTTTGGCCATACAGGTACGCAATCTTCGTCTTCTGTGTTTAGCATTACACAACCGTGCTCATCGGTTAAGATCCATACTTCACGGTTTGCTACGATTTCTTTCACACAGTACTTTAGGCGTTGCTCACCCGTATACTTATTGATTTCTGCGATTCTTTTATCGTCTAGCTGTGTAGTCATCTTAATTTCCTACTTTAGTCAGTAACTTTACGCTTAAAGTTATTTTATGCAGAGTGCTTTTAACTGCAAATATTATCGATGAAGAAAAGTGCTCACTTCAAAGAAAAACGCCTGCTAAATTTAGCAGGCGTTTATTATTAAGTGACTTGATTAAACAAGCTCACCTTGTAGCCAAGGCCAGCCTTGCTTCTTACGGCTCAATGTGTTTTCCATCATTAGCATGCCGTCTTTTTCGTGCTTAACCAATTTCTCAGCCCATTCACCTTTGTAAAGAAGGCGAGTTTGAGCAGTAGTGATGTCAGTTAGCATTACAGCTGCGAATGCTAGACCGTCTTTCTCACAACGCTCTTCAAGATCCGCTTCAAGCGCTTCGATCATGCCGTCAACTTGCTCAAGAGTCGCAAGCTCAACTTGACCAACAACGACATCGCGGCCATTGAATGGGTAGCCTTTAAGGTCTTTTTCTACTAGTTGTGCAGCAGATAGGCCTTCGATGTTTGTTTTAGCGATTAGAAGTGCTTTGATGAACGCATCAACGTCTTCTACGCCAGCGATTTCAGCAAGTTCAGCAACCGCGTCTTTGTCTTTTTGAGTACAAGTTGGAGATGCGAAACCAACAGTGTCTGAAAGGATTGCAGACATCATTAGCTTAGCGATTTGTTGAGAGATAGCGTGACCTTCAATCTTGAACATGTTGAAAAGTACTGTGTTTGTACAACCAACAGGCCAGATCCAAGCTTCCATAGGGTTTACTGTCATCACGTCGCCTAGACGGTGGTGATCGACAATACCTAGGATCTCTGCATCAGCAACATCATCTGGTGCTTGTGCTAGATCTGAGTAGTCTACTAGCCAGATTTTCTCACCAGCAACAGAAGTACGAAGTTCTGGCATGTCTGCACCAGCAACTTCAAGAATGTGTTGAGTTTCGCGGTTGATCTCGCCTTGGCGAATTGGTGTCGCTTCCTCGCCACGAGCTTTAAGAAGCTCAGTTGCAACTAACGCACTACAAATACTGTCACTATCAGGGTTTTTGTGACCAACAACTAAAATCATGTTTCTTCCTATTACACTAACAATTACGACTCTACCTATAGAGCCTCTCTTTATTAGGCATACTTTACCCTATTTTTTTAGATTGGTCATGTTTCGTCGGTTTCTACCACATCCAGAATAGATAAAAAAACAAAGATGCAATTGATAATTATTATCATTCGTATATATTAATCCTAAGACATCTATTTTGAGTAACACCTATGGACCGACTAATCTCTTTATTACCAAGCAGTCGCGCTTCGAAAACAACTCAGTTTTCACTCTCATTCAAGCGCCTACTGTTACCTATTTCATTAGCAGCTTTGGTCGCGGCACCTGCAACGCGTGAATTGACCGTAACCACATTATCGGACGCCTTCTGGGCGGTATCTTGTTATGTCGCTTTAACCCTAGCGGTCTACCACTGGTTGAGCCTTTACATCAACAAAGACAACGTATTCAGCAAGCTGGTTCATCAGTCTCGTTCTAACCAAGTTGTGTTTGCCGCCTTAATGGGCGCCTTACCCGGCTGTGGTGGCGCAATCGTAGTAACCACTCAGTTTATTTCAGGTAAGCTCGGGTTTGGCGCTGTCGTCGCCGTGCTCGTATCCACTATGGGTGATGCTGCCTTTCTACTCATCGCCAGCGAACCAAAAACGGGATTAGCTATGATGGCGATGGGGGTCATTGTCGGTACTGCGTCAGGCCGAATCATTAACCTATTCCATGCCGATGATTTCTTACGTCCAAAACAAGCTAAGACAAATGTATCTGCCGCTAACTGTTCGTCTCAATCTCAGACCAAAGAAGCGGTGTCTAAAAAAGCGATTAACCTACAAGGCTACCTTTGGTCGGTTCTAATTATTCCTGGAGCAGCGGTTGCCCTACTTGGCTCTTTTCAAGTTGATGTCAACGAACTGCTCGCCTTACCCGAGATGTCTATGGAATGGGTCGGCGCTATTCTGTTGATTAGCTCAATGTTTCTTTGGGGGCTAACTCGCGAGATTGAAGATTACAAATCGGCGGTAAGTGAAGATGAAAAGTGTGTCGGCTCTCACCCACTGCAAAAGACCGCTCAGGACACAAACTTTGTTACCGCTTGGGTGGTGGTTGCCTTTTTGTTCTTTGAGTTTGGTTCTGTGATAGCAAATGTTGATTTTGCGACGCTATTCTCAAGCTGGGGAATTATGCTCCCCCTGGCTGGAGTCCTGATGGGTTTGCTACCGGGCTGTGGGCCACAATTATTGGTGACTAGCCTTTACCTTTCAGGTGCGCTTCCACTTTCAGCACAGATAGGTAATGCAATTTCAAATGATGGTGATGCCCTATTCCCTGCTATTGCAATGGCACCTAAAGCTGCATTAGTTGCTACGTTGTACTCTAGTGTGCCCGCATTAATCTGCGCATACGGATATTGGTTTATGTTCGAGGTTTAGATCTCACAGCTCGATAGGTCTCTATTTAGGTCGGTACTTGGTATCGACCTTTTTGCTTTCTAACCCTTTGTCACTCTAATCACTACCCTCCACCGCTCTTATTTGTAAACGCCCTCTAACCTATACAGTTACTAGCTCCACCCTCAATACGCTTCTAAACGCGCTACACCGTTGCTTTACCGTAAATACAAGGCTCAGTAGATTAAATACAAAAAGCCCCTGTAAGAGTGCTTACAGGGGCTTTAATTCAAGCTTTAATCTTAGCTTTTAAGCGAGATGCTTAAGAAACTTCGATTGGGCCACCGAATGAAGTTACTGGAGGCAGTTTGCCTTGGAACTTCTCGAAGTCTACCAAACATGTGTTTGCTGACGTCGCCTGAGCTAGCTCAGAAGTACCGATGTCTTGAGTCAGTGTGTTTGGATCGCCGTATGTATCTAGCGCGCCCACTTTCTCGTTGATCGGACCGTACCAAGCGCCTTCTTCGATACGTACAACACCAGGAGCGTAGCTATCCATTAGAACAGCACCTGCTAGTAGTTGACCACGGTCGTTGAACACACGTACTACGTCACCGTCTTTGATGCCTTTCTTCTTAGCATCAACTGGGTTGATGTAGATTGGCTCACGGCCTTGTACCGCGTAAGTCGCACGCCACTCTTCAGATTCACACATCTGAGAGTGAAGACGCTTGTCTGGGTGACAAGATTGTAGCCAGTACGGGTGTTTGTCAGAGCCTGGACCACCGTGTGAGCGTTCAGATTTCTCGAACCACATTGGGTGTTCCTGACAGTGCTCGTAACCCATGTTGCCAACAGTACGGCTTGTGATTTCGATGAAACCAGAAGGTGTACCTAGAGCATTGATCTCTGGATCTTCACGGAATGAAGCGTGACGAGTCCATGGCTTACCTTTACCGAAGTCTAGGAAACCTTTTTCCCAGAACTCAGCGAACTCAGGCATTTCGAAGCTGCCTTCATTTGCTGCGCGACATTCGTCGTACAGAGATTTAACCCACTGCATTTCGTCCATACCACGCGTGTAATCGTCGTAACGACCCCAACGTTTAGTTAGGCTAGACATGATCTCGAAGTCAGTCTTAGACTGGAACAGAGGATCCACTAGTTTATGCATCGCGATCAAACCACGGCCAGAGTATGCGCCGTAACCATCGATATCGTTACGCTCCCACTGAGTACATGCAGGAAGCACGATGTCAGAGTGACGACAAGTTGCAGTCCAAGCAAAATCAACAGCAACTACAGTTTGTAGGCTCTTGAATGCTTTACGCATCTTGTTGCGATCTTGGTGGTGGTGCCACGGGTTGTTACCACTGAATACCATCATCTTGATATCAGGCAGTGTTACCGTTGCGCCATTCGCTTTGATCTTCTTACCAGGCTCTAGCAAGCTATCAACCCAACGAGCAACTGGGATTACGCGGCTGTAACCGTTGTAATCTGTGTTTGTGTACTTAGGTTTCTGACCTTGGTCGATGTTCAGCGGGAAAGAACCCGGAGCAGCGAAACCAGTTGAAGATACACCGATACCAGAGTAGTGGTGACCGTAAGAGATACCACCGCCAGGTAGACCAATTTGACCAACCATTGCTGCGATAACTGCACACATCCAGTAAGGCTGCTCACCGTGTTGTTGACGCTGGATACTCCAACCAACAAGAATTTGTGTACGACCGTTAACCAGCATCTTAGCGAAGTCACGGATAGAATCCGCGCTAGCGCCACAGATAGCAGAAGCCCACTCTGGAGTCTTCTCAACTTTATCTTTCGTTTCACCTTGAACGTACTTGATGAAGTCTTCAAAACCTAGACAGTAAGTTTCGATGAACTTCTTGTCGTATAGGCCTTCGTTGTAAAGAACGTGAGCAACGCCAAGCATGAACGCCACGTCAGTTTGTGGGTTGATGTAGAACTGCTCGTTTTCTAGGTAACGACCTGTTTTGTTCTTAACAGGGTCAACAGAAACAACGTTGATTTCTTTCTTAGCAACTTTTTCTTTCAGCTGTTCTAGGTATGCGAACGACTCGTGAGTCTCACATGTCCAACCTACTTGAAGGTTTTTAACTGGATCGTTCCCCCAAAGAACAATGTTGTCACTGTTTTCTAGGATAAGTTCCCAAGATGTACCTTGTGCATAAACTTCAGTAGAACCTAGTACGTAAGGCATGATCGTTTGACCAGCACCTGTCGAGTAGTCACCGATTTTCTTCACAGAGTATCCGTGAAGCGCCATTGCACGTTGCATGTGGTTAGTACAGCTGTGGAACTGACCAGTTTGTCTCCAACCAGTTTGACCTGTGTGAAGTGCCCATGGACCGTAATCTTTCTGTACGCGCTCTAGTTCGCGGTAAACAAGGTCTAGTGCCTCATCCCAAGTCACACGAATGAAGCGGTTGTTACCACGCGTGTCTGCGCTGTATTTATGCTTCTTAAACCAATCTAGGCGAACCATTGGGTAACGCACACGAGATGGGCTGTAGATAATACCCTTGATACCTTTCAGCATTTCAGTTGGGTGCTGATCGATTTCTAGAGGTTTAATTTCTTGTACTTTACCCGCGTAAACGCGAGCTCGGAATGCACCCCAGTGAGAACCAGAGACTTTCCATGTGCCGTCTGTTTCTGCAGCAGATGCTGAAGCCGACGCCAATAAGCTTGGACCGATAACCGATGCCGCACTCGTCGTTGCGACACCTTTCAGAAAACTTCTTCTTGTAATTGCCATTGTGTTACTCCAATTGACGTCTTATTAGTGATGGCCTTCAGAAAAATCTGATGAGTGCTTCTGTAGATACTTAAGAACCAATGCTTCTGTATCTGTATCGAAGTTAACGAATGCAATCATACCATCTAGCATGCCTACCCAACCGTTAGCACTGAAGTGCGCTTCATCTGGTTGTGAGTGACAAGTTGAACAGTTAGATTGGTACGCTTGACCAGCTGCGTTCCAGATTGGATCGAAGTTATCAACCATAGACTCTTTCTTCATCCAAAGTGCTAGGTTAACTTCTTCCCATGGAAGGCCAGTTAGCTCATCTTCTTTCTTCTCGCCAACAGTGATTACGTCACTTTGAGATACTTCTTTCGTCAAGATCGCCGTTGAGATGTTCATACCGAAGTCTTCTTGGATTACACGTCCGAAGCCTTTCGCTTTACGCCAACCGTCGATTTGAATCTTGATCATGTCGCCTTTCTCATCGATCACAGCAACTTTACTTGCAGGGCTTAGTAGACCCGCTTCAACGGTTGCAGTCTCATCCGTGTACATTGGAAGGTGACGAATTGAAATCACGTCTGAACCGTTAGAGTAAGAAGTGCTGCTAGCAACTTGCTCAAGCTCACCAACGATACCACTAGCCGATTCCATATCTAATGGAAGGTTGTGAGCAATACCTTTGTGACAGTCAACACAGCTTTGATCACGCTCTGCAGCGTTCTTCATTTGAATACGCGCTGTTGGGCGCATGTTCTCGAAATCCATTGAATCGTAGTTGTGGCAGTTTTTACACTCTAGAGACTTGTTCGAAGAGAAACGGTCCCATTCGTGTTTAGCCAATTCAATACGACGAGCTTCGAATTTCTCTGGCGTGTCTAGATCACCAAATACTTGAGCGAATACTTCTTTAGATGCTTGCATCTTACGAGCGATTTTTGCTGTCCATTCATGTGGAACGTGACAGTCAGGACAAGTAGCACGTACACCAGATGTGTTTTTCCAGTGAACCGTTTCTTGTAGCTCTACGTACACGTTGTCACGCATGGTGTGACAGCTTACACAGAACTCTTCTGTATTTGTGTGTTCTAGCGCTGTATTGAAACCGCCCCAGAAAATAACACCGGCGATAAAGCCACCCATAGTTAGTACACCCAAACTGATGTGTACTGCTGGGCGTGTCATAGTGCGCCATAATTTAACTAAAAATGATTTCATGTTTAGCTCTCTTAAATATTGATTTTAAAAATTGTTGTTACTAGAGGGCATTACATGCCGCCGTGAGCACCAGGAGGTCCGAATACAAACACTTGTAATGCCCAAACTAGGAAGCCGTAACCACCTACAAAAGCAACACTTAATATTGGAAAGAGAACCACTGCAATGAAGAGGAAAGATTTCCACTCCAGCGAGCGTTTTTCGCCAGTTTCAATTTTGTTAACATCACTCATACATTTTGCCTATTTTGTATTTAGTAATTTCGAGTAGCCCATTCTAGGGGGCTAAAGTTCTTGAGTATCTAACAACAAATTTTAAACCATACGCAAAGTAGGGTTCAATGAAATCTCCCGTTATAACCCTTGCTAATCAATACTTTTTTGAGCTCATCCAGAGTTGTTTTCAGTTAAAGAAACATATTAAAAAGTATTAACAAATGTGAAGAATTAAGTATATTTCAAAGATGTTAAAAACCAACACCTTTGCAACTACATTGTAACTGTTTTTAACGTTTTACCTACTAAGTAGTAGCTAAAAATGCCTTAAACGACCAATAATTTGTACTCGCATTGTTAATTTATTGAGTACTTTTTGAATTCAGTGTTGAAGAGCTGAAATGCATCATTTGGCACTTTCAGATATGATGTGTATCCAATTAAAAGGAAGCACTATGCAAGACGTTATAGACATATCTTGGTGGCAGTTGCTGTTTTTTAGCTCACTTCTTATCCTGCCCATTGCAATTAATCACAAGCTGAAATTAGGTCTGGGTAAAGAGGCCACTATTAGCATTGTTCGCATGGCTGTTCAGCTATTTCTAGTTGGTGTTTACTTGGAGTACCTGTTCACTTTGAATAGCTTATGGGTCAACTTATTGTGGTTGTTCGCCATGATAATAGTGGGTGCGAGCTCAATTGTTGAAAAGTCCAAACTGCCCCGAAAGCTACTGCTAGCCCCAGTAGCCGTTAGCCTTGCAGTGACCTGTGTACCTATTGTTCTATTCATCTGCTTTTTCATTATTAAACCGACGCCGCTATTTAATGCGCAGTACCTTATTCCCATTGCGGGGATGTTATTAGGCAATAGCTTAAGCAGTAATATCGTGGCACTGCAGAACTTGTTTGGTGCTTTTGAAACCCAAAGGTCAGAATATGAAGCAGCAATCGTCCTAGGAGCCGCACCAAGCTACGCTGCTGCACCTTTTGTACGTACAGCGATCCAGAAAGCGATGTCTCCGATTATGGCGTCTATGGCTACGACCGGCTTAGTAACGCTACCAGGAATGATGACAGGACAAATTCTTGGAGGGGCTTCGCCAATGATCGCAATTAAATATCAATTGATGATCATGTTGGCTATTTTCGTGATGATGAGCTGCTCTTTGGCCCTCGCATTACACCTATCTTTAAAGACATCACTTACTAAAGAGGGGCGAGTTCTCGTTCAAATCCAACCTTCGAAATAACCTCTCACCTCTTTTGAGATCTGGTTACTCACTGAATTTGAGACAGGTTATCCACAGAATCTGTGGATAACCAAATCAATATAGATCCTTTTTTGTCCACTTCGCCCTTTCAAAAGATCATTCACATTGATCTTTGCTTACTTTCAACGACATATGCACATGTGCCGATCATTGTTGTTGAGTCTTTTCTTATTAATTGAGGGCATGAACGACATGGTTTTCCACAAATAAAAAACGGCCTGCAATGCAGACCGTCTTTTTAATGTCATAAGTAAGTTGAGTGTTTAAGTGAGCTTCATCAACGCTCAGGCTACTCACTGATAATTAGTGGCGCTATGTCTTAGTCACGCAGGTAGATTAACCAGTACCACATGCCGACAAAGATACCACCGCCGATGATGTTACCTAAAGTCACAGGCAATAGATTATTCATCAGAAAGTCGATCATGTTTAAGTCGACATAATCGGCAGGGTTAGCACCTGTCATGGTCCAGAACTCAGCAGGAGCAAATGTCTTAATACCGATAGCAAGCGGAACTTGGAACATGTTTGCAATACAGTGCTCAAAGCCTGCTGATACAAACATCGCCACTGGCAGGATCATCACTGCGATCTTATCAGTGAGTGTGCGTCCGCTGAATGTCATCCATACCGCTATACACACCAGCACATTACACATGATGCCAAGCGCGACCGCTTGAATGAAATCATGGTGCATTTTGTGTTGAGAAATCGCCATCGCGTTTAAGCCAACCTGACCATGATCAAACATGTATTGCTTCGTCAGTAGCATACAAGCCACCAGCAATAACGCACCAATCAGGTTTCCAATGTAAACCGTCGCCCAGTTTTTCACTAAAGTGTGCCAAGTGATTTTGCCACTTGCACGAGCCACCAAGGTTAGTACCGAACTGGTAAACAGTTCACCGCCAGTAACTACAACAAGAATTAAGCCCAAGCTAAATGCTAGGCCGCCCAACAAGCGAGTAATACCCCATGGCAGATCGCCAGCACCAGTCGTTACGATGGTGTAGAACACAAACGCAATACCGATATGGATACCAGCAGAAATCGCTAGAAGAAAAGATTTGATTGGATCTTTGGTTGCTTTACCTACGCCAATATCTGCAGCGCGCTCAGCCATTTGTGGCGGTAATAATGAGTCAAATTGGTTTAGATTCATGATGATTTACATTTTGAAACATGTCGTCGGGAGCGCGATAATCCTCTCTTTCATTTCTGAATTCAAGAGCTATTTTAAGCCTTAATTATCCTCACCAACCAAGAACACGCCAAACCTGGAATGATATTGAAATTTCATACGACTTTAGTAGTAAAAAGAAAAGTCTGGTGAATGAAATTTTATCAATGATAAAAACAACACATCTATAAATATCAACAAGTTACGTTAAAACCTAAGAAATGGCGTACACTAAAACCGTGTTTTTAAGACTTTTATTTCTAGATTTTGACATAGATCAACAGAACGTAAAAAAGCGCCCTCAGGCGCTTTTAACTCAATCACAGTTCAAGAGATTCGTTGTCTTAAACCGACGGTTCAATCACTTCTTCAGACACAGATTCTAAAGCAGCATCCGTAAGGTCTGGTTCTGGGCTAGGGAGTGCTAGATCAGGATCGCTTTCGTTAGCAACTTTACCACCAAGCGTCTTCAGGCTGTCCACTAGTTCTTCTAAGCTCTTAATATGTGCATCACTCTTGGTTATCTGTTCGTCGAGAAGTTGACTACGTTTTGTTACTTCTGACAACTGCTGCGCCTGCTGCTGGTTTGCGTTTTCTAATGTCGCAACTTGTTCAGTTAGAGACTCGATTTCAGATTTCAGCAAAGCTGTCATGTCTGAGCTTTTAAGCGCTTTAATGCTAGCAACAATTTTTTGAGACTGAAGACGTAGCACAACGTCACGGTAATCTTCATCATTGATCACTTGTGAAATGCTTAATAGCTGATTTTCAGCATTCAACACCGATTGCTCGAACTTGTCCCCTTTTACGCTCGCAAGTACTTTAACTTCATGAGCGACACTTCGTACGTGGTCTAACTCAAACTCCGCAGCCTTAACAGCATCTTCAATAATAGACTTTTCACGAGGGCTCGCTTTGACCTGATTCTCAGCTAACGCGATTTGTGCAGAGGCCTTAGCAAAGGTCAACGGCACAACGTCATCAAAATCTTCATCTTCTAAATACTCTAATTCGTCTTTTAACGGTTCGATGTATTTCTTATGTGCGACTTTCACTTCCAACAGCCGAGCATTGTTGAGGAATTCAACTTGAGCTTCTTGAGCGTCTTCTAGCTCATCAACTAATACATACTCAAATAGTTCACTGTATTCCGAATACAAACGCTTATAACTCGAAGCAAACATGGTGTCAGCACCAAGGTATTTTAGGTAATCCATTTGCACGATCGAATCAGCGAGTACTCTATCCGCTTTTTTCTTAAGCACTAGGATTGCGTCATAGTTTGATTTGATTAGTGCGATTTTCTCGTCGAAGGCTTCAGCGTAAGTTAAGCTCGAAAAAATAGAATAACTTTTAGTCAGACGCGTTTCGTCTTTTAGTAAATCGGCATAAATACTTTCAGCGTCTTCCCATGCGTCTAGCAACTCATTGTAATTCTCTGGAGCATAGAGAGACAATTGAGCATGACTTTCAAGCTTGGATTGCCACTCTGCGTAAACAACCTGTACTGAATGAAAAGAACGGACCTCTGCTGCAGATTCATTGTTGTTATTTGTGGTTTGATTTGCGTCTGTCTGCTCTGAGGGTGTGCTTTGACAACCTGAGATTGCAAATAGCATGCTAAGAACTAATGCTACTTTGTTTGCTCTCACTGATGCATTTCCTTTTTTGTACAATATTAGCTGAATGCAATATATTTCTAGTCCAACAATATATTACAACCATTTAGCAATAAACATCATTCGCCATTTAAGTGGGCACAAATCACTCAATCCAACCAAAATAACTTCACCATGCGACGATTAATCATTCAATTTGGTATCAGTTATCAAATCTATTTATTTGCTGTTGCTTGAGCCGAGAATGCGCACTAAGGTGAAGGTAGAGAACGTTATGAATTTATAGGTTAATTATGAAGTACAACGCTGAACATATTGCTGATTTAAACCTCCTTCTTCAATTTGATGTAAGTAGCGCTGCTACCGGCATTAAAGTTCATCAAGAGGCTAGCCAAGAGACTCAAGACGCCGTTAAGCGCCTATTCGAAAAAAACCTTTGTACTCAACCAGACGGTGGTTACCTAACCGATGAAGGTATTGAGATGGCAGAGCGTGCAGACAAGCTACTTCGCGTACTTAAATAAAGCGCTACTGTTATAGTAAAAACTCCACTCGCTTCGGCCGTGGAGTTTTTTCATTTTTGGCCAAAGGTTTGTTAGGCTTATTAAATCCCTAGCTTGTCGTTGTGAGGAAAAGATGGCTTCTATATTTATTGTTGGTGCTGGATGGGTAGGCGCACCTTTATCTGAACACCTAGAAAGACATGGCAATCGCGTCGTCGTCACTAAAACGACCCAAGCAGGTGCAGACACGCTCAGTAGTAAACGTATTCCCTGCGAAGTATTCAGCTTTGACTCGTCAAACCCTGATCAAACCGTGGGACAACTCTACTCTTTACTGCTCGAAAACAACTCCGAGATAGTAATTGGTAGCTTCCCTCCCGGCTTTAGAAAAGGCGCAGGAAAAGAGTATGCCGACTATTGGCAGTTACTTATTAGCGCTTGTCAAAAAGCCAATATTAAAAAGCTCATCATGGTCAGTTCAACGACGGTATACCCAACTAAACCGGGCATTCTTTATGAAGATGACGCATCACTTGCGCTTGCACTCGCTGACAGCGATCAGGCTAACTCATTTTCCGATAACGCACGAATCATGCTTCAAGCTGAACAATCGGTAATAGATTCTGATATCGATTACACCATCCTTCGTTTTAGTGGATTGATTGGCCCAAATCGTCACCCATCAAGATTTGCTAGTAAACTAAAGCAAGTGAGCAACCAAGCCCCAGCGAATATGCTGCACCTTGATGATGCGATTGGTGCGGTTGATTTTGCAATCAGTCACCTGCATAACGAAGTCGCGAATGTAACAACGCCAAACACAGTAAGCAAAGCGGAGTTCTATGCTGCGGCCTTAAAGAGCGCGAATAGTAACGAGCCACTTCCACCTATTGTTAATGACCCAGACAAACTGATCTCTTCAAAAAAGATTCTCGACTTAGGTTATTCGTTTAAGTTTGAATCCACATTGGACGCTCTTCATGACTAAACAACCATTAAATAAGCTGCACCGTTCGATCGATACGCTTTGGAATTTCATGTCTATGGGTCATAAAGTTGAGCCTTCAGACTGTATTTTTGTGTTATGCAGCAACGATACAAGAGTCGCGGAATATGCGGCCGAGCTTTATCACCAAAAAATAGCGCCCTACATCGTTTTTTCCGGTGGTGTTGGACGCTTCACTGAAGGCAATTTTGACCGTTCAGAGGCCGAAACCTTTGCGGCGATTGCGCGAGACAGTGGTGTACCGGAATCTGACATTATCATTGAAAAACAGGCGACTAATACTGGTGAAAATGTCCGCTTCACATTCGAATTGCTTACTGAGTGTGGCTTATCCCCGAAAAAACTGACCTTAGTGCAGAAGCCTTTTATGGAGAAACGAACCTACGCCACCTTCAGTAAACAATGGCCTGAAGAGACAACGGAAATAACCGTAACCTCCAAATGGCAGGACTGGGTCGATTACTTTAATGAAGAGTTGCCATTAGATATGGTGTTAGGCGCATTGGTGGCGGATTTTGAACGCATCAAATCGTACCCCGCTAAAGGTTTTCAGATTGAAATGCCTATCCCAGAGGAAGTGGATCACGCCTATCAAGCGATTAAGAAACTCGGCTTTGAATAGATAGCGATAACCAATAAAAACAAAAACGGTGGCACTGAGCCACCGTTTTATTATTCCATTACTTTGTATTTCAGTTATCACCGAAATATTGAAAAACGCTTATTTACCTAGCGCTTCTTTGTAGTGAAGGCGACATACAGACACGTATTTATCGTTGCCACCAATTGCTACTTGATCACCTTCCGCGATCGCGACACCGTGCTCATCGGTACGGATTACCATGTTTGCTTTGCGGCCACAGTGACAGATGGTTTTCAGTTCCACCAGCTTATCAGCCCAAGACAGTAGATACTTACTGCCTTCAAACAGCTCACCAAGGAAGTCTGTTCTTAGCCCGTAACAAAGCACAGGGATATGCAGTTTATCAACCACTTCTGTTAGCTGATATACCTGCTCTTTCGACAAGAACTGACACTCATCGATAAGTACACAGTGACGCTTTTCTTGCTCGTTCAGCTCGTTAATCGCTTCAAAAAGATTCGTGTCACTCTTAAAAAGCTGTGCTTCAGATTGAAGACCAATTCGAGAGCTCACTTTACCAATACCGTAGCGATCATCGAGTGCTGCCGTAAAGATCACCGGCGTCATGCCACGTTCTTGGTAGTTAAATGAAGATTGAAGAAGCGTTGTTGATTTACCCGCATTCATTGCCGAGTAGTAAAAATACATCTGAGCCACAGAAATATTCCTGTCTAATAAAGTTGAATATAGAAAAGGTGAAATTCGAGAATTTTTGCTAGAAAAAAGGGCTGAAAATCAGCCCTTTTTTATAAGATTACTTACGACGCCAAGTCGTACCTTCTGGGCCGTCTTCCAGAACGATGCCTAACTCGTTTAACTTATCACGAGCAAGATCGGCATTTGCCCAATCTTTTGAAGCACGAGAGTCGTTACGCAGTTTGATCAGAGCTTCGATTTCAGCCACTTCGTCATCATTACCCGCTGCATCACCTTGTAGGAATGCTTCTGGATCTTGGTGAAGAATACCGATGATGTCCGCTAGTTCACGCATCAACGCACCAAGTCCACTCGCCTTTTCAATGCTTTCTGTCTTGATACGGTTGATTTCACGAGCCATTTCAAACAGCACTGAGTATGCTTCTGGCGTATTGAAGTCATCGTTCATTGCTGTAGAGAAACGAGTTACGTACTCTTCACCACCAGCAGGTGCAGCAGTAAGGTCTAGGCCACGAAGTGACGTGTATAGACGCTCTAGCGATGCGCGAGCTTGGTTTAGGTTGTCTTCACTGTAGTTCAGTTGGCTACGGTAGTGACCAGACATTAGGAAGTAACGCACTGTTTCAGCATCGTAGTGTGCTAGCACATCACGGATAGTGAAGAAGTTACCTAGTGACTTAGACATTTTTTCTCTGTCTACCATCACCATGCCACTGTGCATCCATGTGTTTACATAGTCAGTACCATGTGCACAGCAAGATTGCGCGATTTCGTTCTCGTGGTGTGGGAATTGTAGATCTGAGCCGCCACCGTGGATATCGAAGTGGTTACCCAGAATAGACGAGTTCATTGCTGAACATTCAATGTGCCAGCCTGGACGACCAGGACCCCATGGGGATTCCCATGTTGGTTCACCTGGCTTAGACATCTTCCAAACAACGAAATCTAGCGGGCTACGTTTTGCAGACTCTACGTCAACACGAGCGCCAGCTTGAAGCTGATCGAGGTCTTGCTTGGAAAGCTTGCCGTATTCTTCGAACTTCTTAACTTCGAACATTACGTCGCCGTTGCTTGCAACATAAGCAAAACCACGTTCAATCAGCTTTTCTACAAGCTCAATGATTTCAGTAATGAATTCCGTTGCACGAGGCTCAACGTCTGGACGCTTCATGTTCAACGCATCGAAGTCTGCATGCATTTCACCAATTAGGCGCTCAGTCAGAGAATCGCAAGACTCACCGTTTTCGTTCGCACGCTTAATGATTTTGTCGTCGATGTCTGTGATGTTACGAACGAACGTTAGGTCGTAACCTAAGTAACGCAGGTAGCGAGTCACAACGTCGAAAGAAACGAACGTACGGCCATGACCAATATGACAGAGATCGTATATGGTTACCCCACAGACATACATGCCGACTTTGCCAGCTGTAATTGGTTTGAATTCCTCTTTCTGTCTTGTGAGCGTGTTATATATCTTTAGCATGATCTCTAACTATTTTATGGATTAATCAAAATAAGCCCGCAGTATAACAAGTCATACCTTAATAGGTAATACCTTTCACCACCAAATCGGCTAAACTCCTTGTTATCTATTGACGATTTCGTATTTTGAAACTCAATCAAACTAGGCTAGAATCGCCTTTCATATTAAAAATACAGTAAGGTAACAATCATGATCATCCTTCACACAAATTTTGGTGACATCAAAGTTCAACTAAACGAAGAAAAAGCACCAGAAACAAGCGCAAACTTCCTACAGTATTGCCGTGACGGTTTCTACGACAACACACTATTCCACCGTGTTATCGATGGTTTCATGATTCAAGGCGGCGGTATGACTTCTGGCCTTAAAGAAAAAGCGACTCGCGCAACTATCAAGAACGAAGCAAATAACGGCCTAGCGAACAAAGTTGGTACGCTAGCTATGGCTCGTACTATGGAACCACATTCAGCGAGCTCTCAGTTCTTCATCAACGTAAACGACAACTCTTTCCTTAACTTCCGTAGCGAAAGCCTAGACGGTTGGGGTTACTGTGTATTCGCAGAAGTTGTAGAAGGCATGGACGTAGTAAACAAGATCAAAGGTGTTAGCACTGGTTCTATGGGTATGCACCAAGACGTACCACTAGAAGAAGTGATCATCACTGGTACAACAATCGAAGCTTAATTTAGCCTTCGATTCGTATTCAGCATTGATACATCAATAATTAGGACAAGGGAGCACTCGCTCCCTTTTTTTCAAACTGTATGAAAACATATTTTATCTCAGACCTGCACCTTGCTCCGTCACAACAAGACATCACGGACTGCTTCCTAACCTTCATGAAAAATGAAGCGGTAGAAGCCGATGCACTCTACGTGTTAGGCGACCTTTTCGAGTTCTGGATTGGTGACGACGACAAGAGTGAGTTCGCGACTTCTATTCGCCAAGCTTTTATCGATTTGGTGAAAACAGGCGTACCCTGTTACTTCACGCAAGGTAACCGTGACTTTTTGGTCGGTAAAAGATTTGCAAAACAGACTGGTGTGCAGCTTCTAGACGAAGTGACAACTATCGATATCTACGGACAAAAAGCCGTGGTACTGCATGGCGACACTCTATGTACTGAAGATGTCAAATACCTCGCCTTCCGTGAAAAAGTCCATCAACCTTGGCTACAGTGGATCTTCAACAGAATCCCATTCTTCATTAAAAAGAAGATCGTCTCTAAGGTTCAGTCAGATATTAAAGATGACAAACAGACCAAATCTTTGGACATCATGGACGTGACACAGCAAGAGGTCGAAAACGTGATGGCGAAAAATAATGTCGACCTTATGATCCACGGTCATACACATCGGCCGAACGTCCATACTTTTGATGCTAACAATTGCACTAAAACACGTATCGTACTTGGTGATTGGTATACACAAGGTTCCGTGCTGGTCTTTACTCCACAAAGTTTTGAACTACAGAATCGAGCGTTTAGCAACAGCTTTCAACAACAGTCTTAAACTTTCAGTTTGATTGTTATAGTGGGTCAGAGTTTCTTCGATTGTGTATGGTAATTTCTAGCAAATTAGCTATTATCTCTCTATCAGAAATAAACCGAACACAGTACCAAGTTGAAATATTCATACGTAGCGCGTCAACCCATACTCGATGCAGATAAGAAAACCATAGGTTACGAGTTGCTATTCAGGGATGGTCCTAAGAACACTTTCCCTGAAGTAGAACCGGAGCTCGCTACAAGCCGTTTGCTATCTGACCATTTCTTATCGACCCACTACAATACATTGGGTGATAAGCTGGGTTTCGTTAATTTCCCCTATGCAAGCCTGATCAACTTAGTCCCGACTCTGTTCCCCAAAGAAAGTTTAGTCGTTGAGGTTCTTGAAGACTGCGAACCGACCGATGAGTTACTTGAAGCAATTAAGACTATCTATGATGCGGGCTACACCATCGCTCTGGATGACTTTGTTCCAAGTAAGGCGTGGAAGCGCTTCTTACCTTACGTATCGATTATCAAATTCGACATCCGTCTGATATCTATCGAAAAAGCCTCAATATTTATGAGCTCTATGCAAGGGCTGGATATCAAGTTTCTTGCCGAGAAAGTAGAGACTTACGAGGAATATCAGCAAGCAAACAAAGCCGGTTTCAGTTACTTCCAAGGGTATTTCTTCAGCAAACCTGAAATGATCCAGACTCGCGCTCTCAACCCCGCTTTTCTGACCATCGTCCAGCTACTGAAAGAGATAGCCAACGATCCTATCGATTTTGGTGAAGTAGAACGACTGATCACGTTAGACGTGACGCTTTCCTATAAGCTACTAACCTACGTAAACTCAGCAGGTGGTTCAGCAACCACCATCCGCTCGTTCCGCCAAGCACTGGTTTATTTAGGCGAGCAGAAACTGCGTAAATTTGTATCTCTCGTAGCGATAGCATCGGCGAAAGAAGACAAACCAGATTCACTTTATGGCTTAGCGGTGATTCGCGCTCGTCAATGCGAACTGCTAGTCGAAAAGATGAACGTGAAGGTTGAGCCCGGACAAGCTTTCTTAACCGGTATGTTCTCGTTATTGGATTCATTGTTTGATCAACCGTTAAAGCAAGTGCTGGATTCAGTACCAATTGACGAAGAGATAAAACAAGCACTAATACTACGCAAAGGTGTATTAGGCGCGGTCTTAGCCATGGTGGTCGCTTATGAGCAAGCTCGATGGGATGAAGCAACTCGTATTCGCAATCTCCTCAAACTCAGCGAGGCTCAACTCGGCCTTGCCTATGATGAGGCGACGGCTTGGGCTCAAGATTTATTAGCTCCCGCCTAAACATCACGAATCTACTTAAATTAAAACTACACTTTGGTGAGCTTTAGTTTCTTGTTAAACTCCAACGCATTCATTTATGGCCTCTTACTCAGAGGCCATTTTTACAGGATTTGACCATGTCTTTATGCCCATGTGGTAGCAACAATACTTACCCAAAGTGCTGTGAATCAGCACACCTTGATCACAGCTCAGTAGAAACGCCAGAGCAGTTGATGCGCTCTCGTTATTCCGCGCATGTTTTAGGATTGGTCGATTATGTGGTTGCTACCTATCATCCTAGCTGTGATGCTGAGTCTCAAAGAGAAGGGATTGCTGAATCAATCGACAGTGATTGGGCGGGGCTAGAGGTTATCGATACCGCGAAAGGTTCTCACGAAAACGAGGGCTTTGTTGAGTTTAAAGCTTATTTCAATGAAGACGGCGCACAATACTGTATGCAAGAACGCTCTCGTTTTGTTCGTGAAAACGGCCTTTGGTTCTATATCGATGGTGAGTTCCCAGAACAAAGCCAACCAGAGCCCGAGATAGATCCTCGCCTAAACCAAACGGTTGAAAGCTTCAAGATCGGCCGTAATGACCCATGTATTTGTGGTAGTGGTAAGAAGTACAAGAAGTGCTGCGGGTAACTCGCGCAACTAGGAAGTCAGATTAACAGAAGAGATTCCTGATGTCGCTAAGGCTCCTTGGAGTGACGAGACATAAAGACAAAGAACTCGACTCATAGATTGACACTAAAAAGCCCCGTAAACGCAATGTTTACGGGGCTTTACTTATCTAGATGTATCCTAAAGATAGATTACTTATGGCGCTCTTTAAGTTTATTAACTACGTCGTTCATTGATAGACCTTGGTCTTGAAGAAGAACCATTAGGTGGTAAATCAAATCCGCAGATTCACACACTAATTCCGCCTTATCGCCCGACGTCGCCGCAAGCGCGACTTCAACGCCTTCTTCGCCCACTTTTTGCGATATACGCTTGGTGCCACGGGCATATAAACTGGCAGTGTAAGAAGACTCAGGATCTGCGTCCTTGCGGGCAGCCAGTAGCTGCTCAAGTTGATGAAGCCACACCATCTGAGACTCTTCTTGTGGGTCAGAATCCCAACATGTTGTTGTACCCAAGTGGCATGTTGGGCCAATTGGATTAACTTTAACCAACAACGTATCGTTGTCGCAATCAAGTGACATGTTCACCAGTTGCAGAACATTTCCTGAAGTCTCACCCTTGGTCCAAAGGCGCTCTTTAGTACGAGAGAAGAAAGTCACTTGACCTGTTTCGCCCGTCTTAGCTAGCGCATCTTGGTTCATGTAACCCATCATCAGCACTTGGCTTGATTGGAAATCTTGTACAATCGCAGGAACGAGACCGTCGACTTTATCCCAATTGATACGTTCAGCTAGCGTATTTACTTCTGTCGCTGCAAAACTCATAGACGCACCTCTACACTTTGTTGTTTTAGATACTGCTTTAATTCACCAATATTGATGACTTGTTTATGGAATACTGAAGCAGCGAGCGCTCCATCCACATTGGTTTTGTTATAAGCTTCAGCAAAGTGCTCCATTGCACCTGCGCCACCCGAAGCAATCAGAGGCACGTTACACACTTCACGCACCATGTTGAGCTGCTCAAGGTCGTAACCGTTGCGAACACCATCTTGGTTCATCATGTTTAGTACGATTTCACCTGCGCCACGCTTTTGTACTTCCTGCACCCAATCTTTGGTTTCCCATTTGGTTGCTTTGGTACGCGCTTCATCGCCTGTGAATTGGTAAACCTGATACTTACCGGTCTCTTTATCGAAGTATGAATCGATACCAACAACGATACACTGCACGCCGAACTTATCAGCAAGATCAGTGATCAGTTGTGGATTAGCCAGTGCTGGCGAGTTGATGGATACTTTATCAGCTCCAAACTCTAGAATGCGCGCTGCATCTTCTGCTGATTTAATACCACCAGCTACACAGAAAGGAATATCGATCACTTCAGCGACACGCTTTACCCAACTCTTGTCGACAACACGGCCATCACTTGATGCCGTGATATCGTAAAATACTAATTCATCCGCGCCCTCTTCTGCGTAGCGCTGTGCTAGCGGAACGATGTCGCCAATGATTTCGTGGTTACGGAACTGAACGCCCTTTACCACTTGTCCGTCACGGACATCCAAACAAGGGATTATTCGCTTTGCCAACATGCAAACGCCTCCTCTGCGGTGAACTTGCCATCAAGTAGCGCACGCCCCACAATCACACCAGCCACACCGCTACCTTTTAGAGCTTCGATGTCCGCTAGGCTGCCAATGCCGCCTGATGATTGGAATTGAACCTGCGGGTACTGCTTACAAAGATCCACGTAAAGCTCTACGTTTGATCCTTCTAGCGTGCCATCACGAGAGATATCAGTACACAGCACGTGCTTAAGACCAACGGTTAGGTAATCTTCAATCAACGCTTCAATGGTCACGCCTGAATCTTCCTGCCAACCTGAAATCGCCACTTTGCGAGTGCCGTTTTCGTCAATGTTGATGTCCAAAGCAAGAACAATTTTTTCAGCTCCGTACTTTTCCATCCAACCTTTAACAAGCTCAGGCTGCTTCACTGCTGTTGAACCAACAACAACACGTTGTGCACCGGCTTCAAGTAGGTCAATCACATCTTGCTCATTACGTACACCACCACCAATTTGAATATTAGCCGGCGTACCATCAAGTAGCTTCGCGATCAGGTCTAACTGGCGAGCAGTGGTGTCTTTTGCGCCTGTTAAATCAACAAGATGCAGCCAGCCAGCACCAGCTTGGTGATATAGATTGAACTGCTCTGCTGGGTCTACTTTGTATTCTGTCACTTGCCCGTAATCCCCTTGGAATAAGCGAACTACTTGGCCTTCAATTAAATCTAATGCGGGAATAATCATTTACATTCCTTATATGGCAACGTTAGCCGCTGCCTAATCCTTATTACAATTCCAAGAAATTCTGAATCAGCTTAGAACCAGCTTTTGATGAACGTTCTGGGTGGAACTGAACACCATAATAGTTACCGCTTTGCACCGCTGCGGTAAACGGATTACCGTAATCACACTGTGCGATGGTGTAGTCACCTACTGGCATTGCGAAGCTGTGAACGAAGTAAAAGTACTCGCCTTCTTCAATGTCTTTAAATAGAGGGTGATTCGGTGTTGCTGTGACGGTATTCCAGCCCATGTGTGGCAGTGGTAAATCGCCCGTATCCAGTAAACGAACCTCACCCTCGCACAAGCCTAGACATTCAACTAGCTCGTCAGCCTTTTGGCCTTTCTCTTGAGACAATTTACCAAGAAGCTGCATACCTAAACAAATGCCAAGTAGAGGCTTCTCTACTTGCTTTACAAGAGCGACAAGGTCACGTTCTTGTAGGTTTTTCATCGCTTCACTTGCTGTGCCTACACCGGGTAGGAATAACTTGTCAGCTGCAAGAACCACTTCTGGCTCTTTTGAAATTTCAACCGCATAGCCCAAACGTTCAATGGCGAACTTCACCGATGAAACATTGGCACAACCAGTATCAATAATGACGACTTTCTGCTCTTTCATACCCATTCCTTACAGGACGCCTTTGCTGCTCGGTAACTCAGTACCTTCAACTTTAATTGCTTGGCGAAGTGTACGACCAAACGCTTTGAATAGGCTTTCAATGATGTGGTGATCATTGTTGCCAGCAGAAGAAAGGTGCAGCGTACAAGCTAGCGTGTCAGTTAATGAGCGGAAGAAGTGAACCACCATTTCCGTTGAAAGGTCACCCACTTGCTCACGGCTAAATTTAGCATCGAACTTCAGGTATGGACGGCCAGAGAGGTCTAGCGCACACTGAGCGAAACACTCATCCATTGGCAGGCTAAAGCCAAAGCGGCCAATGCCACGTTTGTCACCTAGCGCGTCTTTCAGAGCTTGGCCTAACGCAAGTGCTGTGTCTTCTACTGTGTGGTGATCATCAATGTGCAGGTCGCCTTTCACGGTCAGGTTCATTTGGAAACCACCGTGTGTCGCGATTTGATCAAGCATGTGGTCAAAGAAACCCATACCTGTATCGATCTTGTTGCCACCGGTTTCATCAAGGTTTACCGCTACCTTGATGTCAGTTTCTTTGGTGGTACGAACCACTTCAGCAACACGAGCGTTAACCGTCAGGTCTTTTACAATTTGTGGCCAGTTTAGCGTGCCTTCCGTTTCAGCATCTGGGCCATATTGAATACCGCGGATTGCCATGTTCTCTGCAAGTTGAAGATCCGTTACTCGATCGCCAATCACAACAGAGTGTTGGAAGTCGACTTTACCGCCCTGTAGATATTCTTTAACCATGCCTAGCTTAGGCTTACGGCAAGAGCAATTGTCTTCGTCAAAGTGAGGGCAAATAAGCACGTCATCAAACTTTACGCCTTGAGATTCGAACAAATCCATCATCATATTGTGTGGCGCATCGAAATCTTCTTGTGGGTAGCTATCAGTACCAAGGCCATCTTGGTTAGTTACCATCACTAGACGGTAACCAGCATCTTGCAATGCAAGTAGGCTAGGAATCACTAGCGGTTCAAATTTTAGTTTGTCTAAACGGTCTACTTGGAAATCTACTGGCGGCTCAACAATTAAGGTGCCATCGCGGTCTATAAAAAGTATTTTCTGTTGTTTACTCACTTGAACTTCCTTTTAATTTTAAATCTGGTGGCCTAGCAAAAATCAAACGCTAACCCAAAATATTGATTTCATTTGTCAGCCTATTATTCATCGAATAAAGGCTAACAAATGTTATTACTGGCAAGCCTTTCGTTACTGATAAAAGTTACGAATGAATCCAAGTGTCTTTTCGCACTCTTCGCGGTTACCAATACTAATTCGAACACAGTCTTCAATTGGCGAATTACGTAAGATAATGCCACTGTCCCATGCCGCTTTAAACAATTCGTCACCGTTCGGGAATTTAACCAAAAGGTAGTTACCCCAACCATCAAATACCGTAACGTTAGGCATCCCCATTAGGCCTGCCTGTAAGTATGCTCGGTTAGCGCTCAAGTCCAAAACCTGAAACTTTGCTCTTGCAAGACCTTGTTCTGAAAGTGCTTGAACCGCGATATCCGCAACAGGGATTGGCACTGGATATGGCGCAATCACTTTCAACAATACATCGATAAGCTCTTGGTTCGCCAGCGTAAAGCCACAGCGTAGTCCAGCCAATGCAAAAGCTTTAGACAAGGTACGCAGAATCGCTAGATTCGGGTATTGCTCAAGTAAATCAACGGTTGACGCTTCTGGGCAGAAGTCGATGTACGCTTCATCCATCACCACAATCGCTTTGTCTTGAGTCATCTCAAGTAACTTGATGATGTCTTTACGTTCAACCAAATTACCAGTCGGGTTATTTGGGCTACAAACAAACACCACTTTCACGTTGTCTAACTGAGCTTCAATCGCTGGAAGATCGAGTTGCCATTCAGCAGTTAGAGGTACAACTTTGCGCTCAACACCAATCGTCTCAGCGCTAATCGCGTACATACCATAGGTTGGTGGGCAGTAAAGAATAGCGTCTTCGTTCGGCTCACAAAAAGCACGAATCAGCAGTTCAATACCTTCATCGGCACCACGTGTTGTCAGAGTTTGATCTGATTTCACACCTGCATATTGAGCATAAGCATCAATCAACTCTTTAGGCTGACATTCGCTGTAGCGATTAAGACGAGACAAGCTTACGTTGTACTCGTTATCGAATGGGGATTCGTTGGCGTTTAACCAAACGTCACCCGTGCCGCCAATGCGTCTTGCAGACAAGTAAGGTGTAAGAGCCTGAACTTGTTTTCTCGCTAACTTTTCCATGCCCTGCCCTTATTTTGCTTGGTTTAACTTTTCAACTCGGATGGTCACAGCGCGTTTGTGTGCATCCAAGCCTTCGGCTTCCGCCATTGTTACTACAGTCGGAGCTAGACCTTTTAAGCCATCGGCTGTCAGTTCTTGCACCGTCATACGTTTAGAGAAATCGGCTAAACCAAGGCTAGAATACGTCTTTGTGTAACCGTAGGTCGGCAATACGTGGTTAGTACCAGAGGCATAATCACCTGCAGATTCTGGAGACCAGTCACCAAGGAAAATAGAGCCTGCATTATCTAGCAATGGCAGCAATTCTCGTGGATTCTTGGTTTGAACGATCAAGTGTTCAGGACCGTAGAAGTTCGAAATAGCAATCGCTTGAGTGATAGATTCAGCAATGATAATTAGGCTTGATGCCAACGCTTGCTGAGCGATACTCGCACGAGACAGTTCTTTCAATTGTTTTTGAACGGCTTCGGTTACTTGATCTGCAATCAATGGCGATGGTGTTACCAACACCACTTGCGAGTCAGGTCCGTGCTCCGCTTGGCTCAACAAGTCAGCCGCAATGAAGTCTGCGTCTGCCGTTTCATCAGCAATCACTAACACTTCTGATGGGCCTGCTGGCATATCAATCGCCGCGCCACGGAAGTCGTTGCTCACTTGGCGTTTCGCTTCAGTTACGAAGGCATTACCTGGGCCGAAAATCTTATCGACTTTAGCAACGCTTTCCGTACCGTAAGCCATCGCAGCAACCGCTTGACCACCACCAACGTTGTAAACCTCATCGATCTTACAAAGCTTAGCGACGTACAAAATTTCGTCAGCGATTGGTGGAGGCGAACAAAGCACAACCTTACGACAACCTGCGATTTGAGCGGGAACACCTAACATAAGAACCGTTGACGGAAGCGGCGCACTGCCACCCGGGATGTACAGACCAACCGTGTTAATTGCACGTGTCACTTGCTCACACACAACACCTGGTTGCGTCTCAACCTTAATTGGCTGAGGTTTCTGAGCTTCATGGAACTTAGCAATATTGCTGTAAGCTTGTTCTAACGCCTGCTTCATTTCTGGAGTTAAACGAGCGCTCGCTTCTTCAATCTCATCCGAGCTCACTCGAATTGATTTTGGAGTCACGCGGTCAAACTTCTCAGTCAGTTCTTTAAGCGCGGCATCACCCTCATTTCGTACTTTTGCAATAACATCAGAAACTGTCGCTGTGATGTTTGCACCTTCAGTAATAGCGGGACGCTCTAATACCGAGTCTTGCTGTGACTCACTTAAAGATTGCCAAACAACGGTTCTCATCGTCATTACCCCATCATTTTTTCGATTGGTAGTACTAGAATCGAGCTAGCGCCCAACTCTTTCAGCTGTTCCATCGTTTCCCAGAACAAGTTCTCTGTACTTACTAGGTGAACAGCAACTTTATCTTTGTCCGTTGACAGTGGCAGAACCGTTGGATCTTCAGCACCAGGCAGTAGTGCTTTGATTTGCTCCAGCTGAGACGTTGGCGCGTGTAGCATGATGTACTTCGACTCTTTCGCTTGTTGAACACCCTGCATACGAGTCAGTAGTTTTTCAATCAATGCTGTTTTGTCTGCGTCGAATTCACCAGTACGTTGAATCAAGGTCGCTTTAGATTGGAAAATCACTTCCGCTTCTTTTAGGCCGTTTGCTTCTAGCGTCGCACCAGTAGAAACCAAGTCCGCGATTGCGTCAGCAAGGCCAGCGCGAGGAGCTACTTCAACCGAGCCTGTTAGCATACAAGTGCTGAAATCAACACCCTGCTCGTCCATGTAGGCTTTAAGTAGTTGTGGGTAGGTTGTTGCAATACGCTTGCCCGCTAGATCTTGTGGGCCGTTGTACTCTTCATCTTTGTTAATTGCGATAGATAAACGGCAGCCACCGAAATCTAGACGACGTAGTGTTTCGAACTCTGCTGGCTCTTTAAGAGCAAGGCGATCTAGACGAACTTCTTCAAGCTCATTTTCACCGATAAAACCAAGGTCAACCACACCGTCCATGATAAGACCTGGGATGTCGTCATCACGAACTAATAGCAGGTCAATTGGCATATTTAGTGAATGAACCACTAGGCGCTCACCCATGATGTTAAATTTAACACCACATTTTTTTAGTAGGTCTTGGCACTCTTTACTTAAGCGACCTTTCTTTTGAATTGCGATTCTTAGGCGTTGTGTCTGCATTGCTGTATCCCTCTGCAAATATTTGAATTTATTGATTATTTAAAAGCGCTAAAACTAAAAAACCCTCGGAAGACTCTGTCATCCCGAGGGTTTAAATCTAAATTCTTTTGACTTAACCTCCGGGAGTAATCTTGCTCCCGGGTATACGTAAATCTCCCCGAAAGACTAGATAGGGTGATGATGGTGATGAATGTTCATTACTAATTTACGCATACTTATCAGCTCTTAGGTTGTTTGCTGTCTTGTCTCCACACTAACTAAGGTAAGATCCTTTTTCAACCATTTATTCGAACTTTTTTCACGAAACTTAAAATTAAATTAACAGGCATAAAAAAGGGAGGCCAACGCCTCCCTGATAGTTTACTGATTAACTTTCGTTTTTAGCTTTTACATGTCGCCATTTTGCAACGAGAGAAATAAGCCAGAGCGAAACATACAGCTACGAACGTTAGTGCTGCAGCGCTGAATGCGATACCAATAGAAGCTGTCATACCTAAGGTAATAAAGCCAATACACGATACAAATGCGACTGAAAGCGCGTACGGAAGCTGTGTCGATACGTGGTCGATGTGGTTACAACGAGCACCAGTAGAAGACAGAATCGTCGTATCAGAGATTGGAGAACAGTGGTCACCAAATACTGCACCCGCTAGAACCGCACTTAACATAGGAAGAATCAGTGCGATATCCGATGCTGCTGCCATGTCACCTGCGATAGGTAGCATGATACCGAACGTACCCCATGAAGTACCTGTTGAGAACGCCATAACGCCCGCTAGAAGGAACAAGATAACTGGTAGCCAGTGGTAATCGATGCTGCCCGTTACTAGAGATGATAGGTACGAACCTGTTTTCATGTCGCCGATTACAGAACCGATAGTCCATGCGAACACAAGGATTAGGATTGCGCCAAACATAGAGCTTGCACCAATCCACATTGTTCTTGCGATATCGGCCATAGATAGCTTTTGCTTGAATACTGTCGCTAGTGCTACTAGTAAGCCGATAACACCACCGTAAACAAGAGATTTACCAACATCTGTATTTTCGAATGCACCAAGTAGGTTAAACGCTTGACCATCAGCAGCTAACGCCTGACCGCCTGTGTAAAGCATCGCAGCTACAGTCGCTACGATCAATGAAACGATCGGCATGATTAGGTCAGAAACAGAACCGTTCTCGCTCTCTTCGATATCTAGCTCTTCGTTTAGATCGTGAGCTTGCTGGCTATCGTTGTCACCTTCAAAACCACGGCCTTGAGACGCTTCGATCTCGTGATCGCGCATCTTACCAACATCTAGACCGAACCACGCCACTGCGAACACCATAAGAAGTGCAAATACCGCATAAAAGTTCATTGGAATTAGACGAACGTAAGCGCCGAGAGCTGAATACTCAGTCACACCGTGTGTTACTAGGATGCCACCAATAATAGTAATGATGTAAGCACCCCAACTAGAAGCTGGCATGATCACACACATAGGAGCTGCAGTAGAATCAAGAATATAAGCTAGCTTAGCGCGAGATACGTAGAAACGGTCTGTAACAGGACGAGAGATTGCACCCACTGCCAAGCTGTTGAAGTAATCATCAACAAAGATGAATACACCTAAAAATGCAGCAAGCAGTTTTGAACCACGCTTGCTCTTAACTCGAGATTGAGCCCACTCAGCGAATGCACGAGTACCACCAGAAAGCGTTAATAGCGCTGTTGTCATTCCAAGAATAATTAGGAAAGCAATGATGCTCATGTTCCAAGTATTGATACCACCATCTTCGATGAAAACACCAGATGCTTTAGTAAATACGTAGCTAGCGGCATTACCTACTGAATAGTCAGCCAGCAAGATGGCACCCATAACGATACCGACACCCAAAGAAACCAATACACGGCGGGTAACAATAGCAAGGCTTAAAGCCACAAGTGGCGGAAGCAAAGATAAAGGAGATGTTGCAAAATCTATTAAATTCATGATCTTCAAAAACCAGTTTTTTATTTGGCTAGAGATCTACTGCAGACAAACTTGATACGGCTGACCAAGTTCATGTTGAACTAAGCGAAAGGGAAGTGAACACTTCACCCAACCCTACAGTAGCGCTCCATAGTTTAAAATTAAGACTATGGCAGTGTTGTACCTATTGAGCACAACCCCAGCAAATTGCTTAGATATACAATTTACTTCGGCAATTACACCTTTCATTCCCGTTCATTGGCATCACCCCAACGAAAACTACTTTTTATAATTGCACCTCTACGTGCGACAACATTATTAACCAATCAAACAATAGTTTAACAAATGATTAACCAAAGCATCGCATCAGGTAGCCGCAATTGTACCCATCAAGAGCAACAATGCAACATATCATTCCGAGAAAAAGCAGCTTTTTATTTATGAACTAATCAACCTAAGAGTAGTCAACATAAGGTAATTACTCCACCAGTCACATATCAGTTTTTAAGATAATCTTAATATCTATTATAAATTCAATAGAAAGGTGCATGGAAATTTTCAACTATTCATCTCACTTTTATATTTAAATATGTAATAGAAGAAATACTATTTGTTTTATTCCTAAGCTCTGTTTATTATTAGGTGGATTATTTAGTTTACCTTGATGGAAAATATCATGTCTGAATTAACAAAAACTCTATTAAATATCCGTAGCCTTCGCGCATTCTCACGTGAATTAACTCTTGAGCAATTAGAAGAAGCGCTAGACAAGCTAACTATTGTTGTACAAGAGCGTCAAGAGTCTGAAGCTGAAGAACGTGCAGCAAAAGCAGCACAAGAAGCTAAACTTTCTGCTATTGCTGAGCAAATTGCAAAAGACGGAATTGATGTTGCTGATCTTATTGCTGCACTTTCTGGTGAAGCAAAATCTAAAACAACAAAAGCAAAACGCGCTCCTCGCCCAGCTAAATACAAATACGTAGACGCAAACGGTGACGAGAAAACTTGGACAGGCCAAGGTCGTACGCCTTCAGCTATCCAAGAACAACTAGATGCTGGTAAATCTCTGGAAGATTTCGCTATCTAAGCGTTTAGTTTGCAGAGTGAGTAATCCAATTACCTACTAAGCAATAGAATTAATATTTAAGTCGACCAAAGTATTATTTACGGCTTCAATATATTCAGAAACAAAAAAGGCTCCTTTCGGAGCCTTTTTTATATTTTGTTACTCTTCAATGTTTTTTATAAACATAGATGCGCATTTGATAAACTCATGCGCACCAGATAAACAAAATCTCTTATCTTTCCCAGTACGCTTCTTCTAGGCTGTCTTCTCTTTCAGGAAGGCCGCGAGATAAACGTGGAGAGTGCTGAACTAATACTTCGTAACTTGCACGGTTTGAGTATTTACAAACTTGTGAGAAAGAAGAATATGTCAGGAATGAATGTTGGTGCTTGCTTGAGTTTGGCACGTTTTCTTTGTGGTACTTATTCGCAGCCATATCATGCAATAAAGCCGATAAAGCAGCATCACCAGCACCATTAGTATTTTTGATCTTTTCTGGACCGCCCATATAAGGAGCAATATGTGAATAAACTTTCGTTGGGTTTTCACATAGATCTTTATGAGCCGGACGACTAAATTCGTAACGGTTGAATTCGGCAATTGAACCAGGAAGCAAAGGCAGTGATGTTTCACGCTTCGCTGCATCTTCTGTGTAACCCGCCATAAATAAGCCAACAGGACCTGCTGTACATAATACTAGGTCTACCCAGTCTAGCGCTTTATCAGAGGCAGCTAGTGGATCGCTTTCGCCAGTTAAAGCTTCAGCTTCGTCTTCATTCATTGCAACAACAGTTACGTGTTGCTCTAAGAAATCTTTCCAGAATTCAGGATCGTCTTGAATAACAAATTTCGTACCCAGTGTTAAAACAACAGGCACATCGTATTTCTTCGCGTATTCGATCGCTTTCATTGTTGCTTCAGGCATAGGGTCACCTGGTTTACAACGAACTAAATAAGCAGTTAATACTAAAGCAGAAGCACTTTTGAAAATCTTTTCAGGAATACTTTCTGGATTTAGTTGGTTCATTTGACCTTCGCTAATTGCGAAAGTACGTTCACCGTCTTCAGTAATTAATGCAAAGCAGCGACCAATTGCGCCATCTACCCCTTGTAAATGGTTCAAATCCATTCTGCTTGATGTATTACATAAATAGCGGTAACCATAACTACCGATTTTAATATCTTGGCTCATTACGCCCAGCAGTGTTGAGCGGTCATCCGCCAGGACTGAATAGTTGTGTAATGTATTACCAATAGTGCCACCAGCATATTCATTGGTAATTAAGCACTGTTCTTTGAGTTCTTGATATAAAGACTCAGCCGCTTCATCACCGATAACCAGTGAGTGTCCCTTACTTAAACCGTACTTCTCAATAAGTTCAGAACTCACTTTTGCTTCAATATCCACCAAAGTTTGGTCAATACCGATAATATGAGTACGTGACATTCTTTTACTGCTTTGAGCTTGGCTCACTAATGGATCACGAGCGTGAACCGGAAAATAGTGCTTTGATTTACGTTGTCCAGGGAATTTCATAGGGCTAGTCTAAGTCAAGGGGAAATAGGTGGCGGATTCTACCGCGCTATATTTAACGCGGCAATCATTCAAACTATAGCAAACGTTTGCTGAGCTATTTTTTTATTCGCCTTCCATAAAGCTTAAATCAGGCAGCATCTCTAAATGCTCGGCATAACGCTTTTGGTTAAACTCTGCGCCATTTTTCATTACGTCAAATACTTCAACGGCAAGTGCACATGCCATTGCTGCAATTGCATCTTCACGCGGTGTGCCTGTCATCATCAGACGCATTAACGTCTCTTTTACCTTAATTGGCTGGCCGTCTTCTAGCTGATTTTCAATAATTTCAATCAACTGCTCTTCTTGCATAAATTCGTTTTGTTCAGACATTTTTTTATCTCAGGTCTTGGATTTCGAGCGACTATGCCACATATACTTCTGACATCCTAGCGACTCACCTCGCTCTCATGCGATTCCTAACAAACTCAGCGCACTATTTGTGCAAATGAAACTGTGATTCCGGTCTCGGATCTGTCACGGCGTTTCTCTTTCTGTTAGAATCTGCGACCAAGTAATAGTAACGGTGTTTAGACATGTCAGATATCAGCTCTGGAAACAGCGAAAAGAAAGTAATTGTCGGTATGTCCGGCGGTGTAGATTCGTCAGTATCGGCGTATCTTCTTCAGCAACAAGGCTATCAGGTAGAAGGCCTTTTCATGAAAAACTGGGAAGAAGACGATAACGAAGAATACTGCACAGCAGCTGAAGATCTTGCTGATGCTCAAGCGGTATGTGACAAACTAGGTATCCACCTTCACACTATCAACTTTGCTGCAGAATACTGGGACAACGTATTTGAATACTTCCTTGCGGAATACAAAGCAGGCCGTACGCCTAACCCAGATATTCTTTGTAACAAAGAAATCAAATTCAAAGCATTCTTAGAGTTTGCCGATGAAGTACTAGACGCAGACTACATTGCGATGGGTCACTATGTTCGTCGTACTTTCCCGACTCAAGAAGAACTAGAGGCTGGCGTTAAACCAGAAATGCTACGCGGTCTAGACAGCAACAAAGACCAAAGCTACTTCCTTTACACACTAAGCTCAGATCAAGTTGCGCGCAGCCTATTCCCAGTTGGTGAACTAGAGAAGCCTGAAGTTCGACGCATTGCTGAAGAGCAAGACTTAATCACCGCGAAGAAGAAAGATTCGACAGGTATCTGTTTTATCGGTGAGCGTAAGTTCACAGAGTTCCTTGGCAAATACCTACCAGCACAACCAGGTGATATCGAAACACCAGAAGGTAAAGTGATTGGTAAACACAACGGTCTGATGTACCACACATTGGGTCAGCGTAAAGGCCTTCACATTGGTGGTACCAAAGGCGGTGGCGGTAACGAAGACCCATGGTTTGTTGGCGAAAAAGACCTTAAACGTAATGTTCTGATTGCCGTACAAGGTAAGGATCACCCACTTCTAAAATCAGAAGGTTTGATCGCTTCTCAGCTTCATTGGGTAAATCGCACACCAATTACTGAAGTTATGACATGCACGGTAAAAACACGTTACCGTCAAACCGATATTCCTTGTACAATCATCCCAATTGATGACGAGAACATTAAGGTTATTTTTGACGAGCCACAAATCGCAGTGACCCCTGGTCAGTCTGCAGTATTCTACCAAGATGACGTATGTCTTGGTGGTGGTATCATCGAAAAACGCATCTAACTGATCGAACGACAAACGATAGAAGACAACTAGGAGTTACTACGTGGCTAATACACTTTATGACCGTACCATTGCTTTCGCCGGAATTTGCCAAGCTGTGGCTTTGGTTCAACAAGTAGCGAAAGACGGCCATTGTGATAAAGATGCCTTCGAAGCTTCACTCAGTGCTATTTTGAACACTAACCCAGCGAACACTGTGGGTGTTTTTGGGCGTGAAGCTAACCTAAAACTTGGGCTTGAGTGCCTAGTAAAAGGTATCGATAGTACTCCTGCTGGTAGCGATATTACTCGTTACATCATCAGCTTAATGGCGCTTGAACGTAAGCTATCATCTCGCAACGATTCTATGTCTCAGCTTGGTGACCGCATTCAAACAGCAGAGCGCCAGAGTGAACATTTCGACTTGTTTGATGAACAAATGATCAGCAACCTAGCGAGCATCTACCTTGATGTTGTAAGCCCAATCGGCCCTCGTATTCAGGTTTCTGGTACACCAGCGGTACTTCAACAAACCTCGAGCCAACACAAGGTTCGCGCCCTACTACTCTCAGGGATTCGAAGTGCTGTTCTATGGCGTCAAGTTGGCGGCAAACGTCGTCACCTTATCTTCGGTCGCAAGAAGATGATCGAGCAGGCTCAAATCCTATTAGCTCGAATGTAACTTATTAGCTCGCGCCTCGTCGCGAGCTTGTTTTTTGTATCAATACAACTCTAACGCAAACGTTTGCGCAATGTGCGTGACAATTGAGATTGTTACTGGTATAAACCTCTCAAAATTTAAAAAACTCAATTCAGGAGAACACCATGGAACTGTCAGCATTGACTGCTGTTTCACCAGTAGACGGCCGTTACGGAAGTAAGACTATTGCATTACGCAGCATCTTTAGTGAGTTTGGCCTACTAAAGTACCGCTCTATCGTTGAAATTCGTTGGTTACAAAAGCTTGCAGCTACTGATGCAATCAAAGAAGTACCAGCGTTCAGTGCAGAAGCTAACCAGTTTCTTGATGAACTAGCCGCTAACTTCAGCGAAGAAGACGCTCTACGTATCAAAGAGATCGAGCGCACAACAAACCACGACGTGAAAGCCGTAGAATACTTCTTGAAAGAGAAAGTAGCAGGCGTTCCTGAGCTTCACGCTGTAAACGAATTCATTCACTTTGCATGTACTTCTGAAGACATCAACAACACGTCTCACGCACTTATGCTTAAAGAAGCTCGTGACGAAGTTGTTCTTCCAGAGATCCGCAACGTAATCGACGCAATCAAGGCGCTTGCGAACGAATACCGCGACATTCCTCTTCTTTCTCGTACACACGGTCAGCCTGCTTCTCCTTCTACTATGGGTAAAGAGATGGCGAACGTTGCGTACCGTATGGAACGTCAATACAAGCAAATCGAAAACGTTGAAATCCTAGCGAAAATCAACGGCGCTGTTGGTAACTACAACGCACACCTTTCTGCATACCCAGAAGTAGATTGGCACCAGTTCTCAGAAGAGTTCATCACTGAATCTCTTGGCGTAACTTGGAACCCATACACAACTCAAATCGAACCTCACGATTACATCGCAGAGCTATTCGACGCGATTGCTCGTTTCAACACGATCCTTCTAGACTTCGACCGTGACGTTTGGGGCTACATTGCTCTTGGTCACTTCAAGCAGAAGACGATTGCTGGTGAAATCGGCTCATCTACCATGCCGCACAAAGTTAACCCAATTGACTTCGAAAACTCAGAAGGCAACCTTGGTCTAGCTAACGCTGTATTTGGCCACCTAGCACAGAAACTACCAGTTTCTCGCTGGCAACGTGACCTAACTGACTCTACGGTTCTTCGTAACCTAGGTGTTGGTGTTGGCTACGCAATCATTGCATACACTTCAACTCTGAAAGGTATTAGCAAGCTAGAAGTTAACCGCGAAGCACTACTTGCTGAATTAGACAAGAACTGGGAAGTTCTTGCTGAACCAGTACAAACAGTAATGCGTCGTTACGGCATCGAGAAGCCATACGAGAAGCTAAAAGAGCTAACTCGTGGTAAACGTGTAGATGGCGAAGGCATGCGCGCATTCATCGACGGCCTAGAGATCCCTGAAGACGAGAAAGTTCGTCTGAAAGAGATGACTCCAGCGAACTACATCGGTCAAGCTGTCGAGCTAACTGACAAGCTGTAATTTTCGAATTTCGAATTGCAGAATAGACTAAGGCTTCCCATGTGGAAGCCTTTTTATTACGTGCAATAACATGCCCAGACACAGACTTACCAAACAAGAACACAAACCCTACCTGTCACCTCACTTTGATCGACCTAAGCTCTCAGAATAGGCAAACCACATTCCTTCCTATCGCCACTTAAACCACGATCAAAAAGGCTCCCCGTAGGAAGCCTTTAGCACTCTCTCAATATATTAGAGATTACATGTTACGTAGAGAAGCAATACGCTTATCAAGCGGTGGGTGGCTCATTAGAAGCTCTGTTAGAGAACGTTTACCGTTGATACCAAATGCAATCATAGAACCCTCTAGTTGTGGCTCGTGGCTCACCTTTAGACGCTCTAGTGCAGCAATCATCTTCTCTTTACCTACCAAGTGCGCTGCACCTGCATCAGCATGGAATTCACGATGACGGCTGTACCACATGGTGATGAAGCTCGCTAAGAAACCAAATACCAACTCCAACACCATAGACACACCGAAGTAGACCATCATGTTGCTACCACCCTCTTCTTCGTTGTCGTTCGACGCCACAATGTTAGCAATGAAACGAGAAAGGAAGATAACGAACGTGTTCACAACACCTTGCATTAGCGTCATTGTCACCATGTCGCCGTTTGCGATGTGGCTAACTTCGTGAGCCAATACCGCTTCAGCTTCATCACGCGTCATGTTGTGTAGCAGGCCTGTTGATACTGCGACCAATGAATCGTCGCGCTTAGCGCCAGTTGCAAATGCGTTGATGTCTGGCGAATCGTAGATCGCCACTGTCGGCATACCAATACCAACTTGTTGGGCTTGACGGCTTACCGTCTCCATCAACCAGTGTTCTGTTTCGTTGCGTGGGCTTTCAATCACCATACCGCCAACAGAACGAAGTGCCATTTTCTTTGACATCATTAGTGAGATGAATGAGCCGCCGAAACCGAATACCGCAGCCATCACCAACAAGCCTGAGAGGCTACCTGGTTGCATACCTGTGACTGCGTATACAATATTAAGAACAACACTTAGTACCAATACAACCGCAAGGTTGGTTGCAAGGAACAACATTACTCGCTTCATTACTTATCTCCGCATGAAAGCTGTTTTTATCAAACTTATTGTTATAGACAAGGCAGACAGCAATTGATTCCAACCTTGACGACTTATACTTACTTATACATATAGTCTTAGATTAAGAAAACAAGGTTAAGCATTAAATTGAAACATTTGATTACGGGAGTAGCGCAATTTGCACTCGTCCATTAGACCTAAGTAGTATGGTCTACCTCTATCGTTCAGTTTAGAGTGTTAATCAATTAATGATTGGCTAGTTCATGTAACAAAAGGAAAGGATCATGGTTGAAGGTACTAACACTCAAATGGCTATCGATTTACTGTGCTGTCACCTGGGGATTACTGAAGAAGAAGCGAAAAAACAGATCGGTATTCTTACGCCAGAGGCTGCGCAGACAAACATCACAGAGACACAACAAGCACTAATGGGACTTACAAAAGAACATTGATCCCAAGCTTAACTCTACACAGGCTTAAAATAGCAAAAGGGCTGCAATCGCAGCCTTTTTTCTATTTACCCATAGTAACATTAATTGAAATATCGCTTAGCCAACAAATCACACTCATTTCGAAGAGCTTTAATAAATGGGTCACTTCCTAACTCAATGGTATGAAACAAGCTAAAGGGGACTTTCAAATCATTGCTTAGCAAACTCGTCTCTTTCTTTTCTATATCGCCCTTCTTAACAGCCCCTTCAGCAGTTCGATTAGGCAATAGTGCCCATCCTTGGTCTTGAAGCAGCTGTATGATTAAATCGCTACTACTAACAATACGCGTGCTATAGGAAAACGCTTTTATAACGCCCTCTGCTTTCAATGCGTTTTCACTCAGATATTGGATTTCCAACTGAGCATCTTCAAGATCAAAAGTAGGTTTATGCGCCAACGAAGTATCGCTCCCAACATATACACCATAATCAATATACCCAAGGTGTTGGAAGTGAGCTGGAAATCCTAGGGAAATAGCGCCTCTAGTCGGGAAAATAGCAAAATCGAGTGCACCACATTTCAGCTCATCAAGGCCAACCTCACGATTTCTCGCCAACCAGTTAATACTCACTAATGGAAAGCATTTAGTTGCCCATAACTCGACACTCTTCAAAAAACCAAATGGAAAATCGACATCATAACCAATATTAAAATGTGTTCTCGACGCAGAGAATAAGAATTGACTCACTTCGGCCAACTTGCTCTCCTGTCTAATCACCAGAATCGCATGTGGATACAGTTTTTCTGCCGCAAATGTTGCTACTGCCTTTCTTCCTACGATATTAAAAAGAGCGTAACCTAAAGCATCTTCGTAAGACTTCACCAATTCCCTAACCGTTGTACGATCTTTATTTAAAGATCGTCCGGCTCCGCTAAAGGAGTGGTTCTCGTAAACAGCAATAAAAGCTCGCAGTTGTTCCAACGTATGCATAAAACACCTTTTGAACGCCTAACCCCATCATAAGTGATTTTTAAGAGTGTGAAATTCCTAGCATAATTGCTAGCAGTATTTCTTACTTGTTAGTGCTATGACTCCCAAAAAAAGATCAATAACTTCAAACCCACTGGTGCAATTTAATGCCCCACTCTTAAAGCAGCTTTTTGCTCTCGCACTCCCTATAACGCTACAAAGTATCTTTTTTTCTAGCAAAGGAGTGATTGACCTAATCATGATTGGTCAATTGAGCGAGAACGATATTGCAGCGGCAGGTGTCTCTAGCCGAGCCTTATTTGTTGCTACCATCATTCTCTCCGGTGTGACAACGGCTGGCGCTATCTTAATTGCTCAGTATTTTGGGAAAAAGGACGACCAAGGAACCAAAAGAAATACTGCATTGACTTGGTTGCTATCAAGCCTGCTTGCACTAATGCCTTTCGGTGCTCTAGCACTGGCAAATTCACAAGTTATGGGTCTATCTTCCAATAACGTCGAAGTGCAAGCTCTGGGCTCTCAATATCTATTTATTACCAGCTTTAGCTTATTTTGCGTGGCATTTACTGGCAGTATCGCCGCGTACCTACGCTCAGTACACCAAGCTTCAATCAGTTTATATCTAAGCAGTCTTGGTATCATTCTCAATATATTGCTCAACTGGGTATTGATATTTGGACACTTCGGCGCACCTCAGATGGGATTAAAGGGGGCTGCAGTTGCCACGTTAATCAGTAGCTTGCTCGAAGTGGCAATAACGATCATTTACCTGAAACTGAATAAAAATGTAGTTTTGTTTAACCTGTCAGATATAAGACAAGCACTGCTGTTTTCTCATGTCAAACAGCTTACTCGTTTGGCTCTCCCTACCACTATCAACTTTGCCTTATGGGCCGGGGGCTTATTCGCTTACACCTCCATCATGGGGCGTTCTAGCGATGAAGGGCTGATAGTCTTGTCGATCATTACTCCAATTGAAGCCTTCTCTCTTAGCTTTTTAATCGGAATTGCAAATGCTTCGGCAGTTATTGTTGGTAACCACATCGGTGCAAAAGACTTTGATTCGGCATACCGCCACGCCATTATGATCACTGTGATCGCATTCATGGTTACTTTGTGTGTGTCATTATCGCTGTATGCACTAAAAGACACGATTCTCGCTCTCTTCACTTCCTTGGAAGCAACAACTATAGAGCTAGCAAATAAATTCTATGGGATTTTGTGCTTAGGAATTATTTTGCGCTCACTCCCAACAACCATGGTCGTTGGCGTGCTACGAGCTGGAGGTGATGTGAAATTTTGCTTATACCAAGACCTAATCACTCAATGGTGTTTTGGTATCCCTTTAGCCGCAATAGGCGCTTTACTGATGGGGTTGAGTCCGGAGTGGGTTTTCGCGCTTTTCTTTTTGGAAACTCTGTTTAAGTGGTTCGCTTGTATCTATCGATTTCGAAGTAAGCGTTGGTTTAACTACTTAGCTCAATAGACACGATTTACCTATACAAAAATTAAGAGACTAAAAATGAATATAATTACTTTGTATGAAGCCTACGGCGTCACCATCGCGACCTTACTTTTCATCGCCATTTATATATTAATCCATGTTAAGTACATTAGGCATCATGCTGCTCACAAACGATTCCTTGAGGCTTTGTGGGCATTAATGAAAAACACCATTCACGGTGAGCATATTCGCACCATGGGCTATAAGCCAGATGATAAAAAAGAAGATAGGAAAGTTTAGCCCTGCATACAAAAAAACCGAGTGAATAGATTCCACTCGGTTTTCATGAAATCAGTACGCAGAAACGATTAGAAATCGAAATATTCTCTACAAACCAAGATCAGCTGTTAAAGATTCAGTAGAGGTGCTACATCAATGTACTTACCAATATTCTTAGACTTCGCTTTTGGTACGTAAGGGATTTCACCTAACTTTGGTGTACCTAGCTTATCTTCAAGCATCGCAATAATATCCGCGTAATGTTCAGTGCCTGGATTAATACGGTTAGCCACCCAACCTACTAGGTTTAAGCCGTCAGCACGAATCGCTTCAGCAGTTAGCAGCGCATGGCTCAAGCAACCCAGCTTAATACCAACCGTCAATACAACTGGAAGCTGCTCTTTTTTAACCCAACTAGACAAGTATTCGTCATCTGAAACCGGTACACGCCAGCCACCAGCACCTTCAACTAGAACGATGTCAGAGTTTTGCTTATGCTCGTCTAGTTTCGCCGATAATACCGCTTCATCAATCACGACACCGTCATGCTTGGCTGCGATGTGAGGTGATGATGGTAGTAACAATGCGTATGGGTTAACGTCTTCGTAAGCAATATCTTGCGTCGCCGCTTCTTGAAGATGCAGCGCGTCGCTGTTACGCAACCCTTCAGGGTACTTTTCACACCCTGCAGCAACTGGCTTATAACCAATTGTTGATAAATCTTGTGCGGCCAAAGCTTGAAGAATCGCTTTTGAAACCACAGTTTTTCCCACTTCGGTATCCGTACCTGCAATGAATACTGCATCAATCATAATTGAATAACCCCTAAACAAACTTGATATGTTGCTGGTAAGAAACCTTGATGGTTTTTAAACTCTCGATATTCCCGTTCAACAAGCTGCAACATGCGACGACTTGTTAAACCTTGTGAGCGACCACTTACGTGATTAGCGCCGATACCTTTAAGGTCGTGCATCAGTTCAAATGAAGTGTCGTACCAAACGGTGATGGTGGGCAAGTCTAGTTGATGAACCGTACAGCTAGATTGCGCTAACGCAATTTTTACCTGATTGATTGTAATAAAATGGTTAACGTGTTGATGTGCGTCAATTTTGCTCCATGACTTTTCTAACTCAAACAGTGATCCATCGAGCAAAGTTGAGAAAATAACCCGCCCACCCGCTACAGTCACACGCTTCATCTCCTTCAACGGTGACGATAAATCGTCACACCATTGCAAAGCTAAGCTCGAAAAAACAATGTCAAAGCTTCCATTTGCAAACGGCAATTGTTCGGCATCAGCTTGCTGATATAAAGAGACGGCAGAACCACAACGCTGCTTTGCCTTCTCTAGCATTCCAATAGAGAGATCGGCACAAACCACTTCTGCACCACGATTCAACAATTGCTCTGAAAAATAGCCCGTCCCGCAACCAAGATCGAGCACCTTAACACCAGAAAGATCGTTTGGTAGCTTATCCAGCAATCGGTGACCAACATCGCGCTGAAACTCAGCGTGTTTATCATAGGTAGTTGCTGCCTTACCAAACGCTTCGGCAATTGCACTTTTGTCTTGGCCTAGGTATTCATGCACTACTGCTTCTTGTGACATTTACTGAGCCTCTTCCTTTAATACAGGTCTGGATTCGATAGCTTTAAGTAACAAACTGCTTAACTGGCTAACCTGTTTTTGAGTGTGATTGGCAGTTAATGTGATTCTCAAACGAGCTGTTCCTGCTGGTACAGTTGGCGGCCTGATTGCTGTCACCCAAATCTGATTATTTTTTAACTCATCTGCGACCGATAATGTCGTCTTTGCTTCGCCTATCACCAATGGCTTAATCGGAGTCTTGGTATCAACAAAGCCCGGTACGCATTTCATCTGCTCCGCATAATGAGCACTTAACTCTGTCAGTTTCTCTCTGCGCCACTCTTGGGTTTGAATCATCTGACAAGCATGCGACAAAGCGACAGCCTGTGAGGGCGGCATTGCCGTCGAATAGACATGATGACGTGCAAACTGGGTTAAGTAATCACCCACCTCGGCTGAACATAGAATCGCAGCACCGGAGAGACCAAATGCTTTACCGAAGGTCACCACCAAAATATCAGGTGTGATTTGCGCAGCATTGCAGCTTCCTGCCCCTCTGTCGCCTAATACACCGATGCCATGAGCGTCATCAACCGCCAACCAACTGTCGTGTCGATTGGTCAAGCAAGACATGATATCGAGAGGGGCTTGGTCACCATCCATGCTGAAAACGCCTTCCGTCACGACTAACGATTGGGGAGAACGGCTTAGTAACGACTCAAGGTGCTGCACATCGTTGTGCTTAAAGCGTTTCATTGTGGCAGGAGAAAGTACACCCGCTTCCATCAAAGAGGCGTGATTAAGCTTGTCTTGTAGCAAGACGTCATCTTTCTCGAGCAAAGAAAACAACAGGGCTTGATTAGCGCTGAATCCAGAACTAAAAAGAATGGCACGTTCGAAGCCAAGCCACCCACACAGCTGAGCTTCTAGGTTTCGATGAGCTGGGCTAAACCCGGTGACTAATGGCGACGCTGCACTGCCAGCGCCATACTGAGACAACCCGTTTTGCCATGCTTCGACCAACTCAGGATCGTTCGCCAGTCCCAAATAGTCATTACTCGAAAAGTTTATGAAGGATGAACCTTCACTACTAAGCAATGGACCATTACTGTTTTCAAGCACCTTGAGTTGACGAGTTAACCCTTGCTCACGGCGATGAACAAGGGCTTCTTCAATGCGAGATTTAAACCGTGGCATCGTAGAACATGTCATCTTTCGTAGGGCGAGCTGCAACGCGCTCCACCACTTGATCTAACAGTTCGTTTTCTTGAATTTCATCTGGCTTTTGAGCCACTTCTCGGCTGTTGATACCCAACTTTTTGAACAGCTGCATATCTGTATCTTCATCCGGGTTTGGCGTAGTCAGTAGCTTACAGCCATAGAAGATAGAGTTTGCACCCGCCATGAAACACATCGCTTGCATTTGTTCGTTCATGTTCTCACGACCTGCAGATAAACGAACCGCAGACTTAGGCATCATGATGCGAGCAATCGCGATCAATTTAATAAAGTCGAAAGACTCAACATCATCGACGTTTTCCATCGGTGTGCCTTTCACTTTAACGAGCATGTTGATAGGTACACTCTCTGGGTGTACCGGAAGGTTAGCCAGTTCAACTAGCAAGCCCGCACGGTCATTAGTGCTTTCGCCCATACCAATAATACCGCCCGAACAGATCTTCATACCTGCATCACGAACGTGAGATAGCGTGTCTAGACGATCTTGATAGGTACGAGTGGTGATAATGCTGCCATAAAACTCTGGAGAGGTATCAAGATTGTGGTTGTAGTAATCCAATCCTGCATCTGCTAACTCACCTGCTTGTTCAGGCGTTAGCATGCCAAGTGTCATACAGGTTTCTAGCCCCATACCTTTCACACCTTTAATCATATCGGTAAGGTGTGGCATATCGCGCTCTTTAGGGTTCTTCCATGCTGCCCCCATACAGAAACGTGTTGAGCCCGCATTCTTCGCTTTTTGTGCGGCATCCAGCACACGTTCAACTTCCATCAGGCGCTCTTTATCGACATCAGTTCGATAATGAGCACTTTGAGGGCAGTATTTACAATCTTCAGGACAGGCACCTGTTTTGATCGATAACAGCGTACTCACCTGCACGTGGTTGTGCTCTTGGTACTGTCTGTGAACCAGTTGTGCTTCAAACATTAAATCCATAAATGGTTTTTCAAGCAGTGCCTTTACTTCAGCGACTGTCCAGTCATGACGAACTTCCACGTGTCGATCCTTTTTTATTATTTGATGTCGCATCTCCATCAATAGAGATTGCATTTATGCTTGGCTAGTCTACCGACAAGCTTTAGACTGTCAACACATTGATAATAACAAAAGTTTACATCTGGTTATTTTTTAATCACAACAAGAACGGAAATCGTTATGGATCTCGCCTTTGATCGCCAGCATATCTGGCATCCCTACACATCAACGTTAACACCTCTGACCTGCTATCCTGTTACCAATGCAGACGGCGTTTACCTAGAACTAGAAGGCGGAAATCGAATTATTGATGGCATGTCTTCTTGGTGGTCAACGATCCACGGATACAATCACCCTGTCTTAAACGAAGCCGCACACAGCCAAATCGATAAGGTTTCACACGTCATGTTTGGTGGCATCACCCACCAGCCGGCTATCGATTTATGTAAGAAACTTCTAAAACTAGCACCAGACAATCTAGAACACGTATTTTTGGCTGATTCAGGATCAGTCGCGGTAGAAGTGAGCCTGAAAATGGCACTTCAATTTTGGCATGCGAAAGGACAACCTCGCTCTAAATTCTTAACGCTGAGAGATGGTTATCACGGTGACACGTTCGCTGCGATGTCAGTGACAGACCCCGATAACTCAATGCACAGTCTCTATAAGGGCTTTTTACCTGAGCATATTTTCGCTGAATCGCCAAAGACTGGCTTTTGGGATGATTGGAACCCAAGTGACATTGATAGTTTTCGTGAAAAGCTATCCGCACACCATGAAGAAGTCGCCGCCGTGATCTTAGAGCCAATCGTTCAGGGCGCTGGCGGTATGCGTATTTATCACCCTGAATTCTTGAAACAAGTTCGCTTGCTTTGTGATGAGTTTAACGTGCTGTTGATTTTAGATGAGATTGCGACCGGGTTTGGCCGCACAGGCAAACTGTTTGCCTGCGAGCATGCAGATATTCAACCGGATATTTTGTGTGTCGGCAAAGCTCTGACTGGTGGTTATATGACGCTCTCAGCAACACTAGCAAGCAAAGAAGTCGCGGACACCGTATGTGGAGGTGAGGCAGGTTGCTTCATGCACGGCCCGACTTTTATGGGTAACCCGTTAGCTTGTGCCGTTGGAGCAGCGAGTTTATCCCTCATAGAACAAGGCCATTGGCAAAATCAAACCCTACAAATTGAACAGCTTTTCTCTGAATTGCTGCCACCTTTGCGAGAGCATGCACTGGTTAAAGACGTTCGCTGGTTGGGCGCTATTGGTGTAGTTGAAACCCATTCACCTGTCGAGATGGAAGCTATACAAGCTCACTTTGTCGAGCAAGGTGTTTGGATTCGTCCATTTGGAAGGTTAATTTATATGATGCCTCCGTTTATTAGCGAACCACAACATATCGAGAAATTGGTCGCTGCTATCGATACTGCATTAAAAAATGCTCATTGCTTTAAATCGTAATTAAATAATGCGTTTATTGTTCTAAACAAGAGCGATGATTATTTCCGTATATCTTCAGTAATAAATCATTTAATAAAACTAAAAGGCCTTACATAAAAGTAAGGCCTTATCTATTTTGAAGATATCCGTCAGTTTAACGCAATTGACTATCTTTACTTGCTCGACGGTTAAACAATGAATGTCGATGTGCGTCATGCTCTAATAATGACTGACATTCGATACACAAACGAACGCCTTTTATCGCGAGTCGTCTTTGTTCTGGTATCTCGTCGCCACACTCATCACAATAACGCAAACTCTCACCACCTCGAAGGTTCCCTCTTACACGAGAGATCTCATCATCGATGGTGTTTTGTATTTGCTGGCTGACACTGTCGTCTCCAGCCCATCCTACGGCCATAAGCCCTCCTCAATACATAAACGAGAAAATCTTTACCTACCGCGGTAAGAGGACATTATAGCTACATATCAATTAAGTAATAATGACCAAAAATAACAAAACACTATTACACTATGGTAATAGTACTAAAATAAAAGTAGCTAAGGAATGCACCAACCTATTATTGAGGCAATAAAAAACCCAGCCAATAGGCTGGGTTTTCAATATTTTATGGACTCATTAAATCGTAAAACGATTAGCCGATGTGCGTTACGCCGCCCATGTATGGCTGAAGTACTGCTGGGATAGCAATACGGCCATCTGCTTCTTGGTTGTTCTCAAGAATCGCAACCATAGTACGACCAACAGCAAGACCAGAACCGTTTAGTGTGTGCACAAGTTCAGGTTTCTTCTCGCCTTTACGACGGAAACGAGCCTGCATACGACGAGCTTGGAAATCCCACATGTTTGAACAAGAAGAGATTTCACGGTAAGTCTCTTGTGCTGGAACCCATACTTCTAAGTCGTAAGTTTTCGCAGCGCCGAAGCCCATGTCACCAGTACATAGAACCACTTTACGGTAAGGAAGCTCTAGAAGTTGAAGTACTTTCTCAGCGTGACCTGTTAGCTCTTCAAGAGCTGCCATTGAGTCTTCTGGCTTAGTGATTTGTACTAGTTCAACTTTGTCGAATTGGTGCATACGGATAAGACCACGAGTGTCACGACCGTAAGAACCTGCTTCAGAACGGAAGCATGGTGTGTGAGCTGTCATCTTAAGTGGCAGTTCAGCTTCGTCTGTAATGGTATCGCGAACCATGTTCGTTACCGGTACTTCCGCAGTAGGGATAAGTGATAGCGTCTTAAGAGGTACGTCACTTACTTGCTCAGTTAGCGGGCTTGTGTGGAACAAGTCTTCGCCAAACTTAGGAAGTTGACCCGTGCCGTATAGGCTATCGTGGTTTACTAGGTACGGTACGTACATTTCTGTGTAGCCGTGCTCATCAGTGTGAAGGTCCAACATGAACTGAGCAATCGCACGGTGTAGACGTGCAAATTTGCCTTTCATCACGATGAAACGAGAACCTGAGATTTTTACTGCGCTAGCAAAATCAAGACCGCCAGACATTTCGCCAAGATCAACGTGATCTTTCACTTCGAAGTCGTAAGTCTTAGGTTGACCCCAACGAGAAACTTCAACGTTATCATCTTCGTCTTTACCTTCTGGCACAGACTCGTCTGGCAGGTTTGGAATAGACATAGTGATCGTTTCTAGATCAGATTGAAGCTCAGCCAATGCTGCTTTAGCTTGGTCTAATTCTGCGCCTAAGTTGCCTACTTCAGCAAGGATACGCTCAGCTTCTTCATGGTCGCCTTTTGCTTTCGCTTGACCAATGGACTTCGATCGAGAGTTACGTAACGCTTGTAGCTCTTCAGTTTTCATCTGAAGGGACTTACGCTTTTCTTCAAGTTCACGAATTGTCTCTACATCAAGGGCGAAGCCTCGACGTGCTAATTTTGCCGCTGTTTCATCCAGCTCAGCTCGAAGTAATTTAGAATCCAGCATTGCTAATCCTATGCTTTAGTTATTTGAATATTCAGTAGCTTGGCTACTGAATCACCACTAAACCCCTAAAACTGGTGCTATTTCAACCAATTTGTAACGATTTAATCTGAATTTTATGACTAGGTAAAGATATCCAAAAAAGACTACTTTTCATAGCGTTTTTGTGGGCTTTTTGCGTCCAAATCCGCCAGATAATCTAGCTTCTCGCCAATTTTGGTCTCTAAGCCTCGTTTTGTTGGGAAATAGTATTGTTTCTCGCCCATTTCAGGAGGCAGATACTTTTCACCCGCCGCGTAGGCACCTGGTTCGTCGTGAGCATAACGGTATTCTTGTCCATAGCCCATGTCCTTCATCAAAGTTGTCGGTGCATTTCGTAAATGATGAGGCACTTCATACTCAGGAAGATTATGAGCATCGGTTAAGGCTTGCTTCCAAGCTGTATAAACCGCATTACTCTTTGGTGCACACGCTAAATAGACAACCGCCTGTGCGATCGCGCGTTCACCTTCTGCAGGGCCAATGCGTGTAAAGCAATCCCAAGCAGACATAGCAACCTGCATAGCACGAGGGTCCGCGTTACCAATATCTTCAGAAGCTATCGCCAATAAGCGCCTAACGATATAAAGCGGGTCACAGCCTGCTGCAATCATTCGAGCCGACCAGTACAAAGCGGCATCAGGTTTTGAACCACGAATCGATTTATGAACAGCTGATATTAGGTCGTACCAAATATCACCCTTGTTATCAAAGCGAGCCACTTTCTCACCCGCCACTTCAGCAAGCAGTTGTAAGGTGATCGCTTTCTCGCCTTTGTCGTTGTCTTCTGCCATGTCGTACAGCAGCTCAAGGTAGTTGAGCGACATACGTGCATCACCGTTCACTAACTCAGCTAAGCGATCCAAAACATTATCAGCAAAGTGTGCAGGTACATCACCAAGGCCACGCTGCTTATCTTCAATCGCTTGACGTATTACCGTCGCAATATCATCGGTATTGAGAGATGTCAGCTTGTACACTCGCGCACGAGATAACAGAGCGTTGTTTAACTCAAAGGAAGGGTTTTCTGTGGTTGCACCAATGAAGGTAACCGTGCCGTCCTCTATATGAGGCAGAAAAGCATCTTGCTGGCTTTTATTAAAGCGATGGACCTCATCCACAAACAAGATGGTTCTGCGCCCTGCTTGCTTGTTTTCACGCGCTTTTTCAATAGCGATGCGAATGTCTTTCACACCCGATGTCACGGCGGACACACGCTCCACTTCTGCATTGGCATAATTGGCGGCCACTTCTGCGAGCGTGGTTTTACCAGTACCAGGAGGCCCCCACAAAATCATCGAGTGGATATGCCCCGCTTCCAGAGCTCTACGAAGAGGTTTACCTGGACCTAATATGTGCTGCTGACCAATATACTGCTCTACAGTTTCTGGTCTCATACGAGCAGCAAGGGGACGAAAATCTTCGTCCCCTGCAAAATCTAAGCTGTAATTACTCAATTGCAATCTCTTGATTCGTTGATGGCATTAATGCCTATCGACGTACTACCAAACGATCGACTTGATTCGATCAGTTTCTTTGGTCGTCGACCTCGACACCTTCCGGTGCCACAAAAGTAAAGCGGTCTGCCGCTGGTTTACCCAAATTCACATTACTGAAAGTAAACTCGCCTTTTTGACCGTCTTGTTCAATCACATTAAAGCCCTGAACAATGCCTTTTTCATTGATATTAATCTGGAAGTCACCCTGATTAGAGTCAACTGCCGTTGGTGTTAGTGTAAATTGGTTACCCGATTGCGCTACATTGTAGTTATCCCAATCGCTCTCTTGGTTGCGTGTCAGCAGTACAAAAGGCGTTTGCGATGTCGCTTGTTCTTGCCAGTAAATACTGACTTGCTCAATGAACGGGCTGTAATACCACAAACTCTGACCATCAGAGACTAATAGGTTCTCATCCGGGAACGTGGTTTCCCAGCGGAATAAGCTTGGGCGCGCAATTTCAACCGTGCCTTCACCTTCCATTACAACATCGCCGTCAGGGCTTGTTACCACTTGTTTAAAGTCAGCGCTAAACCCTGCGTTCAATGCCAAGCGGCTACTCAACTCTTCTTTCGGAGAAGCAAACACTGAGAAGCTCATAAATAAAAGTGCGAATACTTTTTTCATTAATAATCCTGTTCCAAGGTAAATCGGTCATAAAGCTATGACCGATTATTAAGGGTTGAGTTCCTATCTACACAATTAAGCGATTACTCTTTCGGTGGCGCTGGTGCTAAGACTTCTCGGTTACCGTTATGGCCTGGAGCACTTACAATGCCTTGCGCCTCAAGCTGTTCCACAATTCGTGCCGCTCGGTTGTAACCGATCTTGAATCGGCGCTGTACGCCAGAAACTGAACCACGGCGTGAATGAACAACATGCTCGACTACTTGATCAAACAGAGGATCAACCTCTTCATCACCTTCCATTTTCTCACCCGGAAGCAAGGTTTCTGGTGTTTGCTCGCCATTAGTGATTTCATCAATGTAATTTGGCTTGCCGCGTGCTTTCCAGTTGTTTACCACCGCGTGTACATCATCATCTGACGCAAACGCACCGTGAACACGGATCGTATGGCTAGAACCTGGCGGTAAATAAAGCATATCACCCATACCAAGCAGCGATTCTGCGCCACCTTGGTCAAGAATGGTTCGAGAGTCGGTCTTAGTTGATACCGTAAAGGCAACACGTGTCGGAATGTTGGCTTTAATCAGGCCTGTAATAACGTCAACTGATGGACGCTGAGTTGCAAGAATCAAGTGAACACCAGCTGCACGCGCTTTTTGTGCCAAGCGTGCAATCAGTTCTTCAACCTTCTTACCTACCACCATGATTAAGTCGGCAAATTCATCGACGATAACCACAATGTATGGCAGCTTCTCTAGCAATGGCGCTTCTTGGTCCATGCTATCGCCCGGTTTCCACAATGGATCGTGGATTGGGTGACCTGCATCGGCAGCCATCTTAAGCTTGTCGTTGTAGCCTTTGATATTACGAACACCGAGTGCTGACATCAGCTTGTAACGACGTTCCATTTCGCCAACACACCAACGAAGTGCATTCGACGCATCTTTCATGTCGGTAACGACTTCAGATAGTAGATGAGGAATGCCCTCATATACTGAAAGCTCTAGCATTTTCGGGTCGATCATAATGAAACGAACGTCCTCAGGCGATGCTTTATACAGCATACTCAAGATCATTACGTTCACACCAACCGACTTACCAGAACCCGTAGTACCCGCAACGAGAACGTGTGGCATCTTAGCTAGGTCAGCAATCACAGCTTCACCTGCAATATCTTGTCCTAACACCACCGTTGTTGGTGATTTCGCTTCTTGGAACTGCTCGCTGCCCACTACGTCTGAGAAGAATACGGTTTGACGGCTCATGTTTGGCAACTCCAAACCAACATAAGGTTTGCCCGGAATTACTTCAACAACACGTACCGCCAACGCAGACAATGAGCGAGCCAAGTCCATAGATAGGCCAGAAATACGGCTTACTTTCACACCAGGTGCCAAATCCAACTCAAATCGAGTGATAACTGGACCAGGGAAAATATCAACAACGTCCGCTTTAATCTTGTAGTCCGCTAGCTTGGATTCAACCAGACGAGCGATCGCTTCTAGTGCATCACGGTCGATAAATGTTTCACGTTTCTCAGGGTGGAACAAAAGCTCAAGTGTCGGTAGTGGCTCCGCCGGTTTCGGCAAATTAACTTCCTGCTGAACCAAGAATGGGTTTTGTGCAGCTGCCATATTCGCTTGAGCTTCAGAAACAATATTCTGGAAGGCCGCAACGTCTTTATCCTGATTCAGGTCTTCATCTTCCGAAACCTCTTCCCAAGGCAGATCAATCGCAGGCTCTTCATCCACAACGGCAGGTTGTGCAGCTTGCTCTTGCTGATATGAGAATGGTTCGGGTTGTTCTTCGATATCACTCTCTACTGTTTCAGAATCAAACTCAGAAGGCTGCTCGTAGCCTTGCTCTTCAGGCGCATCAAATGGTGCACTGTGCGCTGAGAAATCATCTTGAGTATCTGCATCTAGCTCGCCCATAGGTGAGGCATACAAAGATTCAGGCTGAACGTCATCAGCATCAAACTCTGTAGACTCGTGAGCTTCACTATCAACCTCTGGTTGTGCATATTGAGCATCAAGAGCTGTTTCTGTAGTCGCATCCACAATAGGTTCAGTAGGACGAACTGGCTCCTGTTCTTGCTGCATGTATTGCTGATAAGCAGCTTGAGATTCATGTGCATCTGTCTGATCTTGCTCAGCAAGATCATCTTCATACATTGCAGCACTTTCTAGCTGCTCTATCGTCGCATTCAACTGCTTAGAACGCTCAATGCCCTCTTCCAATGGCTCTTGTGGCGCTTGATAAACCGGAGCGACAGCAATTGGCTGCTCTGGTTGAGGAGCAACAGGCGGTTGAGTCACTCGAGAAACTGGATCTTGAGAAGCAGGCGCTTGCTGCTTAACCGGCGCTTCTGTTGGCATATGAATATTGTAATGACGCTTCTCTGCAACACCCTTAGATGTGTTTGTTGCAATACCAGAAGGCTCATTGGTCGCTGAGAAGCTCATTGCAGGATCGAGAGCTTCTTCTTGCTCAGCATATTGCTCTTTCACTTCGTCATCGCGGTATGTTGGCTGTTGACGTAGCTCTTGCTGTGGATCTCGGTCTGCTGACTCTTTCAGTTCTGGCTCAAGCAATTCTTGGTCTTGACCACGAGCTTTGTTAACCGTTGAAGTAAAGAGTTTGATTGCGCCTTCACCCAACCATTCAACAATTCTTAACCAAGAAATACCAGTGAGAAGCGTAAAACCTGCCCCCCAAAGGAAAAGAAGCACAAGCGTACTGCCCAAAATATTCAACGTTGGAAGTGCAAGGCTCGTTAACACGTCACCAACCACACCACCTGACGAGAAGTACCAAATATCATCAAAGTTAATGTCTGCCAAACCACAGCTGGTCAGAATGAGCACCGTCAAACCAAGTAAACGGGTACCCCACAACATAAAGTCGATCTGCTCATCTTCATTACGCTTGCGGAATAAGACCCATGCGGCAACGGTCACTAAGATCGGCAGTGGATAAGCCAGAGAGCCAAACACAAAGAAAAGCGTATCTGCTAGCCATGCTCCTAGATAGCCACCCGCGTTTTGAATGTCACCACCCCACGCCGTTTGCGACCATGATGGATCGGCTGGGCTAAAGGTTAATAACGCAACGGCAAGTAGAATAGAGAAAAGAACACCCAGTATCAGGCTGCACTCTTTAAGGCGTTGAGAACCATTTAAACGAGAAGACTGGGGCTCTTCACTCGTTTTAATGATTGTTTCTACTTTATTACTGCTCTGCTTGAACATAAACCAACTTAATAATTAAACGAGATAAAAACATAGCGAGCGGCACAGGCCGCCCGTTTCAATGAAACTACTGTTGATTTAACCATATCAAACCAAAAAACCCAATTCCAGAAAGCAAGAAAGCGGAACAAATGTCCGCTTTCTTTCATTTCACCAATTATGACTAACGAGTTTTAATCACAAGTTGGTTGGTTTGTTTCACTTCTTCCATTACCACGTAAGTTCGAGTGTCGTTTACGCCCGGTAGACGCAGTAACGTATCACCCAGTAGCTTACGGTAAGCACCCATATCAGATACACGTGTTTTTAGAAGATAGTCAAAGTCACCCGACACTAAATGACACTCTTGGATGTCATCCAGTTTCTGCACAGCGGTGTTGAATTGTTCGAACACATCTGGCGCACCACGGTTCAACGTAATTTCAACAAACACCAAAAGTGAAGCATCAAGGTACTGTGGGTTCAGCAGCGCTGTGTACCCAGTAATGTAACCTTGACGTTCTAAACGACGAACACGCTCAAGACACGGAGTCGGAGAAAGTCCTACTCGTTTTGAGAGTTCAACGTTCGAGATACGACCGTCTTTTTGCAACTCATTAAGAATGTTGCGGTCAATACGATCTAGTTCCTTGGACGGCTTCTTATAATTGTCTGCCATTTTTTATTCCACCTTATTACTTCCTTGCAAAAAAATATACTACAACTTTTTAATATTCAGTATCAAATTTTATCTGAACATATCTATACTAGATATTAATTCGACAGAATTACCCTACACATAGATAAAACAACCAAAATAAAATGAGGAGTCAGGATGATCATTGGCGTACCTAAGGAAATCAAAAACCACGAATACCGCGTTGGTATGACCCCAGCTAGCGTGAGAGAACTAATCTCACACGGCCACCAAGTTTTTGTTGAAACCAATGCCGGTACTGGTATCGGTTTTTCAGACGATGATTACATCGCTGTAGGCGCATCCATTCTTCCTACTGCTGCTGACGTTTTCGCGAAAGCAGAGATGATTGTAAAGGTTAAAGAACCTCAAGCTGTCGAGCGAGCTATGCTTCGCGAAGGGCAAATATTATTTACTTATTTACACCTTGCACCAGATTTTCCACAAACTGAAGAGCTTATCAAGAGCAAAGCTGTCTGCGTAGCCTATGAGACTGTAACAGATAATATGGGTCGCTTGCCACTATTAGCACCAATGTCTGAAGTAGCTGGTCGCATGTCTATTCAAGCAGGTGCACAAACATTAGAGAAATCTAACGGTGGTTGTGGTCTTCTTCTAGGCGGCGTTCCTGGTGTTGAACCAGCGAAAGTTGTTGTTGTTGGCGGCGGTGTTGTAGGTGCTAACGCAGCACGTATGGCTGTTGGCCTTCGCGCTGATGTAACGATTCTTGACCGTAACGTGGACACGCTTCGTCGCCTTGATGAAGAGTTCCAAGGTCGCGCAAAAGTGGTTTATTCTACTGAAGACGCTATCGAGAAGCATGTTCTAGAAGCAGACCTAGTGATTGGTGCAGTACTGATCCCTGGTGCAGCAGCACCTAAACTGGTTACAAAAGAGCACATCGCTAAGATGAAACCAGGTTCAGCGGTTGTTGACGTTGCTATCGACCAAGGCGGTTGTTTCGAAACTTCGCACGCGACGACACACGCAGATCCAACTTACATCGTTGACGACGTAGTTCACTACTGTGTTGCAAACATGCCTGGTGCTGTTGCTCGCACTTCAACTTACGCACTAAACAATGCAACACTTCCTTACATTGTTAAGCTAGCGAACAAAGGTTACCGCGAAGCACTTCTATCAGACAAAGGCTTCCTAGAAGGTCTTAACGTGATTCACGGTAAAGTAACTTGTAAAGAAGTTGCAGAGAGCTTTGACCTAGAATACGTAGATCCAGCTGAAGCTATCGCGATGTTCAACTAATGATGTAATGAGTCACTGAGCGTCAAATTTTCTCGTTGAGGTGCTCAGTTGAATCATACGCATGAAAAAAGCCAGTCCGATTATGTCGAACTGGCTTTTTTGTCTCTGTAACACTAACGTTCGAAAGCTGTAAGGAGCATGCTTTCTACTAGACTCATCGTCTATCGGTCGTTCTTAACACCATGAATCAACAGGTTTCTGGGTGTGATACTACGTCCACAAAACTCTTCGATGCTCGCCTCATAGCCTTGCTCTTGTAGGTAAATCGCTTTATCTAAAGCTAGCCATATCTCCAATGGTCGTCTGAAAACTTGTTGAACCAAACTCAGCTTCTCCATTTCCCAGAAAAGTTTCTCGCCTTGAGCAAAATAGGATTCAAAATCGATATCCGAACCAAGTGTTATCTCTTTCACTTCAGAAGCCCACTGACAAAACGATTCAAACCCTTCAGATAATTCTGACTTTTTGATGCTCGGTACTGGGATGTATTCATCAATCCCCATTTCAGTCTTAAGTAACCGGCTGAAGCCTAGGCGATAACTCATCTCCAATTGACGATGACGTTTAACCCTCTCGCCACCGGTGACGGTTTCTTGCAGTGGGATTCGTAAATCACTCTTGCTCAATGTTAAAGCAGAGGCTTTTGCCACTGATGACATTGTCTGGTAGTTGTCGTCTCGAATAAGGTGGTAACAACAAGGGGATATAGTCACCGCAGGAAGCCCATGCGATACGGACTTTTTAACTAACTCAACATGTAGATCGCCACAAGCATGCAGTGCTACCGCATGTTGATTTGGATTAAATACCTCATCTGCCCTTTCAGAAAACGCATCACCTTGCACAAAGGTCATTTCTAGACGTTGTGCATCCGCAATTTTTTGGCCACTTTCACACAATGATTGTTGCCATTCAAAACTGGTCACCTTTTGGCTCGATTGCTGAGACAAAATTCGTCCTAGGAATCCTTTACCAGAACACCACTCCAACCACTCTTCACCGTGATGATGTTCAAGCGCGGCCTCCCCCATAGATACGATTTGCTGTAGCTTTCTTCCTGGGATACCGTCTTCAGTTCCTCTAGGAAGCTGCAAGCCTTTGAGATTTGTATTCGTAAATTGAGTGCTTTGGTGAGCGTCCGCAAGCTGAGGCATAAAATAGCTGAGTTCAGTAAGCAGCAGATCAGGCAGTTCTTTCAGCGTCTGAATATTTTCAATCGTTAAGCTATTTAACCAGTCCACAAGGGGTGGGTTAACTTCTTTCCATGGCTGCTGTTGTGTTTGGCATAGGTGAAAAGGCTCAGAGCGCCAATAAACTTGGTGCTCAAGCAAAAATGAGTCGAGTGTTTTAAATCGTGAATGCATGCTTCCCCCTATGGTGCGTGGATTGTAGGGGTAACCGGCTTAAATGAAAAGGTTCGAGGTAAAGGGAACAAAGGTGAACGCTAAACGCCAAAAAGGAAACCGGCCTGTAGATACAGGCCGAAGTAAGAATCTAGCTTTGTATGTTATGATTAACGAACAGGCAGTTCGATATCTTTAAACATCTCTTCAATCTCTTCATTCGATTTCAAAGAGATAGCTTGCTCTACCACTGGGCGAGTTAAGTGAGGTGCAAAACGTTCCATGAAATCAAACATGTAAGAACGCAGGAACGTACCTTTTCTAAAGCCAATGCTGGTTGTGCTCGCACCAAATAGATGGCTCGCATCAATAGCAACCAAGTCGGTATCTTGTTCATGGTCAATCGCCATACTCGCAATCACACCAACACCGATGCCCATACGAACGTAAGTTTTGATTACATCGGCATCCGTAGCAGTAAACACAACACGTGGTGTTAGGCCCACTTTGTTAAATGCGGTATCCAGCTCAGATCGACCAGTAAAGCCAAAGACGTAAGTCACCAGAGAATAAGCAGCCAGATCTTCGATGGTGATATTTTGCTTTTGAGCCAGCGGGTGATCTTTTGTTACCACGATAGAACGGTTCCAGTGGTAACAAGGCAGCATTATCGCATCTTGGTAAAGGTGAAGTGCTTCTGTCGCAATCGCGAAGTTTGCTGTGCCCTTAGCTACTGCCTCAGACATTTGGCTCGGTGTACCTTGGTGCATGTGAAGCGACACTTTAGGGTAACGCGCGGTAAAGCCTTTGATGACATCTGGCAATGCGTAACGAGCTTGCGTGTGAGTCGTTGAAATATTCAATGTACCCATCTCAGGGTGAGTATGTTCGCCAGCGACCGCTTTAATGCTTTCAACACGAGCAAGGATCTCTTGAGAGATACGAATAATGTCTTCACCAGCTTGAGTAACTTGAGTCAAATGCTTGCCGCTTCGCTCAAAGATCTGAATACCCAATTCATCTTCAAGCAGTCTAACCTGTTTACTGATGCCTGGCTGAGATGTGTATAAACTCTCTGCTGTTGCAGAAACATTTAGGTTATGGTTTACAACCTCAACAATGTACTTCAGTTGCTGTAACTTCATATCTAACCTCGTAATCCTTTACTCATTTCTGTGCTAACTTATTTGCAAAGAGAGCATTCTAGTCTCGTGTAATATAATTATTAGTTATAACGCTTCAAGCGCTAAAAAGACAGAAAAATTGAGTTTTTCTCGATGAACAAATAAAAATGCCACGATGGCTTTGCAAGCTAGCCCTCATTCCCATAAATTAGTTGATAGTTTTGATTGCTGATTACGCTCAACAAGAGATAATCAGAAATTGCATTTTACGAGTGCCGATACACAATGGAATCGTGTATCCTCTCTAGTTAGCTCAAGAAAACATAAGCAGACATAAATATATGAATAACCCTGGTTTAATTATTGCCTTAGTTGCGATTCTTTTGGTGTTGGTATTAGGTTACAACATCATGCTTCAGTACAAAGTTAAGGTAGAAACAGCGAAGAAACAGGAAGCTTCTCGTTATTTGACCATTATTGATGGAACCGAAGAGCTTATTGGCAACGCGCACCACATGCCGTTTAGCCAAGATCTTCTTGTATGCTTAAATAATCGAATTCTTGATGCATTAGAAAACATGTATCAGCTCGACCCCAAAAATAAGCAACTTGCCCAGCGCATTGAAAGCGTAAAACAGCAAATCACCCAGCTTAAAGAGAACTACCAAGGTGGCGAAAGCACGGCCTTTAGAGTTCCAAGCAGCGATAAACAAGCAATCATGATGCTCAAACTGGTTAAGCGCCTACGCGATACGGTACGTAACGAACACAATAAAGGCCGTTTTGAAACCCAAGCTTATGTGGTAGAAAACGCACGTTTAGAGACTATTCAGATTCGAATCAACATTGAGAACGTGATTAAACGTGCTAACGATTCAATTTCACGCGGCCAACCAGGTACCGCTATTCAATTGCTTCGTAAAGGTATTGATGCACTGGCAACCAAGAATGACGCATACTCAATGAGAGCAAAAGAAAAGCTTCAACAGATGCTGAACGAGCTTGACCAAAAACGCCAAGACAAAAACGCGCAAGATTTACAGCAAATGGAATCTAAAGAACGCGATGACGATATGGATGCCCTATTCGGTCAGAAAAAGAAGTGGTAACCACTTAATCAAGTCATCGAGAAGGCCACCTCAGTTCGCTAAAGTGGCCTTTTTTGTCACTAATGAATTTCCTTCCTCCGTATAGGGAGATCTCATTAGCTGTGATAAAATCCCGCATTATCAACAAACCTGCTCCGACCATGTATCAAGAATTACTCGCTCCAATCCACTCTTTTCTTAAAGCTGAAACGCCAGATTCATGGATCGATGAAGCCAAAAAGCCAGAAAACCTCCACATCATTTTGCGCGACCACATGTTGTGTGAACTCAAGGCTGCTCAAAGTGCTTTATTCCTTATCCGTAAATACGCGGTAGATAAAGAAAGTGCCAAGCAATTAAACGAATGGATCTTGCCATACGAGCAATTTGCTTACCGTCGCATTGGTGATTTAGAGTCACTTCGTGGCAAGAGCAACGTTTCAAAACAGATCACAGCAAAAGAAGGCTGTAATTACGGCGCTGACCTTATCGATAAGATGGTGCTGTTGATTAAAGAGGAACTCCACCACTTCTATCAAGTAATGGAATTAATGGAGAAGAAAGGCGTGACTTACCAACCGATCGAAGCCGGTCGTTACGCGAAAGGATTGATCAAACAAGTAAAGACATACGAGCCTGATGCTCTGGTCGACAAACTGATCATCGGCGCCTTTATTGAAGCACGCTCTTGTGAACGTTTTGCGAAACTGGCCCCTTTCTTAGAAGAAGACATGGAGAAGTTTTACGTATCCCTACTTCGTTCAGAAGCTCGTCACTACCAAGATTACCTCGAATTAGCAGAGCAAATCGCAGGTAAAGATATCTCGGAACGTATCGCCCACTTCGCTCAAGTAGAAGCAGATCTGATCACCTCAGACGACAGCGACTTTAAATTCCATAGTGGCGCACCAGTATAATCCCGCTAAGAAAGCACGCTCCAATCCAAACAAAGAAGGCCAGCTAACTGCTGGCCTTCTTATTTGTTTCACGCTAGCTATAAGAGAAAGTTAAGCTAGTGTGCCGTTGATTTCAGCAAGCACAGCTGCAGGGTCTACAGCCTGAGTAATTGGACGACCAATAACCAAGTAGTCAGAACCAGATTCAATCGCTTTAGAAGGCGTCATGATACGCTTTTGGTCACCAACATCGGCACCTACAGGACGAATACCCGGAGTCACCAGTTTGAACTCTTGGCCAAGCGCACCTTTCAATAAAGAAGCTTCTTGCGCTGAACACACCACACCATCAAGACCAGAGTTTTTTGTAAGAGAAGCTAAACGCATCACTTGTTGCTGTGGTTCTAGATCCAACCCGATACCCGCTAGATCCGATTGCTCCATGCTCGTCAGTACTGTTACGCCAATCAGCAATGGACGATCTTTACCATAAGGCTCCAATATTTCGCGAGAAGCCGTCATCATGCGCTCACCGCCACTTGCGTGTACGTTTACCATCCATACGCCTAGTTCAGCGGCTGCACGAACGGCTTTTGAACATGTGTTCGGGATATCGTGGAACTTAAGGTCCAAGAATACTGAAAAACCACGCTTGTGTAATTCACGAACAAACTCAGGACCAAATAGGGTGAACATCTCTTTACCCACCTTAAGGCGGCAAGATGCTGGGTCAATACGGTCAACAAAGGCTAACGCATCCGCTTGGTTGTCATAATCCAAAGCTACAATGATTTTTTGGTCGTTCATTTCATCTCCTAACGCAGTTAACTTTCTTAAAAAATATCTATCTACCCTTGCAGGCGATATATAACAGTCATAAAAATGCAGCCCGAAAGCTGCAATTAATAATTTGGTCTTGTAATGACCACAAATCTATTCACCATCCAACCCACGAATAGGCTTGATCGTTCCCCACCCCTTACATGAAGGGCAGTGCCAATACATTGAATGTGTTGAGAATCCACACTGACGGCAACGGTAATGAGGCTTAACCTTAAGCTGTTCACCAACCATAGATTGAAGCGTGGTTAAGCTTTCTTTTGCTCGGCCTTCTTCAGCTTCTGCTAGGTGATAATCGATCAGTCGATAAAAACCTTTCATGGTTGGGTTTTTAACAAGTTGCTTGGTCAGGAGCTCTTGCGCAGAGCCAACATCTTCATGGTGAGCAACCAGCTGAGCCAGCATCAATTCTGCAGACACACCAGCCTTCTTCTGGATACATGCTTTAAGGAACTCAACCAACTGTGCTTCGTGCCCGAGCTTGTGATAACACTCAGCAAGAGTTGGTAACACTTCACTGATAAAATCGATATCTTGCTCAAGAACACCCTCAAGGCAGTCGATCGTCTTCTGGTAATCTTCGTTCGCTAAGTGGAATTTACCCAAAGCGATACTGGCACGCACACATTTAGGGTCTTCAGATAACGCTTTCTTAAAATGCGCTAATGCTTTTGAACGATTACCATCAGCTTGTTCTTGCATAGCGAGCTCACACCAAAAATGCGCGACCGTAGCACGCATCTTCATCTTCTTCTTGCCAAGCTTTACTAGAATATTGCCGTAATGAATCGCCTTGTTCCATTCTCGAGTCTGCTGATAAATTGCAACTAACTGCTGCAGAGCACCCTCTTTGTGGTCAGGTTCATCAACCAGCTGTTCAAAGATTTTTTCAGCGCGATCAAGAAAGCCAGAGACCATATAGTCTTTCGCTAGTTGTTGCAGTGCGAGGTTTTTCTGATCGAGAGTCAGCCCAGAACGGGAGATAAGATTTTGGTGAATGCGAATAGCGCGGTCGACTTCGCCTCTTGAGCGGAATAGGTTACCCAAGGCCAAGTGAGTATCGATGGTTTCATTGTCTACTTGAAGCAGCTCAATGAAGTGATCAACCGCTTTGTCAGATTGGTCTGACAGTAATAGGTTCAAACCCGTCACGTATTGACGGGAGATCTGGTGTGATTGCTTTTGTTTTTCTTGCTGAGCATTACGATTACCCATATACCAACCATAAGCGGCTGCAATCGGCAAAAGTAAGAACAGTAACTCTAACATCAAATATAGCCTTTAAGCTTTAGTATCAGCAGCTACCTGCTTTGATTGCTTATTGAGTTGCTTCTTCAAGCGATGAATTTTCAGCTGAGATCGCATATGCATGTTACCAAAGACTAACCAAGCAAGAGCAAAGCCTGAAATGAAGACAATACCTAATAGGCTTGAAAGGTGGAAATCACCTTGTGCTAGCAGGTAATTAAAATTCACGATAGTTTGGTTTTGAGAGCCTAAAGCCAGTGCAATTAGGAAAAGTGCGATAACGGCGACTATTTTTATAATTTTCATAGTTCATCACTCATTGGTTGGTTAGCTGTACGATTATGCAGGAAAATTACTAATCAGACCACCATATTATGGTCATAAAAAAGCGGCATACATTATAGTATGCCGCTTTTCATAATTCCGATAAGTAGACTACATTCCTGTATTTACTCGTTCACGTAGCTCTTTACCTGGTTTGAAGTGAGGAACGTATTTACCTTCTAACTCTACCTTGTCACCAGTCTTTGGGTTACGTCCAACACGAGGCTCACGATAATGCAGAGAAAAGCTGCCAAAACCGCGAATTTCGATTCGATCACCACTTTCTAGTGTTGAAGCCATATGCTCTAAAATGTCTTTTACAGCGTCTTCAATTTCTTTTGCAGAAAGATGCGTTTGCTCAGCGCACAGTCTTTCAATCAATTCAGACTTAGTCATAGTTACCCTCGTTGGTTTTCTTTTTAGAAATTATAGACCTATCGGAAAAATAAGCAAAAAAAAAGGAGCCTTACGGCTCCTTTCTTGGCTATATAGCTATATTTCTCTTAATGAGAAGCTATTATTCGCCTTTAGCAGCTTTGAATGCGTCTGCCATTGCGTTACCGAACGCGCCTTCTTCAGACTTGTTCAGTGAAGCCATTGCTTCTTGCTCATCAGCTTCATCTTTAGCTTTGATAGATAGGTTGATTACGCGGTTCTTACGGTCTACACCTGTGAACTTAGCTTCAACGCTGTCACCAACGCTTAGGATTAGAGATGCATCTTCGATACGATCGCGAGATACTTCAGAAGCGCGGATGTAACCTTCAACGCCTTCGATTAGCTCGATAGTAGCGCCTTTCGCGTCAACTGCAGTAACAGTACCGTTTACAAGAACACCTTTCTTGTTGTCAGCAACGTATGCGTTGAACGGGTCGTTTTCCATTTGCTTAACGCCAAGAGAAATACGCTCACGCTCTGCATCTACTGCTAGAACAACTGCTGAGATTTCGTCGCCTTTCTTGTACTCACGTACAGCGTCTTCGCCAGCAACATTCCAAGAAATGTCAGATAGGTGTACTAGACCGTCGATACCGCCTTCTAGACCGATGAAGATACCAAAGTCAGTGATAGACTTGATCTTACCAGTAACTTTGTCGCCCTTAGCTTGCATTTCTGCAAATGACTGCCATGGGTTAGCTTTACACTGTTTCAGACCTAGAGAGATACGACGACGTTCTTCGTCGATATCAAGAACCATAACCTCAACTTCGTCGCCAACATTAACAACTTTAGAAGGGTGGATGTTCTTGTTAGTCCAATCCATTTCAGAAACGTGTACTAGACCTTCAACGCCTTCTTCGATTTCAACGAAGCAGCCGTAGTCAGTTAGGTTAGTAACACGACCAGAAAGCTTGTGACCTTCTGGGTAACGCTTAGCGATTGCTACCCATGGATCTTCGCCTAGTTGCTTAAGACCTAGTGAAACACGAGTGCGCTCACGGTCGAACTTAAGAACTTTAACTAGGATTTCGTCACCAACGTTAACGATCTCTGATGGGTGCTTAACGCGCTTCCAAGCCATATCTGTGATATGTAGAAGACCGTCAACACCGCCAAGGTCAACGAATGCACCGTAGTCAGTAAGGTTCTTAACGATACCTTTAACTTCAGTACCTTCTTGTAGAGTTTCAAGAAGTTCGTCACGCTCAACACTGTTTTCAGATTCGATAACAGCACGACGAGAAACAACAACGTTGTTACGCTTCTGGTCTAGCTTGATTACTTTGAACTCTAGCTCTTTGTTTTCTAGGTGAGCAGTGTCACGGATAGGACGTACGTCTACTAGAGAACCTGGAAGGAAAGCACGGATACCGTTTAGTTCAACAGTGAAACCGCCTTTAACTTTACCGTTGATGATACCAACAACAGTTTCAGCTTCTTCGCAAGCTTTCTCAAGAACGATCCAAGCTTCGTGACGCTTAGCTTTCTCACGAGAAAGTTGAGTCTCACCGAAACCATCTTCAACAGCGTCTAGAGCTACGTCTACTTCAGCGCCAACTTCAACTTCAAGTTCGCCAGCAGCGTTCTTGAACTGTTCAGCAGGGATAGCAGATTCAGACTTAAGACCAGCGTCAACAAGAACGAAACCGTTCTCGATAGCTACTACAGTACCTTTAACGATGCTGCCTTGTTGGAATTCTGTTTCGTTTAGAAACTCTTCAAAGAGTTGAGCAAAAGATTCAGTCATTATTTAATCTTCAATAATTAAACGTCCATGGGTATCCTACCGCATGGGGTTGATAAATTCGCCGGTCATCATCCTTGCGACCAACGTTCTTGCCAGCCGGGCAGAATTACCCAGCTAGTTTCGATTCAATATAGTGTAGTGCTTTTTCTACTACCTGCTCAATATTCATTGAGGTGGAATCAAGCACTAGAGCATCCTCTGCAGGGCGAAGTGGCGCCACTGGGCGATTACGATCTCGGTCGTCTCGCTCTTGGATCTCGCTCAAAAGGTCGTCAAATTTAACATCTAACCCCTTCTGTTGCAACTGTTTAAGGCGGCGAGTCGCACGCTCTTCTGCACTTGCATCTAAAAATATTTTTGCTTCTGCTTCAGGGAAGACAACGGTTCCCATATCGCGGCCATCAGCCACCAAACCTGGCGCGGCGCTGAATGCGCGCTGACGACGAAGTAATGCTTCACGTACGCGAGGTAATGCAGCAACTTTTGAAGCCGCCATGCCGGTCTCTTCTTTACGAAGCTCACCCGACACATCTTCACCTTCTAGGATAACCTTAACTAGATCGCCCTCAGCAATAAACTGAACGTCTAAGTGAGTTGCAAGAGGAACTAAAGCGTCTTCCGATTCAGTATCTACACCGTGATGAATTGCTGCTAAAGCCAGTACGCGATAGATCGCACCTGAGTCTAGAAGATGAAAGCCTAGCTTATCTGCTAGTAACATACACAGGGTACCTTTACCTGCACCACTTGGTCCATCAACCGTAATCACTGGGCTTTGAGAAGGCATCTTTTACTCCACGTTTAGTCGTAAGTTTTATTCTGTACTAGCGAGTCGCCACTACTTTATAGGCGGCATATTATAGAGAAAAATTGGAAGTCGAGCGAGGTAAATCTCAGATAATTCAATCTTGATGATGCATTCGATAATGCAACAGGCCTAATATCAATCACCTGATGCTAATAAGGCTTTCTATTGGCAGTAAATCGGCATGAAAAAGCCCCGCATGAGCGAGGCTAAATATATTTGTTGCTTCAAGCAAGTCTAACCGATGATGGCGCGTACCGCTTCCAAGTCTTCTGGAGTATCAACACCCGCAGCCGGCGCTTCAACAGCAACATCTACATGAATCTTTTCACCATACCAAAGTACGCGAAGTTGCTCTAAGCACTCGATGCGCTCTAGGGTACTTGGTTCCCAGTTGATGTAGGTATTGATGAAACCAGCTCGGTAAGCGTAAATACCAATATGACGAAGCAACGGAGATTCTGCAGCAGTACCGTTATTAGCATAAGCATCACGATCCCAAGGAATCGTCGCACGGCTAAAATACAGCGCATAGCCGTCTTTATCCGTCACTACTTTTACAGCATTAGGGTTAAAAACTTCATCAACGTGAGAGATTTCAACACCAAGTGTTGCCATTGGCGCAGTGCTGTTTGCTAAGTTGTTCGCCACCTGATTAATAATCGCCGGTGGAATAAGTGGCTCATCCCCTTGTACGTTGACAATAATGTGGTCGTCAGGGATGTTCATGACATCAATCACTTCTGCTAGGCGTTCAGTACCTGACTCGTGATTCGGTGACGTCATACACACAGTCGCACCAAATGCTTTCGCAGCCTTCTCAACGCGAGCATCATCGGTAGCAATAATTACGTTATCAGCCCCTGCTTTCATTGACTGTTCGTATACCCATTGAATCATCGGCTTGCCGCCAATGTCAGCCAGAGGCTTACCTGGCAAACGGCTCGATTGGTATCTTGCTGGTATAACTACCGTGTAAGACATTACTTGCCCTCGTCCATTGAAAGAGTACGAGCTTCAGGTTCAAGAAGAACAGGAATACCCTCTTTAATTGGGTAAGCTAGGCGATCGATTTTACAAACAAGCTCTTGCTTATCCTTGTCAAAAGTTAGTTTACCTTTACATACAGGGCAAGCAACGATCTCAAGCAGACGGTGATCCATAGTATTCCATAACCTCTTTTATTCTTTTTAAAATTTGCTGTTGCGCTTCTTCTTCGAACTGCGCAGAAACTGGAAGATACCACCAGTTATCTTGAGCATATTCTTCGCATTTTACAGCGTCTTTTTCTGTCATAATCATATTCATACCTTTCTTTGCTAAGGCATGAAGTTCATCTTTATCAAAATCCTGATGATCGGCGAAGCCTTGTGTGTAAACCACATCACCATCAAGATCATCTAATGTTTTAAAAAAGCGTGGCGGGTGCCCTATTCCAGCAAAAGCCACCAGCTTTGGTAATTCTGCAACTGGCTTTTTCTGACCTGTCTTTAGGTTAACCGCTTCACTTGGTGCCAAAGACATTGAGAACTCTCGCCCTTGTGCCTCTCCACCATTGTTAATCAAGAAATCTACGTCAGCTAAACGCGATACAGGCTCTCGCAATGGGCCTAGTGGAATCAGACTCTCGTTACCAAAACGCCTTACACCGTCGATAACTGAAAACTCAATGTCGCGTTCAAGTGCATAATGCTGCAGGCCGTCATCAGTGATAATGACATCCACGCCTTGATTCAATAAAGCCTTTACCGCATTCGCTCTTACTGGGTCAACCGCTACCGGCGCGCCCGTTCGCTTTCGAATCAAGCGGGGTTCATCACCCGAGTGCTCAGCGGGCGTGCTCTCTTCTAAAACCAGTGGATAACTCGGCGCTTTCGCACCGTAACCACGAGAAACCACACCTGGTTTAAAGCCGTTGGCTTGAAGCATTTCAACCAACCAAATCACAACAGGGGTTTTACCGTTGCCACCAGCGGTAATGTTACCAACAACGATTACAGGCAGAGGTGGTCGATAGGTTTCTTTCTTTCCAGAGAGATAAGCATTACGACGTTGCCCACTGATCACTTTGAACAGCAGGCTCAATGGCCACAATAGTGGCCAAAGAAGATATTTTAACGGGTGATTGTTAAACCAAATCTTTTCGATCACAACAAAGACCTAATCTTATCCGCTGAACTGAATTCGATGCAGTTGAGCATAGGCACCATCATGAGCAATCAGCTCTGCGTGTGGGCCTCGCTCTACAATCTGACCATCATCAACAACCAAAATTTCATCAGCTTGTTCAATCGTCGATAGCCTGTGAGCAATCACCAACACAGTTTTATCTTTTTGTAACTCTTCTAGTGCTGATTGAATCGCTCTTTCTGACTCTGTATCTAGTGCAGACGTCGCCTCATCAAGAATCAGAACTGGCGCGTCTCTCAATAGTGCTCGTGCGATCGCAATACGTTGTCTTTGACCGCCAGACAAGCTCGCACCGTTTTCACCCACGACAGTATCAATACCATTTTCCATACCCTCAATAAACTCAGTCGCATGAGCAAGTTTAGCGGCATGTTCGATCTGTTCGCGTGAATACTGTTCTTCTGCTGCGTAAGCGATGTTGTTAGCCACCGTATCGTTAAACAGATGCACATTTTGAGAAACCAGAGCAAAGTGCTCACGCAGATTTCTCAATTCGTAATCACGAATATCGTGACCATCCAGTTCAATAGAGCCAGAGTCTACGTCATAGAAACGAGTAAATAGGTTGGCAATGGTACTCTTACCTGAGCCCGATCGCCCAACAAGCGCAACCGTCTTACCTTTCGGTATATTAAAACTCACATTATCCAATGCTGGCTTCTCGGCACCTTCGTAAGTAAAGGTCACATCTTTTACCGCAACATCACCACTTACCGTTTCAGGTTTCAAGGTACCTGTGTTCTGCTCTGTGTCTAAGTCCATCAAGCCGAACAGTGTCGTACTTGCAGCCATACCACGCTGGAATTCAGAGGTTACGTTAGTTAATGCTTTTAGTGGACGCATTAGGCCAAACATTGCTGAGAACACTACCGTAAACGTACCCGGAGTTAGCTCAGCCTTAATTGAATCAACGCTCGCCAATACCAGTACAACCACAATAGCAACCGATGCAATCATCTGAATGATTGGGTTAGCGGCCGCTTGTGCTGTTACTAGCTTCATGCTCTGTTGACGCATCTGGTTACTTACTTTATCAAAGCGATGTTTTTCTAAATCCTGACCGCCATAAGTAAGCACCACTTTGTGCCCTTTCAGCATTTGTTCTGCTGACGAAGCAACGTGACCCATGCTGGTTTGCATGTTTTTAGAAATCTTTCTGAATCGCTTCGATACTATGCTGATTGCCCAAGCTACCAGTGGAGCAACCGCGAATAGAACCAAAGACAACTGCCAGCTGTTCCAGAACATCAAGGTTAACAAGCCAATGATGCTTGCGCCTTCACGAACAATACTCACCAACGCTTTACTGGTTGCCGCAGAAACTTGCTCCGAATCGTAGGTAATACGAGACAGCAGCGCACCCGTCTGCTCTTTATCAAAGAAAGAGACTGGCATGTGCATAAAGTGACTGAATATTTTACGGCGGATTTCCATCACCACATTGCCAGAAACCCAGCTCAAACAATAGGTGGATACGAAACCACTGACGCCACGAATGAACATCATGGCAAAGATAATAAGAGGAAGTGTGCGTAGGAAATCTGATTCCGCACTACCAAAGCCTTCATCTAGCAACGGCTTTAGCAAAGAAATCATGTAAGTATCAGAGACGGCATTAATAATAAGCGCAATAACCGCAACACCAAGGCCAGCCTTATATAGTCGAATATAAGTCCAAAGTCGTTTAAATGTGACCCAGGTAGTTTCATCTGTTTGTGTTGACATAAAATCGCTTAATTTTCTCACAATAATCTATCTATTCTACTCCCTTACGAAGCATCTGCCTATACCACTGCCGACCTTGTTCCTCTCTAATCGTATGATAATGCCAACCTTCTTGGTTGGTGGTGATGGTTATTTGTCCACTTTCACCTGTATCAAGCCAGGCACTTCCACTTTGTAAGTAACGTTGAACGACTGATTCACTTGGCATCCCCCATTGATTTCCCTTTGCCAACGAAGCAATCGCTAACTTTGGTGAAACCGCTTCTATGAAAGGGGCGATAGATGAGCTGTCACTACCATGATGAGGTACTAGCATGGCGTCGCTTTGAAGCTGTTCAACTTCCCGAGCAAGTAACCACTCACTTACGAGTTCAATATCACCCGTGAGCAACATCGAAAAGCCCGATTCTGGTTCAATTATCCGTATGACACAAGAATGTGGGTTATACGCCCTATTCACTAGTTGTGGCGGCCACAACACCTCGAACTGCACATTCTGCCATTCCCACGCCTCACCTAACGTACATGCTTGAACAACTGAGCTCATTTGATGATTCAAACTTTGGCTAGCTCTTATCCATTCAGGCTGATAGTTCTCAAGCAATGCAGGGTAACCACCAGCGTGATCAGAATCGAAATGGCTAATGATCACTCCTTGAATTTCATCTATACCTCTTTGAGATAAAGTAGGAATCAATAGTGACTCGACCATCGACCCTCCCGGCCACGCGTTACCTAAATCGTACACCACCACGTGATTGTTCTTTTCAAAGATGAGAGACAAGCCATGCCCTACGTCCAAGACATCAATAGTTAACCTGTCCTGTTTCACTTTGCCAAATTCCCACCACAACAGGAATACAGAAATGATGACAGCGGCTACTCCATGTTTAAGGTATCGACCAATAAAACCGAAGAATAAGATAAGAAAAACGAGTAACACGGTCACGTGATTATCTACCTGAATCCAAAACTGTTCAGAGAAAGGCAAGCTAAACACCAACGGTTCAAGTGACAAATCAACCAATTTCCATAACTCAGCAGAAAAACGAGCCATTGAGTCACTTCCCCAAAATAAAGACTCAGTGACCAAACTTAGAAACATCGACAAAAACAGCAAAGGTATCGTCACCATTGCCACCCAAGGCAATAGCAACAAATTGTAGACGACCGAGATCAAGCTAACGCCTTTGAAAAACAACATCGAAAAGGGAGCAATTAACAAGGTCAGCATGACCTGTATTTTGATGAGCTTTAGTACTCGTTCAATAAAGGTAGAATTTGAAGAAGAAGCATCACTATTGAACGCAATGTAGAGAACCGCACCCAATGTACCAAAAGATAACCAGAAGCTACTGGATAACGCAGAAAAAGGCCAAATAACGAGAACGATACACAAGCTGACTAGAACATAGCGAACCACACCGATACTTTGTCCACGCCACAGAAAGTAACTCGCCACAACACACATCACTAGCGCTCTTAGGGTCGGTAGGGTGAACCCAGCAAACCAGCTATAGAAATAAGCGAAACCTAAACCAAATAGTGTCGGAAGCCATAACAACTGAGGAGACAACAAACGCGCCAACTTCCCCAGCTGATAACCGATACCAAAGGCAATACCAATGTGAAGCCCAGAAATAGCCATCAAATGAATCAAGCCACTGCTCTTTAGTAAATCCCAACGCAAAGAAGGAATGAGATCTCGATAACCGAAACTCAAAGCGACTATTAAATCGTTATTTTTTAGCTGGCTAAGATTATCAAGACTGCGCTCGAACCACCGAGCACGTAGACGGTTGCTAGAATGGATTCTATATTTAGTATTCGTTCGGTAATTCGCATTTGCCGTAACCCCAGTGCTAAACAGATGCTTTTCCAAATCAAAGCCTGCTTCATTAAGCTTCCCAAAAACAGGCTTGATACTGACCGACAAATGAACTTCATCACCCAAAGTGAGCTTGAAAGGCGTAAACAATCGCAATTTTATCAATTGAGGAAAGACTAATTTTTCACCGTCAATTGATCTAACTACTACTACGCTTTCAAAACCATGGCTATTTTCACTAAAAAGACTAACTACTGAGGCATTTATGGTAGTATTCTGCCCTGATTGAAATAAGCGACTTGTTTGGATTTCAATCGTATTCCCTAGGCATGCAACGAGTGTCAACGCAGTAGCTAGACCTCTTGTACGTCGGAAAACGCTATACTTTATTGATGCGATTAGTAATAACAGCATCAATGGTGCCAAGACCCAATGTGGCATCACAGGCCAGAAGCTGGCAGACACAACTGTCGCAGCAAATGAAATCAAGAACCAAGTGTTAAACAAGAGAGTAGCTTCCTCCTATGCCAAGAAAGTTTATCAAACGATTTATGCCTGACCATGAGCTCATCAAGCGTCAGAAAGCATTAAAAGTTTTTGGCAATGTTTTGTACAACCCCAACTTATGGTGCCTTAATCGTCGCTCCGCGGCCGGCGCGTTCGCTGTTGGGTTATTCATGGCGTTTGTCCCTCTACCAAGCCAAATGATTATGTCTGCAGGCCTAGCCGTTGTATGTGGTGTTAACTTACCGCTGGCTGTCGCTCTCGTTTGGATCAGTAACCCCGTAACCATGCCAGTCTTGTTCTACTTTGCCTATAAAGTAGGTGCATTCGTTATGCATGTTCCGCCGCAAGCCTTTCACTTCGAACTGTCTTGGGACTTTATCTTGGCGCAAATGAGCACCATCGGGCCTCCATTCCTGCTGGGCTGTATGATTTGTGGTGTGATTTCAGCAATGATTGGTTATTTCGGTATTCGTGGCTTATGGCGCTACTCAGTAGTAAGAAGCTGGAAAAAACGACAAGCAAGATAGTGAATCTATACTGACGCGCTCTCCACTTTTAAGAGATAGCGATCAAAATCAGACGAGTTATAAGCCATTAGATGATAGGCATGTAATGAAAGTCTTAGATAATACAGTTTGAATTCAATAAAAAAGGATCCCACATGGGATCCTTTTTTGTATCTGTCGAAACAGGAGATTTGTTATTTGGAGCTCAACACAGAAGCTGGATTTAACTTCGCAGCTCGAGATGCTGGGTACCATGTCGCCAGCAAACTTAAAGCGATTGCAGTACCTGATACCACAACGACATCCATCATATTCAGCTGTGATGGCAAGAAGTCGACAAAGTAGATATCACCTGACAGAAATTGGTGATCGATCAGCTTCTCAAGCCCTTTAATAAGAGTGGTCAGATTGAGTGCAACCAAAACACCTATCGCACTACCGACTAAGCTACCTAATACGCCAGAGAACACGCCCTGCCAAACAAAGATACGCTTCACTAAGCCATCTGAAGCACCCATGGTTCTTAGGATTGCGATCTCCGAAGCTCTGTCTTTTACCGCCATCATCAATGTCGAAACAATATTGAAACACGCAACACCAATCACCAGCACCATGACTAAATACATAATGGTGCGAACCAATTGAATATCTCGATATAGGAAGCCGAACTTCTGTTGCCAACTGCGCAGGTACACATACACATCAAGCTGATTGCCAACCTCACGTACAATCTCGTTCGCGTTCAGTACATCGGTCACTTTCAAAGAGACACCTGTCACAGCCTCCCCCAAGTTCGCATAAACCTGAGCATCACCAATCGGAATGAGCGCTAAGCTATGGTCAATTTGTCCATTAAGCGTCAGTAAGCCGGCAACTTTTACTCGTACCCGCTTTGGCGCCTGAACCTTAACCGAGCCGTTCACTGTTGGGATCATCAAAGTCAAGTAATCACCCACTTGCGCGCCAAGCACATTGGCGACACCAGAGCCTAAGATGATCTGCTGCTGCCCTGCTTTGAAATCGCTCCACACTTGCTTATCAATAAAGCTTGATAAACTCGATACCTGTTGCTCAAGCTGTGGGTCAACACCACGCACTTCAATCGCTTTAAGTTCTTTGCCCTTTTCAGCGAGCGCTGTGATTTTCACATAAGGCGCAGCGGCAACGACTTTGTCATTTTTTTCGGACTGCTCTACCACATGCTCCCATCGAGTTACAGGTTCATTGACCCCTTCAAACTCACCATGTGGAATCACAGACAGCACGCGAGATTCTAGCTCACGCTCAAAACCATTCATGGCTGACAGACCGATAATGATCACCGCCACACCAACCGCAATACCGATCGTCGAAGACAAGGAGATAAAAGACACCATCTTGTCTCGCTGCTTAGCACGGCTAAAGCGACCGCCTATCAATAGGGATAAAGAAGAAAACACTTAGCTCTCCTCTTTTTCTACGTTAACCAGCAAGCCATCTTGCATGTGCAGTTGACGATCCATTTTGCCAGCGAGTTCGCCATCATGGGTCACCACTAAAAAAGCGGTATCGTATTCGCGATTCAACTCTCGCATTAAGTCATAAATGGAAACTGCAGTATTATGGTCTAGGTTACCCGTCGGCTCATCCGCTAGCACAAGAGCAGGCTTGTTTACTAATGCACGAGCGATCGCCACACGTTGCCTTTCACCACCAGAAAGCTCAGAAGGACGGTGATCAACTCGATGACTTAGTCCCACTTTATCAAGTAACAACTGTGCTTCTTGTTTGGCTTTCGCAGGCTTTTCACCACCTATCAGCAGCGGCATAGCGACGTTTTCTAATGCTGAAAAGTCAGACAGTAGATGGTGGAATTGATAAACAAAACCAAGGTGCTGGTTGCGAAGCTTAGCCTGCTTGTTCGAGCTCAGTTTAGCTAAGTCTTGACCAAGAAAGCTCACGCTCCCCGCAGAAGCATCATCAAGCGCTCCTAAAATATGCAGTAACGTACTCTTACCTGAACCAGAAGTACCTATGATAGAAACCAATTCACCTTTTTCGATCTCAAAGCTCACCCCTTTAAGGACCTCAGTATCCAACGAGCCTTCACGGTACGTTTTACGGATATCATTACATTGAAGAAAATTACTCATAACGAAGGGCCTCAGCAGGTTTCACAGAAGATGCACGGTAAGAAGGGAAAATAGTAGCAATCAAGCTAAGTGCAATAGCAAGCACCACCACAACGGCGATTTGAATTGGGTTAATCAAAATAGGTAACTGACCACCAAACGAGAATAGAGCAACACCCATCGCTTCTAAAATCGGGTTAAGGTTCATTGCCAGAACAACGCCTAATGCGCCGCCGGATAGTGCGCCAATAACGCCACTACTTGCACCTTGAACCATAAAGATGCCCATCACTTGACCATCGGTCATGCCTTGGGTTTTAAGTATCGCGACCTCAGATTGCTTCTCCATCACCACCATAATCAGCGCAGAGATAATATTAAATGCGGCAACCCCGATGATCAGCCCAAGCATTAGGCCCATCATGTTTTTCTCCATACGAACTGCTTGGAACAGCTCGCCACGTTGGTCACGCCAATCGCTCCATAACCATCCATCTGGTAAGGGTTGACTCGATAGCTCTGCGACTTCAAATGGGTCTTCAAAAAACAGTCGCCAACCTGAAATAGTGTCCGACTTGTAGCGCATCAAACGCCCTGCATCTTGGATATCCGTCACCATAAGTTGAGCATCAATGTCCGAGCCCGTATTAAAGATACCGGCTACGGTGAAATTACGTTGGCTAGGAATACGGCCAAGTGGTGTGTATTGGCTTGCGCTAGTCACCATTAGACGAACCTTGTCGCCCATCGATACCTTTAGGTTTCTCGCCAGTGTATGACCAAGGAACAGCTGATATTGCCCAGCTTTTAGTGAAGACAGTCTACCCGCAATGAGGTGGTCTTGAAGTGGATCATCAGAATTGGGTTGGATGCCAATTAAAAGGCCAGCAGACAGCTGAGCTGGGCTCTGAATCACCGCCTCACTGCGAACAATCGGTTCAACATGACCATTAAGCGAAATTTGCTTAGCAAAATCCGGAGCCTGTTCAGAGAGTAGCGTCTTACCACCTTGCTCATAAACCACTGCCTGAGGAAGAACGCCGAGAATTCGGTCTTTTAATTGCGCTTCGAATCCATTCATTACCGACAAAACAGTAATCAAAGACAGCACACCAATGGTGATACCCGCTGTCGACATATAAGAAACAAAACGGCTAAAGCGATCACCTGAACGGCCTTTCAAATAACGCAGGCCAACAAACATTGAAATAGGATGAAACATACTTTGAACCATCAAAAAGGGATGCGGGTTAATGTAACGGGTATTGCTGTTACTTTGTAGGGGTTAATTGAAAATATAGAGTGAATTAACTCAATTAGTTAGGCCTGAAAAACAGAACCCTGTCAAAACACCAAATTTCAAACAACTATTTGATACTTTCAATTAACTGACCTTGATTACTGACGCCACATAGCGATAATCAATAGATCACTTCAAGGAACTAACGCATGACAGAACAAGAGTTTTTCACTGTTCACCACAGTCTTACCGCTAATATAGAACCGATGGAAAGTAACTTCACTTTACCCTCTCAAATTCAGTTCGAATCCGAGATCCCTGCCCCTTTTGTTGTGGCGAGTGAATTTAGTCAGTTGGACCTTTTAGCCGACAGTGCTCGCGCTGAACTGAAAAACAGCGACTTGAAGAATGTCACCAGTTTATTGGATGCACAGAACTCTAAATTAAACCTGCTGTTGAGCTTTATGTTATCGCAGCAAGATGATGAGAAGTTTCGAACTCACACTTACTCCTTCGGTGCGAGCCAATTTTCCTGCTTTTCGAAGACAGACATCGAACCGGGTCGCTTAGTAAAAGCTAAGCTATTCTTGGAACACCCTGCCGCAGCGATTTACTGCTACGCGGAAGTGTTTGCAAGCCAACCTAAAGATTCAGGTTTCGAAATTAACTTCAAATACGCTCATCTTCGCGATACTGACCAAGACCTGCTGATCAAAGCGGCACTTCATCAACAACAGAAACTTTTGCGTCAACGCTCTCTAGACCGAGATAACAAGTAAATTAACATGACCAAACAATCTATTTTTACCCTACCTACCCTCAAAGGAGCTGGTGACAAAAAGCACATTGGTAACCTAGTGGGTTCGTCTCTCGCTCTGGCCATTGCTAAACTCGCAGAGCAACACAGCAGTCATACTGTACTTGCTGTGCCAGATCCACAAATCGCACTCAAGCTGCAATCTGAAATTGAACAGTTTACGGCGAGCGAAGTAGCGCTATTCCCAGACTGGGAAACCCTGCCTTACGACAGTTTCTCACCACACCAAGAGATCATATCAGATCGTATCGCGCGTCTTTATGCCTTGCCGACATTAAAAGACGGCATCACGATCGTACCGATTAGCACCCTACTTCAGCGCCAATCACCGCGTGACTTCTTGCTACAGCACACTCTAATGGTGAAAACTGGTGATCTTTACTCACTAGAGAAACTGCGTTTGCAGCTTGAAAAGTCTGGCTATCGTTACGTTGATCAAGTATTTGGCCCAGGTGAGTACGCGAGCCGTGGCTCTATTCTTGACCTGTTCCCGATGGGCAGCAAAGACCCTTACCGTATCGACTTCTTCGATGATGAGATCGACACCATCCGAACCTTCGATCCAGAGAACCAACGTTCTATTGAAGACATCTCTGAAATTCGACTCTTACCAGCTCACGAGTTTCCAACCTCGGAAACAGCGATCGAAGATTTCCGTATTCGTTGGCGCCAACAGTTTGATGCCCGCCGTGAACCAGAATCGGTTTACATGCAGGTATCTAAAGGGACATGGCCCGCTGGTATTGAGTACTGGCAACCTCTATTCTTCGATCATACAGAAACACTGTTTGACTATGTTGCCGATGAAACGCAACTCTTGGTTCTTGGTGATGTAGAAACCGCTGTTGATTCTTTCCTTGCTGATGTCGCTCATCGATACGACCAACGTGGGGTCGATCCATTACGTCCTCTATTAGCGCCAGAACAGCTTTGGCTGAAAAAAGACGAACTGTTCGCACACTTCAAGCAAAAGTCACAAGTCAACCTGAGCTTAGAACCTATTGAAGAGAAAGCTGGACGCATCAACCTTCCGGTTACGTCACTGCCTGATCTCAGCGTTCAGCACCAAAACAAAGAGCCTTTGGCTAACCTGAGAAAATTCACTGAAGCCTTCGATGGCAAAGTTGTTTTTTCGGTTGAGTCAGAGGGTCGCCGTGAAGCATTGAGCGAACTACTTCGCGGTATAAAAGTACGACCAAACGAAGTTGAAAACCTCAATGCAGCCGTTAAGGCCAAAGACAAGTTCAGCCTGATCCTAGGTTCAGCTGAGCACGGTTTTGTTCACGAAGAGAAGAACATCGCGCTTATCTGTGAAAGCGACTTGCTTGGCGACCGCGTTGTTCAACGTCGTAAGAAAGATAAGAAAAGCGTTAATAGCGACACCGTTATCCGCCACCTTGCGGAGCTAAAACCAGGTCAACCTGTTGTGCACATTGACCACGGTATTGGTCGCTACATCGGCTTGCAAACCCTCGAAGCCGGTGGAATGAAAACCGAATACGTGACGCTTGAGTACCAAAACGACGCCAAGCTGTACGTACCCGTTGCGTCTTTGAACCTTATTGGACGTTACTCTGGCGGTGCTGAGGAGTCTGCACCGCTACACAAACTAGGTGGTGAGGCGTGGCAAAAAGCGCGTAAGCGTGCCGCTGAAAAAGTACGTGACGTTGCTGCAGAGCTGCTGGATGTTTACGCCAAGCGCGAACTTAAACCTGGCTATAAATTTGTTTTAGATCGCGGGCAATACGCAACCTTCAAATCTGGCTTCCCATTTGAAGAAACTGATGACCAAGCGATGGCAATCAATGCGGTGATGTCTGACATGTGCCAAGCAAAAGCCATGGACCGCTTAGTGTGTGGTGATGTTGGTTTTGGTAAAACAGAAGTCGCAATGCGCGCGGCATTCGTGTGTACGGATAACAGCAAACAAGTGGCGGTGTTAGTTCCTACTACCCTACTTGCTCAGCAACACTTCGAAAACTTTCGAGACCGTTTCGCGAATTTACCGATTCGTGTTGAAGTACTGTCTCGATTCAAGTCCGCGAAAGAGCAAAAAGCGATCATGCAAGATGTCGCGGACGGTAAGGTGGATATCCTAGTCGGTACTCACAAACTGCTCTCTAGTGATATCAAATTCAAAGACCTTGGCTTACTGATCGTCGATGAAGAACATCGCTTTGGTGTCCGCCAGAAAGAGAAAGTAAAAGCGATGCGTGCCGATGTCGACATCCTAACGCTGACTGCAACGCCAATCCCAAGAACGCTCAACATGGCGATGAGTGGGATGCGTGATCTATCGATCATTGCAACGCCACCAGCACGACGCTTGGCTATCAAAACCTTTGTTCGTCAAAGTGACGATGCCGTAGTGAGAGAAGCAGTACTTCGTGAAATCATGCGTGGTGGTCAGGTTTACTTCCTGCACAATCAAGTCGATACGATTGAGAAAACCGCAGAATCATTGCAAAAGCTGATTCCAGAAGCGCGTGTAACCGTCGCTCACGGTCAAATGCGAGAGCGCGAACTAGAACGCATCATGAACGACTTCTACCACCAACGCTTTAACTTATTGGTGTGTACAACCATCATCGAAACCGGTATCGATGTTCCGACAGCCAATACCATCTTGATGGACCGAGCCGACAACCTTGGTCTAGCGCAGCTTCACCAACTGCGTGGTCGTGTGGGTCGTTCTCACCACCAAGCTTATGCGTACCTGCTGACACCACATCCGAAGGCGATGACCAAAGACGCAATTAAGCGATTAGACGCGATTGCCTCTTTGGAAGATTTGGGCGCAGGCTTCACTCTCGCAACACATGATTTAGAGATTCGTGGTGCCGGTGAGCTATTGGGTGATGAACAGAGTGGTCAAATCCAATCTGTCGGCTTCACGCTATACATGGAGATGCTAGAGCAAGCGGTTGAGGCCTTGAAAGAAGGTCGAGAGCCGTCACTTGATGATCTGCTACGTGAGCAAACTGAGATTGAGATGCGCATCCCAGCACTATTACCAGATGACTACATTCCAGACATCAACACGCGCTTATCAACATACAAACGTATTGCGAGTGTGAGTGACACCGAGGAACTTGCGGAGCTGAAAGTAGAGCTTATCGACCGCTTCGGTATTCTTCCTGATGCAACCAAGAACTTATTATCGGTTTCCGATCTTAAGTTAGCAGCTGCATCTATCAAAGCGAAGAAAATTGAAGCGCACGATAAAGGCGGATTTATCGAATTCTACCCGGATGCTGACATAAACCCGAACTACCTTGTTAAACTGTTGCAATCTCAACCGCAAAAGTTTTCAATGGAAGGACCAACTAAGTTCAAGTTTACGATACCATTGGTCGACAGACGGAAACGAATTCAATTTGTTAGTGATTTATTGGGCGAATTCAGACAGAACTTGCTGCCTTCAGCTTAAAGCCCAACCCACTTGCACATATAATTTATCCCGCCGGTAGTGCGGCTGGAAAACGGAGTAAAAATGAAAAGACTGATCCCACTGCTACTATTGTTCGTCTCACTGCCAAGTTTGGCGCAGAGACAATTTGATATAGAAGTGATCATTTTCAAACGCGCAGTTGATGCAGAGAAGGTGAACGAGTCTTGGCCTAACACCCAGCCAAAGATTTCACTTGAGCGCGTTGGCTCATTTCAGGACACCCAATACCGAGCAAGCAAAGGTGTGAAAATGCTTCCTTACTCGGAATACAAATTAACACCTCAGAAAGATAAGCTACGTAAACATGCAGGCTTTGAAGTTCTGATGCACACGGCTTGGCGTCAAGGCGATCAAGGCAAGAGCTCAGCACCTGTTTTCCACATTCAAGCAGGTAAAGACTTCTCTAAACAGTTCAATGCTGACGGCTCTGAAAAAGGCGCGGTTACCGCAAGTGCTGATGGCTTCCAAGAAGAGACCATCGACAAACCGCTTTATGAACTAGACGGTAAGCTACAAATCTATGTTCAGCACTACCTATACGCTGAAACCACTCTAGATTTGAAAGCACCAAGCGTTCGTGAAGTCACGCTGCAAGAACAGCAAATTGAACTCGATTCTCCAGTAAGCGGTGCAGAGAGCAATGTTCAGGTCGGCAACCTAACCGAGATTTCACCGACCGTTCAAGTAGAAGAGTTCCTTAAGAGCTACCGTATGGACCAAAAACGTCGTATGCGTAGTACAGAAACTCACTACCTTGACCACCCGCTTCTTGGCATGGTGATTCAAGTCCGTCGTGTTGCTCAATAAGCGGTTCTAGTGATATAGCGACTAAGCTGGTTACTCTACTCGCGATCTCGCTATACTCATATTAATCACTCAAAACGCCCTCCATTGTGAGGGCGTTTTATTAAGTGCTGGCTACTTTCAGCAGGTACTTACAAATTTAATTGGTACGCCCTATGAGCCCCGACTTCCAGATCAATACTCAAAACCTTAGCCTAAGAATTATTGAGCCTTCTGACGCACAAGAGTTTTCTCAACTGATCAAGTCTTCCCCTAGCTTACTGCCTTGGGTCGATTGGTGTCACGATCAGTTCTCTATCGTAGAGGCAGAGAAATTCATTCTGGCAACTCGCCTAAACTGGGTGAAAGCCGATGCGTTTGGCTTTGGTATTTTTGAGCGAAAAAGCGATAAGCTGGTCGGCATGGTAGCCATCAATGAGCTTTACCACACCTTTAACATGGCGAGTTTAGGGTATTGGGTTGGCGACCAATTTCAGAGAAAAGGCATTGCAAAAGAAGCGATGTTGGCTCTGTTTGAATTTTGCTTTGCGCAGCTCAAACTAACGCGTTTAGAGATAGTCTGTGATACCGAAAACCTACCGAGCCAAAAGCTCATAGAGAAGTGCGACGCAGAGCGAGAAACCATTGCCAAAAATCGATTCATCTTCAACGGTAAACCAAAAGATGGGGTCGTTTACTCAGTACTGCCACCGGTGGCTTAACCATCATCAACAAGGCAGCCACTTAACTGACACGATCAAAAAAGAGCTCCGAAGAGCTCTTTTTTACTATCAGCGTTAAGCATTTTGAAAGCTTAACTCTTCTTCGAAAAGCTAGCTAATTAGTGAAGCTTTAGATTTGGACGTAGAACACGGTTGATACGGCCAACCAACATCATTAGTGACGTCTTGATGATTCCGTGAAGCGCCATCTGGTGCATGCGGTACAAAGAGATGTAAACCACGCGAGCAATACGACCTTCGACCATCATCGAACCTTTAGTCAGGTTACCCATCAAGCTACCTACCGTAGAGAAACGGCTTAGTGATACTAGTGAGCCTTTATCTTTGTAGATGTAATCTTTCAGGTCACGACCGTTCAGCTTAGCAATGATGTTGCTGAATGCGCAGCTTGCCATTTGGTGAGCCGCTTGAGCACGAGGTGGAACAAAAGAACCATCCGCTTGTGTACATTGCGCCAAGTCACCGATAGCAAAGATGTTGTCATCAAGCGTCGTTTGCAGCGTGTTTTTCACAACTAGTTGGTTGATACGGTTAGTTTCAAGACCACCAATATCTTTCATGAAGTCAGGCGCTTTAATACCTGCTGCCCATACCATGATTTGAGCAGGGATTTTGTCGCCATCTTTCGTTGTTAGGCCATCAGCATCGGCTTGCGTTACCATAGTATTGGTACGAACGTTCACACCAAGCTTAGTTAGCTCAGAGTGCGCAGCGCTTGAAATACGAGGAGGAAGAGCAGGAAGAATACGCTCGCCCGCTTCCACTAGGTTTACGTTTAGCTTGCTTGAATCTAGGTCACCAAAACCGTATGTACGAAGCTCTTTCACAGCGTTGTGAAGCTCAGCCGACAGCTCAACACCAGTAGCACCCGCACCAACAATCGCGATGTCTACCGTACCTTGACCATTCTTAGCGTGCAGCTTTAAGAACTGGTTGTTCATTTCAGTACGGAAACGGTGAGCTTGTTCTGGGCTATCAAGGAAAATACAGTTATCACGAACGCCTGGAGTGTTGAAATCATTAGACGTTGAACCTAGTGCCATAACCAGAATATCGTATTCAAGCTCGCGGCTTGGCATTAACAGCTCACCGTGCTCATCTTTCAGTTCGCTAAGTGCAATCACTTTACGCTCACGATCGATGTCGTTCAGGCTGCCCATTTGGAAATCGAAGTAATGGTTTTTTGCGTGTGCGCGGTAGCTTAATGCATCAACGCCTTCATCTAGAGAACCAGTTGCTACTTCATGAAGCAATGGCTTCCATAGGTGGCTTGCTTTACGGTCTACCAGAGTGATCTGGGCACGCTTTTTACGACCTAAAGTGCGGCCTAGCTTAGTTGCTAGTTCTAAACCACCAGCACCGCCGCCTACTACGATAATTTTTGTCACAATGACAATCCTCTACAAAATGAATAAATAGGGTTCGGCTCGATTACTCCAACCGATAAATTCTATGTATCTACTCGGCCTTTAAATAAGGCTGTGACATATTGGATAACCGCGAAAAAGAAAAACGACAGCTCACCGAGTAGTTAGAGGGGCTACAAGCAACAAACATCCGTTTATCGCCTTACTCACATGGATAAAAAAGGTGACAACCTTAGAGGTAGTACACAAATAATGGGCAAGTTTTATCACTCGCTCTCAATTTTTTTTGATATTTATCAAAATATTTTGCTTTGGAACATTATATATAGCAAAAAGATGACCGCAACTAAAATCCTTACCCACAATGAGGATTCGAAGCTAAATAGTTAACGTTTGCGTAAACTTGTCAACATAGCCGCTACGACAGCATCATCAATAGTAACCTTTGCTATCCAGATACAAAAAAGCAGCACTCAATGAGTACTGCTTTTATAAAAATAGTGGGATGATTAAGCGTTTTTAAAGGCTTTCATCGCTTGGAGATGTTGAGAGATTTTTTTGAACTTGTGACTCTCTTTCTCATCCCAGATTACATCGTAGTAATCTTCAAGTGCTGCGGCTGTTTTGCTATTGTCGTGAATTTCATCTTCACGAGAAAGCACCACAAGACAACGACCTTTGTTTTTCATGCGGTACTGTTCAACACACTTAGTCGCAATATCTTCGTACTCTTCAGGACGATCAATTCGGCCTACCATGTTGTTCTCAGGTTGCAGGTTCGGGTTGAAAATTACCTGCTTAATACCACACAAGAAACCAATACGCTCAGACCAAAAACCACCTAAGCCAACACCACAAATAATTGGATGTGGATCATCTGATTGCTCTATCACTTTGTGCACCTCTTTTAGCAGGTGCTGCATATCGTGTTTTGGATGCAAAGTACTGTAGTTGATGAAACGAACGTCATCATCAATGAATTGCAACTGCAGTATCTTTTCGTGATTGCCCGGGCTTGTTGAGTCGAAGCCGTGAAGATAGATAATCATTGTACCTCCCCCATTGAATATTGGTACGTTTGGATCAATCTAACACGAAAAACAAGGTTTTAAAGGGAAGACCATCGAAATTATATTTTTCACTTCCTAAACGTGATCCTAGCTACAGAAAGTGTGACTCAGAGCCTCTGCTTCACGCAGATAACTTTCATCTCCCCACAGTTGATGAGCGAGCAAATACCACAACATTGCCATCATTCGACTTCGTGGTAACCACGCTTCTACACCATCCAGCCAAGGCTGAACATCGTGAATGCAGCGCAGCTGACAATACTTTTCAACCGTTTCTTGCACCGGGGCATCTGCGACTGAAATGGTTAAGGTTAGATCTAATCTAGGGTCAGCAATTGCCGCGTATTCCCAATCAATGATTTTAATCCCACCGCTGTTCTTCACTAGGTTGTAACCGCCCAGATCAAAGTGACATAAGGAAAGCTCAACACTCGGAATACTCGGTGTTGTCCGCCACTCTTTATAAATGGAGCTGTAGGCTTCGGTCTTATGAACCGCATCAAGCTGAAGCCAATAATGGTCTACTCGCGCTGTAAAGCTGAACGGCTTAAGTGGTAACCGTGCGGTGTTAACCAAATGCACAGAGATAAGCGTTTTCAATAGGTCATCAATATCTAAACCTTCATAGAGCGTATCCCCGGCAACCCATTCAACCAATAAGCCTTGTTCATTGACGACAATAGGGCTTGGTCCAATACCAAGACGCTCGATGGCAGACAACACTTGGTACTCTTCATGACGGGAAATAAAGAAGGCGTTAGTAATCGGTGTAATCGGACGCCACACGTATTCAGCGCCATCAGCAGAAACCAGCTTCCAACATCGGTTAGTTAGACCACCGGTAAGTGTCTGCGCCTTCACTGGCGGCTGCGAAAAATAGCCATCAAGCGAAATCAAACTGGTATCAAGAAGCTTCGCCTCAGACCAAGAAAAAATTGCCATTGCTCATTCCCTATAAACGTCTTCGTTTCCCTACAAAAAAGACACTGACCAAAAGCCAGTGTCTTCAAATATCAGCACATCATGTACTGAATTGGCGTGTGACCAAGCTATTCACTTTCAATAGTAAGTGTCATAGTTGGCAGTTAAGCGAAATTAAAGACCTAGTAGGCTCTTAGATTGCTGCTTACGGATTTCAGTCTCGTCAGCCCACTCGATCAAGCCAGACTCAAGGTCCATCAGACGCATGGTCATTTTGTAGTACACGTCTTCGTCGCTACCCGCTTGCTTAACGATGCTTGATAGGTTGCCGTACAGCATGTACTGAGCACCAACCATCTTACCGAACTGAATCGCAGAGCTTTGGTTCACTAGCTCATCGTTGTTTTGGAAGTTTAGTTGGTCACGAACAGACTCTACACGGTCCATATCAACGAAACGGAACTTACCAGAGTTCAGCATTTTAGTACTGATTGTGTCAGTGATTGACTCAGTATCGATGTGCTCACTTGTTTTGTTCTTGATTCGCTCTACGAACACGATTGGACGCTGATCACGAGTAATGTAAGACACTGAACCAGAAGCCATCATGCTATCAACCATCTCACCAGCAATAGTTTGAAGGTCAGTTGAACCGAAATCGATTGTCGTGGTTTCTACTGCTTGTGCATCACCGTAGCTTACCTTGTTCGAACAACCGCCTAAAATAACCGCTAAGCCTAGTAGCGCAATGACACTCTTTTTCATGATGTTTCCTCAACTTATCATTGAGTGGGGTTACCCACACTCTTAAATTTTATCTGTGCGAATCAATTCGCTTTTCAGCGCTAGTCGATATTAACCGCGCCAGTTCTAACGGAATCTGTTACTACTGCTCTCGGAACTGAACTCGGAACTGAGTTGCTTTCGGGTTTACCGATACTTCCGACAACGAAATGCTTTCAAAGCCACGTACAATCGCTTGCTTCCAAGGTCCTTGTTTCAAGTTGACCTCAAGTCCAGCATCGTCGTACCAATAGAAACGATAAAGGATGTGTTGGTCACCTTTATAGTTACTGTTTAAGCGGACAATACCTCGAGTGTGACCATCAATCTGATCGGTACGGATATCTTCAACTTGTAAACGGCTGCCCAATACATTGTCGCCAAAGAATACGTTCTGAGTCAGACTATCAACCCTTACGCCAGCTGTATTATCAGCACAACCAGCCAGAGCCATAACCGCTGCTAAGCTCACTAGCCACTTTTTCATTACAGCCTCCCTAGCTGTTTATGCCACATTGTTGCGTTGTTTCCTTGTCGAGAAATCCATACCAGAGTGGTCTGCCCTTCTCGAATATCAAAATCGTAGGTTTTAGCACCCGCTTCCAAAGTATATTGACCGCTGTTTGCTACAAACGTACTGCTCTTAATCTCAGCTGGTAATGATTGCCAACTGCGAGTGTCTGGTTGCTCTGTCAGTGTGTTCCACACATTGAACAAAATGTTTCCAACATCATCACCCTTTGTTGCCTCTTTACGAATGCGGTCTTTTGCGACCACACGTAGCGCTTGGCGAATAACAATGCTTGTCATACGCTCAGACAGATCGTTCTGAGCCATGGCGTTGACGTCAGTGATCAAATGCTCTTGTAGCGGTTGCCCACTGATTCGCAACGGAGAAAAACGCTCTACGTTCTGACTTGGGTAATATGGCAGCGCAAGAGAGTATATTGCTCCCTGATCTCGACTGTCATAAACAGGTAAATCTAATCGCCAACTGTCCATTGCTTGAACAGCACTCTGCTCTTGAAGAACAATCACGCGCCCTTGACCGCTACTTAGCTTAGACGACTGCTTGTAACGCTTCTCAAGTGTGGCCAAATCCTGTCGCATACCTAAGCGTGCGGCCGTTGCCATGGTTCTGTCGATAATCTCTTGGTTATCAGGCATCACCGCCAATGCGCGTCGATAATCGACATAAGCACTGTTAAGGTCGTTTGAAGCTTCATAAAGCAGACCCGATAAAAACATCAGATAAGCGTTTTGCACTGACTGCAGCTTTTTACCCGCATCTGGGTAATTCGCGAGAATACTGCCGACATTGGCGGACAGCCCCTGCTTCTTCGCATCGTTGGCGGCTCTTTCTAGCTCGGCCTCACGCTGCTTTTTCGCTTGCTCTTGAACTTGATTGGCGCGACGCATTTCGATCACCGCACCTTCTAAATCGTTTTTCTTTAAATAGTTTAAGCCGAGATAAAGGTGAAGAAAGCCTAACTCGTAATCAGGCGGCACATACTCGGTAATGTTGTCATTGACAGCCAATGCACCCACACTGGTTGCACTGTCTGAGATAGAGATGACGGCTTTTCTCTGCTGCTCGGTAACAGCCTGATCCGCCGCTTCAAACGAAGACTTACTCTCTGGGTACTTTTGATCCAACAGATTGATTCTGCCTCTCTCAAAATTATCGAGAATATCGCCTGCTGCGTAATCTGGTAACTCTTGTTGAGCCTCTGAATAATCTCCAGATTTAACAGCTTGGTAGATACTTTTATTTTGTGCGCTGTAATGACTGAACAGGTTACCTGCAGACATACTCGCGCATCCCGCGGTCAGCGCCGATAGTAGGGCAATGGAAGCGAATCTAAACTGTTGCTTCACTTATCGTCTCCGTGCATGTTTAAAATGCCAACTTTATTATGGTCTGCTAACCTTTCGTGGTTAAATCAGCTCGAAAGCTCAACAGGCTCTAGTCTCATTTATCAAAACGAAACGTGCTGTAAAAAGGATCTCAAGCAAGTAAATGCTTGCTTCATCGGGCTCTGGCTAAGCAAAGCCGATATTCAGACAACAGATAACAATTAAAGTTGGCATACAAACAACAAATTTTCCAACTTGTTGTTTGTGTTAATTAACTCATTAACTTTCCAGTTCGTTCATTGGCTATTTTGTTAATTCGTTAACTTATTTTGATTAGCTCATCAGTAAAGGGCCAAGCGGACGGCCACCAACTAAGTGCATGTGGATGTGGTAAACCTCTTGGCCACCATGAGAGTTACAGTTCACGATAAGACGGTAACCATCCTCTGCGATACCCTCTTCTTTTGCTAGCTTACGAGCAACTGTAAACATGCGCCCCATCATTGCTTCGTCTTCCACTTCAACATCGTTGGTCGTTGGAATAAGCTTATTAGGGATAATTAGGATGTGGCTAGGCGCACGTGGGTTGATGTCACGAAACGCTGTCACTAAATCGTCTTGGTATAGCAGATCTGCTGGAATTTCTTTGTTAATAATCTTACTAAAGATGGTTTCTTCAGCCATGTTTTTCTCCGATAAAACATTTACTTTTTAATGCTTTGAGTATGCGCTATGCCGCTACAAACCACAATAAACCTGCTTTAAAGCTTAATAAAAAACACCGTTCAAATCAAAGAAAACTAGCCTAAGCTCTCAAGAATGGCATGTTGATTATAACTGAGGGTTATTTTTGCTGTGTGCGTCATAAAATGCGTAAGCGGAGCTCAATAGAATGCTGACAATTTTGTTAGTTTTACTTTGACCTGACATTAGGTCTGCATTTTATTTAGGGAGAAAGCCATGAAGGGATCTGTGATCAAGCGTATGTACGCTGGTTTCGCACTGATCATCATCATGTTCGCAGTCACGATAACCATCATGATGAACAGCATGAATCAGATACACAGCAATTTTGAGAGTGTCTCAGAAACCTCTTTACCGCTTGTTGCGCTTTCCAATCAAACAAGTGTCCAATTGCTTTCGGCAGATAAGTCATTCAAAGATTTCTTAACCACACAAAACACTGAACGCATGTCTGCAATGCGCACAGAGTTTGCTGCATCACAAAACGCTTTTTCAGAAGTCCTTGGTAATCTAGAAGCGGCAAGCCAAAACAACACCTCACTCATCGAACGCATTACTCAGCTAAGAGCCATGGAAGAACGCTACTTTGCTGAAGCAGATGAAGCGATGAACAACTACGTCGCGATGTTTGAAGCGCAAGAGCAAGTACAAAAAGCATCACGTGATTTCCAACGCCTACACTCAGAATTGACCGTTGGCATGAAAGAGTACGTTGCCGATCAGAAGAGCATCTCTGTGAAAGTCATGGCGAAAAGCTACTTCATCAAACTGCAAGATGCAGAAGTGATCACATCAGACGCACTCGCGAGCTCAGATGTGGCATTCGTACAAAAAGCCGTAAACCAAAACAAGAAAGCCGTTACTCACCTAAACTACGCCTACCGTGGTTTGGCAACACAGCTACCTGCTCTTAAGAATGTATTCGATGAATCGGTTCAGAAATTCACCAAAGACGTAGGCCAAAAAGGCGGTGTTCTTGATAAGCACAACAACTACCTACAAGCGAAGCAAGCCCTGTATGTAAACATCGCCAATCTAGCGGTTGAAGTAGACCAAGCGATGGCCGTGTTAGACTCATTCAACGTGACAGCCGAAGAACAACTCAACTCTTCATTGGCAGACGCGAGCAGCATTTACGACAAAGGCCTATTCAATGCGATTGCCATCGGTGTGGTTGTAACACTATTTGCGGCAGCGATTGGCTACCACATTGCTCACAGTGTAAGAGAGCCACTAACGCGCATCCTTAAAACACTAGAAGGCCTAACAGAAGGTGACATGACACAGCGCATCGACATTCGTTACAACAACGAATTCAGCCGCGTGAGTGGTCACATCAACACCTTAGCCGATAACCTACACAATATTCTTGTAAAGCTTAACGATGCGTCAGATGACCTAACCAAAACAGCAAGCGTCAACCAGAAGACCTCTTCAGAAACTCAGGCTCAACTGAACAGCCAGCGTGAACAAACTGCGACAGTAGCGACTGCGATGACAGAGATGTCTCACTCTGTACAAGAAGTGGCGAATAGCGCACAAAGCTCTTTGACTATGGTTCAACAAGTCGAGACGGCTTCTGAATCGGGTCGTCAGATCATGAACACCAACATCAGCACCATCAACCAACTGGAAACTCGCCTTACTGAGTCGGTAAGTGCGGTGGGTGAACTGCAGCAGATGAGTAGCCAAATTGGCTCAATCCTAGACGTAATTCGTGGCATTGCAGAACAGACGAACCTACTCGCACTGAATGCAGCAATTGAAGCAGCGCGTGCCGGTGAGCAAGGTCGTGGTTTTGCGGTCGTTGCCGATGAGGTTCGTGTGTTAGCGCAGAAAACAACGCAATCTACAGCTGAAATCGAAACCATGATCAGCAACCTACAGTCCAGCTCGAAAACCGCAAGTAACGTTATCGAAAGCTGTATGAGTGATATGGACATGTCGGTACAACAAGCATCGAATGCCAATAGTGCAATGGAAGAGATTCAAGCCTTGATTCTAGAAATCAGCCATATGAGTACTCATATCTCTCAAGCAGCTGCTGAACAGAGTGAAACCTCGGGTGATATTGCGCGTAATATTGAAGACATTAACCACATCGCCGACGCCAGTTACCAAGCGATGTCATCAATAGCTGAAGCGAGCCAAAACCTAACGATTCTCGCAAATCAACAAGGGGATTTGGTTCATCAATTTAAGCTATAGATAAATGATGAAACCATAGATATTTGGTGAGATTGTTGGGACTTCTTACCCAATAGTGGTAACTATTTGAACAAGGGCAACTTTTATCAAGAGTTGCCCTTGTTTTTTATGAGCTTTGTCATTATATGGTTATTAAGGCTTGCTGCTTCCCGTTTTTCTTTCACCTTTATGAGCGAGCCGCTATTAAGGAATTTATATGGCTGTTCATGTTGGCATTATCGATCAAGACCCCATTCGCTTGCTTACCCCACTGCTTGATAACCGTACGGTCAGCACACACATCGTGTTCATCGGCGACAAAAATCAAGTCGATATGTATCAACGCTTAGACAGCGTTTTACAAAAGCGCGACATTACCAGTGAGTTTTTTGAAATTCCTACGATCGTAAACACGTCCGTGATTAAAGAATCCATTCAAAACCTCGCTGAAGATTTAAAAGCACGTGGGCAAGAAGTGAAACTCAACGCAAGTTGTGGTCTACGTCACCGTCTACTTTCAGTCTACGAAGTGTTCCGAACTTACCACTGGCCTATCTTCGTTGTAGAACCAAATAGTGACAAACTATGCTGGCTTTACCCGAACGGCAAAGAAGACGCGCAAGTTCAAGACCGCATCACTATCGACGATTACCTCACGGTATTTGGCGCTCGTGGTGAGTTCAGCGACGTGCAATTGCCTCCGCAACTAGACCAAAAGCTTTATGAGCTAGGTGAACGTTGGGCAAGTAACGCACTTGAATTAGGTCCTGGCCTAGCGACACTGAACTACCTTGCAACCACTTGTCGTAAAGAGCAGAAGCTGGATGTTGAGTTATCCGAAAAACAGCAAGGCTATCGTGAACTAAACATGCTATTGAGTGATTTAGTTGAAGCTAAGATTGCCACTTACGACAATGGTATTTTAACTTTCGCTAATGAAGACGCACGACGCTTCTCAAATGGTGAATGGCTTGAAACTCTGGTTCACAGCACCGTCAAACAGATCCAAGATGACATGCCAACCATTCAAGACCGCTCTTTGAATGTTCAGGTATACCGCCAACTCGGCGAGCGTGAAGTTCGAAATGAGCTAGATGTGGCATCTGTGGTGAACAATAAACTGCACATCATCGAATGTAAGACGAAAGGCATGCGTGATGACGGTGATGACACGTTATACAAACTGGAGTCACTAAGAGACCTTCTGGGTGGCCTACAAGCTCGTGCAATGCTAGTGAGCTTCCGCCCTCTTCGTCATAACGACATAACACGCGCAGAAGATCTTGGCCTTGCTCTGATCGGCCCAGATGAATTGAAAGATCTTAAAACGCACCTAACTGCTTGGTTTACGGCTGCTGGCGGTAACGAAGACCAAGAGTGCTAAAAAGAAACATTTAAGAGCAAGCTTCTCTTAAATAGATATAACAAAGGCGAATCGCTATTTAGTGACTCGCCTTTTTCTTATCTGTTTTCTCTCTGTCACTTAACGAGTAAATAAAAAATGGCCGCATCAATCGATGCGGCCATTTTCAAAATTTGCTGTCAGATTAAGACTTAAAGCACTTTTGCTACTTAAAGCATTTTACGAGCAGCTTCTACAACCACTTTGATTGAGCGTGCTTCTGTTACTTTTAGTGTATCGTGATCAGGCGTCTCTTTTTGAGTACGGTTGATGATTACACCAGCAACACAACCCGCTTTCAGACCAGAACTTGCACACATAGTTAGCAGCGTTGCAGATTCCATTTCGAAGTTTAGAACGCCCATGTCTTGCCACTCTTGCATAGAACCTTGGAAACGCTTAACTACGCGACCTGAGAACGTGTCGTAACGCTCTTGACCTGGGTAGAACGTATCACTTGAAGCAGTTACGCCCATGTGAACGGCTGCACCTGATTCTTCAACTGCCGCTTTCATTGCTGTTGCCACTTCGAAGTCAGCAACTGCTGGGAACTCCATTGGAGCAAAGTGTAGGCTAGCGCCGTCTAGACGAACAGAACCAGTAGAAACAATCATGTCACCCACATTTACGTGAGGTTGGATAGCACCAGTAGTACCAACACGTAGGAAAGTGCGAACACCCAATTGAGCTAGCTCTTCTACAGCGATAGAGGTAGATGGACCACCGATACCTGTTGAACATACAACCACTGGCTTACCGTCTAGTTCTGCGCGGTAAAGTGTGTATTCACGATGGCTAGCAAGAAATACTGGGTTCTCCATCTCTTCTGCAATTTTTTGTACACGAGCAGGATCACCTGGAATGATCGCAAGAGTAGCACCGTTAAGATCTGCTTCAGTAACACCTAAATGGAAAACAGCTTGAGACATAGTTCGCTCCTTTTGGCTTATTGGGCTTTTTACCCTTATTTAAGCTCATAGTAAATTCGTGGGGTACGAACACACTCTAACCAAGCTCACCACAAAATGAAGTGACACCCGTCACATGAATGATCGCAACAAGATTTCAAGTTTCACGAAAAACCGATTGGCATCACAAAAATAAGCAATGTAAGCACCTGTGTTGCATACTAATGAGACAAAAAACGCCTTTAACGTATTACCGCTAAAGGCGTTTATACAGTAGGCAACTTTATATAAGAGCGTTAGATTTAATCAGATTTAGACTTGAATCGTAGTAAGCGTAATGCGTTCAATGTCACCAGTGCTGTTGCACCGCTGTCCGCCAGAACCGCTACCCATAACCCCGTAATACCAAACAAACTCGTCACTAAGAACACACCTTTCAAGCCAAGAGCCAGAGCGACGTTTTGACGGATATTATTGATGGTCGCTTGCGACAGCTCAATCATTGCTGGTAATTCAGTTAGACGGTTATGAGTCAGTGCTGAATCAGCAGTTTCCAGAGCAACGTCTGTGCCCCCGCCCATTGCGATACCGACATGCGCGGTTTTCATCGCGGGCGCATCGTTGATGCCATCTCCAACCATGGCTACATGCGATTGTTGAGACAACTCTTGTACATAAGACACCTTATCACTTGGAAGCAGGCTCGCTTTGTACTGCATGCCAACTTTGCCACTGATCGCTGCAGCACTGCGCGGGTTGTCCCCTGTCAGCATAATGGATTGAATGCCGAGACCATTAAGGCGCTCAATCGCTAACTTCGCATCACTGCGTAATGTGTCTTGCCATGCAATCAAGCCAATCGCATTGGCAGCTTGCTCAGAATCTTTAACCTCTAATGCAACAACGACGGTTTTACCTTCATCTTCTAGCGATTCGATTTGCTTAGATACCTGTGCATCCAAAGCGAAATTAAGCTTAGATGGCGCAAGCACTCGATATTTCACACCATCGACGTCACCTTCCACGCCACTACCAATCAGCGCTTTCTTGTTGTGAGACTCTGGAATATCAATGCCTAATTCTTCAACTTTTGCCACCAGCGATTTTGCTAATGGGTGAGTAGAGCCAACCTCAATAGCGCCAACCACACGAAGCATCGCATCTTTCTGCCAACCTGCTAGTGGCTCAATATCAGTCACCTGAGGCTTACCTTCAGTCAGTGTGCCTGTTTTATCGAAAGCAATGGTTTCGATCTTACCAAGCTGCTCAAGTGCTGCACCGCCTTTAATTAGCGCGCCGCGTTTTGCTGCCGCAGCCAAACCAGAAGTGATCGCCGCAGGTGTTGAAATAACAAGGGCACAAGGGCACGCGATTAACAGTAGTGCTAGACCACGGTACACCCATGTTTCCCACGGTTGAGCAAATAATAATGGTGGCGTGATGATGACAAGCAAAGCGACCACCATCATCAATGGTGTGTACCAACGACTGAACTTATCAAGGAAACGTTCCAATGGCGCTTTACGCGATTCCGCCTCTTCAATCAGGTGAAGAATACGGTCAATAGCGTTCTCACCTTGTTTCGAGGTAATCGTAATGCGTACCACTTTATCGACTACCACAGCACCAGCCATGATGCTATTACCTTGAGTGTGCTCGACAGGCACAGACTCGCCAGTCAACGCACTTTCGTCAAAACTCGCAGCATCGGTAATCAACTGACCATCTGCTGGTAAGCGAGAACCCGCAGCTACTTCAATCACATCGCCAGGTACCAATTCGCTTACTGCTACTTCAACACGTTCACCGTTAATAATCTTGGTCGCATTCTCAGGCACTAACGCCATTAGCGCTTGAACGCCGCTTCTTGCTCTTGAAGAAGCAAAAGCCTCTAAGCGTTCACCAATTAAGAAAAGAAGTAATACCATTGCCGCTTCTGCGGTCTCGCCAAGGTATAGCGCCCCCAGTGCAGCCACACTCATTAAGGTTTCTATCGCGAAAGGAGTTCCCGAGCGAGCGAGCTGAACGGCTTTCTTAGCGACCGGATACAGTCCAAGTAGACAGGTCGCGATGAATAAACCTTCACTTAATTGAGGCGCTGAGCTTTTCAGTAACGCCGCGAACAGCATCGCAGCGGCTATCGCTATGATCTGTAAATTAGGTTGGATATGCGCTTGCCAAAATGTCTCTGGTTGTTGCTTTTCTTTCTTAGAACCCACTTCCGTTAACGGGAAGCCAGTGTTGATAGAGACTTGTTCGATGGTGTCAGCAAGACTTTCATTGTTATATTTCACAACCAGTTTTTCGGTAGCAAAGAGCACCTTCGCTTGAATTACACCGTCGATATTACTGATCGCTTTTTCTATTTTTCTGGCACAAGCTGGACAGTCCATTCCGGAAACCAACCAACTTTTAGAAAATTGGGCATCGTTCGTTATCGTTGAGGACTGACTGTCTTCTTCTCCACTGTCTGAACTACAACAGCCATCACCCGATGACGCGACTGTCGTTGAAGAAGAGCTGCAACATGCTGATGATGTACCAGCTGCAGTAATGCTTGAAATTTTAGGGCTAGAGCAGCTTGTTGCGGCTGCTTGTGGTTGAACGTCCACTTTTACTGAGCGGCACGCTGCGTGTTTTGCGCACATAATGTATCTCCTTAATATTCCAATACCCTTGGAGTGGCTACTCAGTCATTAAAGTAACCAACCCCAAGTTCATCGAAAGTATAAACCTTGGAGGTAGCTCCAAGGTCAAGAAGAAGTTTTCGGTTAATACAATTTATTTAACAGTCTCGACCAAGTAAGTCACTATTATTGAGGCTTCAGTTCGGCACACTCTTCTCTGTTCGCTGAAACATCATCAATCAGCACTGCATCATGAGAACAGAAAGGCTGTGTATTCAAACTTACGATAGACACGTCATCTTCAACTGGCTCGACATTAGATCCCTGCATCAATTCAGAGATGTGGTAACGAAGTACTAAAACACCCAACAAGCCAAACAGAATATTACCCAGCGCTTGTCCGTAAAGAACGCCTAACGCGCCATACCATTGAGAACCTAAATATACGAAAGGCAAGGTACCAAGTGTCGCCTTACCTAAATTCAGAGCGGTCGAATACAGCGGCTTACCTAGGTTATTAAACGAGGTGTTCGCGACAAACAGTGCGCCGTTAAAGATGAAAGTAATGGCCACATAGGTACAGAAAGCAGCAACAATGATCGCCGCGTCCCCTTGCAGACTAAAGCCATGAATCACGAGATCTTGTAGGAAGTACAACAGGACACAAACCACAATGGTGTACACAGTGGTTACAAATAGAGAGTTATTGAGCGTCTCTTTTACTCTGTCCATTCTCTCGGCACCAAAGTTCTGACCAATAATTGGCCCTACCGCGCCAGACAAGGCAAAAATTACCGCAAAACACACCGGCGTTAAACGACCAATCACCGCAAAACCCGCAACGAAGTCTTCACCATATTGTGCAATACCTGTCGTGACAATGGCATTGCCGATAGGTGTCGCGGTGTTAGTAATGATCGCAGGGATTGCGATTGCTAAGATTGGACGGATATTGATGCGCCACTGCACAAATGATGGTGGAGCCACCAGCTCGTGACTGCGAATCAAAGGATAAAGTGAGAAGAACAGAACCGAAAAACGCGCCACCACAGAGGCGATAGCCGCCCCTTCAATGTTCCAACCAAAGCCAAAAATAAACAGAGGATCTAAGATCGCATTTACGATCCCTCCCGATAATGTCGCCCACATAGAGCGTTTGGCATCACCCGCAGCTCTTAGGCCAGCACCGGCCGCCATCGCAAGCGCTAAAAACGGGCCACTCGGTAACAAAATCTGCAAATACGCTTGTGCGCGCTCAGCGGCTAAGCCTTTCGCACCAATGGCTGCCAATAACTCTGGGATATAAGCGTACATAACAGCAGTGACGGTTGAGCTAATGACAAACGCGGTTAGCATAATGCTAGTGCTGAGGTTTCTAGCTTGGTCTCTATTTTTTGAGCCTATCGCTTTTGAAACCAACGCCCCCATAGCAATGGAAGTACCAATCGACACAGAAGTAGAAAAGAAAGTGAGTGTGCCAGCAAAACCAACCGCAGCAGCCAGTTCAACCTGACCTAGCATACTGATAAACAGCATATCGAGCAGGTCGACCACAAACAATGCCATCAAGCCGACTGAGCCTGCTCCCGACATCACCAAGATGTGGCGCATCGTTGAGCCTTCTACAAACTTTGCAGTTTGGTTTGACATGAAACCTCCAAAAGCTGAAACACCACAGGCTAAACCTATAGACCGACAAACAGGTCTAATTAGAAAAACTCCACGAAGAAAAAGGCGCTAGTGCGCCTTTTTTATTTCAGGGTGTTGAGAAAAATAATCGTTCTTAACACGCTACTATACAGGATGTTGGAAACATTCATCTAAGTTCTTGCCGATTGCTCTTAAAACATCGGTTCGAGTGATAATGCCGACCAGTTTCTGATTGTCGATGACAGGGTAAGCTTTCGGTTTGCCTACTTGCATCATATCTGCCAATTCGATAATGGATAAGTCTGGTGCGACTGATAGCACCTCTTGGTACATACAATCACCAACAATATGTGTGTCTTGGCAGAAATAGCTAACCTTAACTAGCTTCTCTAATAAATCTTGCTCAGAAAGGAAACCAATCACTTGTTCATTGTCATCAATAACTGGTCCCCCCATGTGATGACTGCTCATCACTTTGTCTAACGCTAGACTTAACGGCATATCAGGAGTGAATGTCACAACCTGCTGCGTCATGTAATCTTTCACTTTAATTGAATGCATAGCGTTCTCCCTAAATACTTTGCGTCATGTTTTTATCTGCTTCTTTCATTTAATTGTTGTCTAAAATCTTGATTTTACTAAATGGATTTCAGCAATTTTATTGATAGGCAAAACCTAACAAGACAAAAAAGCAAGGCAGATAAAGGGTTGAGCGCACTTTCAAACATCCAAAAAAAGTAAAAAAAGAGCCCTTACAAAGTCTTACTTTCTCTTGCTTAACCTTACTCAGCCATAGTGGCTTGAATAGATAAACCCTGTAACCTTCATCACACTAATAATTAGAAAAGCCCGATTTAGGACGTTTATGCAACACGACAACACCATGTACGCGTATGTTTATACTCATCACGACGGTACAGAAACCACACTGATTGCAACGGTTGATAACCAACAGAAGCCACTCATTTCTCGCTGTGTACAAGAGATAAAAAGCATGTCGAGCTTAGCGATTGATATGGCGGCGCAACACAACTTGAGAGTGAAGCTCGTCAAATACCAAAAAGAGCAAGAAATCGATTTCGGCATGTTCCTCAAGTAACAACTCACACACTACCCCTTCGCTATACGGCAGCCATGTTCGAGTGGTTGCCGAATTCAGACTGACAAGCTTTAGCAACAAACGGTATACTTGATAAACAACACGTTCTCCTCTTTATTCGGTCTCGTATGTCTTTATCCACCGCCACCTCCAAGATCAAAACTTACTTCAGTGCATTGCTGGATTTTCAGTCCCGCATTTGGGTGGTTCATATCTTTGAAAATTCGATTACTGACCAATCATTTGTCATCAATGAGGATGGCTTTAAAGAGCCACTAGAGTGGATGAAAAAACGCGACTATCAAACCAAGATGCTCGATCGTGTTGATAAAATGAAGATATCGCAAGTTATCGAGATTCAATTCGAAGACAAAATGCACCGGCTGATGCGAGTTAAGTAGTCGTTCTGTCCTGAGCATTTAACCGAAACACCCGATACAAAAAAAGGCCAGCAATCGCTGACCTTCTCTTACAAGCTCTATAGTCTTTCAACTAACGTGCACAGTACTCATGCCATAGGCGTACGGCTTTTTGGTAGGCCTCAGTTTTGTCATGCGTCTCCGCAAACAAAATTGCTGTCATACTATCGACCACTGTGTTTGCCATCAACGTCATCTCTTCAGCCGGCGTCCCGAGTACACATTCACTCGGCAGTGGCAGATCTGAGTTCATCATCTCTTCCCAATAAAAAGACTCAACTTTATCAGGAGAGCTCATCCATACCGTTTGACTCACTTTAGGATTGTATTCCGACTCACCGTTCATTCCTTTGAAAGAGACAACCGAATGAGATTTGTTGCCAATCACATGCTCAACTTCAGCATGAAGCTGTGGGAAGCCAGGGTGGAAGCTACCACGTAAACCTAAACGGCCACCACCAGGGTTCAGTGCTCGAACCACCGTATTGATCGGCGTCCTCAACCCATAACGATGCTTCCAACCAATCATGGTTTGCGCTTCAGGAGCAAAATTAGCCAACGGCAAATAAGCAATGCCATCTTGCTCAAGGATCGACTTAGCATGTTCAGGGTTATCAGCACATTGCACACCGACATCTTGCAAATGGCTTTCTACGTGCGTTCTACCGCTCGGCTTATCCATGTAACCGTGCATTAATACCTTGTAGCCGTTATCCGCCAAGATCTTAGCCGCCAGCAAGTTCCAAGGCTTACCACTAGCGCTTTCATTGCGCTTACCGGCATAACACGGCCAATCAATATCTGCCCCTAAATCTGGCACTCGAGATTGAAACGCTTTAACAAAGCCAGCAATTTCTTCATTGGTTTCGTTCTGCACACGAATTAGCATCAGTAGCATAGCCATCTGGTCGTCACCGACCTGTCCGCTTAAATACTCATCCATGATGCGGTAGGCTTGTTCGAACGATAAAGGCTTACGCCCTCTTTCGCCTCGTCCAACTGTACGAATACACTCTAAAATACTACTCATTGATTGTTTATTCTCTTCCGTTGATATCAATAAAATTCGAATACGTCTTTGATTCTATGACACCCACGTTACATTGCATAGCGATTCAGTTGCTAACACTCCAATTACCAAAACCATAGTGGGAGTTCTAAAAGTAAACTTCGTGGTGTAAAATTAACGTATGCAATGCTAACCGCGACATATTGAGTAGTACCCAAATGACTGTAAAGAAAACACTGAGCCAAAGAAAACGAGAATCGATCGTTGCCGCTGCTATCGCAGAATTTACTGAGCACGGTTATAAGGCCACCAGTATGGATAAAATATCGAGCCGAGCAGAAGTATCTAAACGCACCGTCTACAACCACTTTGCCAGTAAAGAGCTGCTTCTCGAGGAAATACTAGACAGTATTTGGAGTAAAACGCTCGCCGCCACCCATTTCCCTTATCAAGCTGAGCTGCCTCTTGAACAACAACTCGCATCAATCGCGAATCAAGAACTAGAGCTGTTAGAGTCTGAAGGCTTTATCGACTTATCTCGCGTGCTCTTCTCTGAGTACTTCCATAATGCGGAACTTGCGAGCCAAGCAATGGAGAAATACTCTCAAGCAGAGAGTGGACTGACGACTTGGATAAAAGCTGCGCAGGCCGACGGTCGCTTAGTCGAGCTCGACCCTCTGTTTGCTTCAACTCAATTCATTGCACTCATTAAGTCGTTCGCTTTTTGGCCGCAGATCATTGGTCATGCCCCTTCTCCCGACACACAGCACAAGCACATCATCGTGAACTCAACGGTTGAGATGTTTCTCAAACAGTATCAGGCCAAATAAAAGTTGAGCCCTGCTAAGTTTTGCCGGGTTTTAATTAGAGATAGACAAACGAGTGAGGTATGATTTGCTCGTTTCGTGGCTGAGCGGTTTGCCAGTTGCAGAATCTGATTTATTTCAGCCGTTGTTCAGATACAAAGACCACTATTTCATGCCAAAGTTGATAAGCAAAATTTGGGTACACGTTTTTATGCTGCTTGCGATGTTAATGGCCACCATCAGTGTGGATAGCATTGCGGGTAACAATATCGTGGCATCTCAACATCTATCAACGCCGTCAAACAGTATCTCGCATTCACAGCCAATCGGCCAAGCTAACATTGAACATCATTGTTGTGGCTCAGTCTGCTTGTTGAAAATGCCACCATTGATTGTGTCTGAGTCCTTCGATACTCAAATTGCCTCTTTGGCTCTCATTGAAAAAGAGCCTTCACACAAAGCGATTATTGCGCCTCAAGCACCTTATCGCCCCCCTATTTCTTAATCGTTTGTCCCAAATTGGCAATCCATGCCACCCAAAAACAGCAGTTTTGCTGTGCTTAACGACATCCAAATTTAGGAAATAAACACATGAAAAAACTATTTAGCCTTTTTGCTGCTCTAATTATGAGCGCTTCAATCAACGCCGCTCAGTTTGAAGAAGGCACTCACTACAAGATCCTTGATGTAGCAAAAGCAGAAAAGCCAGTTGTGACTGAATTTTTCTCTTTCTACTGCCCACACTGTTACAAATTCGAAGGGGTAATTAAGTACCTAAAAGAAGACCTACCGGAAACAGCAAACTTCCAAAAAGTTCACGTCGCTTTTATGGGTAACAATATGGCTGTGCCGATGGCCAAAGCTTACGCAACAATGATTGCGCTGGATGCTGAAGAGAGCATGGTTCCTGCTATGTTCGCTCAGATCCATGAGAAACAAAAGACACCACGCGACGAGGCTGAACTACGCCAAGTCTTCATTGATAACGGTGTCGATGCTAAGAAGTTTGACGCGGCATACAACAGCTTTGCGGTTAACTCGATGCAGAAACGCTTTGATCAGCAATTTGATGCGAGCACGCTAACCGGCGTTCCTGGTGTACTGGTCAATAACAAGTACATCGTAAAGCCGGACCAAATCAAAAGCTACGAAGAGTACAACCAGCTCGTTAACTATCTGCTAACGCTCTAAGTCACGTTTCATCTCCAAGCCAGTGAACTCATCACTGGCTTTTTTATCTCTATCGGCGCTCAGAGCGCATGTAAATTAAAGACTCGCGCTATTGTTCTCTGGCATCCGCAGCAATTTTTCATATACTGCACTTTATTAAGTCATCGACTATGTTGTTGTACTGAAAATACTCGTACTCCAAACCCTTAGCACTCAAATATTGGGACCTTTATGATCACTCTGACTACCAACTTTGGCGACATTGAAATTGAACTGAACCTTGAAAAAGCACCAGTAACGTCGAATAACTTCCTTAAATACTGCCAAGACGGTTTCTACGAAGGCACGACATTTCATCGTGTTATTGAAGGTTTCATGATTCAAGGTGGTGGTCACACTATCGACATGACAGAAAAACCAACACGTGCGCCTATCGTAAATGAAGCAAACCGTGGCCTAAAGAACGTGATTGGTTCTGTGGCGATGGCACGTACTGATGCACCACATTCTGCTACGGCACAGTTCTTTATCAACCTTGATGACAACGACTTCCTGGATCACACCTCGACTACGAACGCAGGTTGGGGTTACGCAGTATTCGGTAAAGTATCGGCAGGTATGGATGTAGTAAATAAGATTGCAGCTGAGCCAACGACAATTCGCTGGGGTCACGAAGATGTACCTTGTGAAGATATTGTGATTACAAAAGTCACGATCAACGAATAAGTCGCACCGAAAACTGCAACAAATGGTGAGACTCAGTCTCGCCATTTATAACTATCAACTGTACTTATTGGTGTACGGTATATTTATATAATCAACCATATCCTCGCTATTCATCAGTCTCAATGACGTGTTATGCTCCTGATCTGCAAGCTTCTCCAGCATTGCGATCAACTTACATTGGACGTAACTCTAACCATGACTCGACTCTCTTTGTGGACAACAGCGCTCTTTTCTTCTGTTGCCAGTTTCTCAAGTTCAGCTTTCGAGGTTGATAATCGAGAATCACAAGAACCTGAACTGGATGACCAATTTCGTGTCATTGCTATTCCCTTTTACGATCCAAGTGTAGATACAGGCATTTCCGTCGTTCCTATCTATAACTTCTACGCTGACGGCGAATCAAAGAACGCATCAACGTTATCTGCGACGCTGACTTATACGCAGAATGATAGCTATTACATCAAAGGCAATGCTGAACTCTTATTGCAAGGGGATTCAATTCGATTTAGCGGTGAAATGGGCTTCTCTAGTACCAACATTACCTTGGTCGATTTGGTCGATACTAACCACCAAGAGTACACGTTCGATGGTGATTTCTATTTCAAAGTCTACGACAGCATCTATCTTGGGATGGGTTTAGACTACTCCACCGCCCGTTATCTTGCCGATACACCGCGTGACAAACTTTTACTCAAACTCACCGGGTTTAGTGAAGAGTACCAAGCCGACACAGGAGCAAAGTTCTCTTTCTTGTGGGATGAGCGAGAGCACTACTACTACCCTTATCATGGCTTTCTATTCGAGCTGACCTATGAAGACCATGGCGAGTGGCTTGGTAATGACAAAGATGCGGCCTACTCTTCGCTCTTTTCTGATTACCGACTGTTCTACAGCTTAACGCACGATGACAATCACATCATCGCAAGTCGCTGGGTGACTCGCTATCTACTGGATGCTGAAAATGCTCCAAGCAGTGCGTACAGCACCTATGGCCGACAAGGGCGAAATGTTCAACGTGGTTTCGTCGCGGGTGATCACATTGCTTCGCACATGACCAATCTTGAGATGGAATATCGCTACTCGATTTCCGGCTCGTCCATTAACTTTTTGAACAACGTTGCGGTGGTAGGTTTAACGGGTGTAGGCAAGGTATTTGGTGAAAGGCTGAATCCAACCGACCCTTATCATAGCTTTGACGATGGTGACCTTCTGACTATGGTTGGTCTCGGGTTACGCTATCGTTTAATGCGCCAAGAGCGTATCAATGTGCGAATGGATTTCACCTATAACAACGAAAATGAAGTACTGGCCTACTTTAGCTTAGGTGAAAATATCTAGCCCAAGCTGTGGCCTTTTTAAAGCCATTATATCTAACCAATTATTTCCCCAAGCCTGTCACGACTCGATCCGTACAGGCTTTCTGTTTGTAAAACCTCAAATAAAACCTACCAACGAGAGCGATAAGTACGGTGACAAGCTCGGCATGTATTATTGGCCGAGTCTAAACCCCGCTCAGCGTTGCTTTTGTCCTGCTCAAGACTGGCTTGCTGTAACTCAATAAAACCTTGATTCATCTGTAACATCAGTTGATTGAATTTCTCAGGCTTACTCCATACCGCGTCTTTCGCTTTACCGCCTTTATCACTCACAGCAAAACTGTTGGTGAGAATGAGTCCGTGCTCTACCAAGTTATCACTTAATCCCTCAACCTTTTGCCAATCTGTATTTCGATTCCCTAATTCTGAAGATACTTGCTTGTTGAGCTTTTCTATTGAGCTAAAAGCTTGTTGGCGATTGTCGACCGCTTCAGTTGCGGCAATAGTGCTCATTGGCACTGCGATAAGTAAAGCGATAGTCAGTTTTTTCATAGTGTCACTCCTGTTTATTGGTTGATTTATTTGCTGATCTTTCAATTCGAATCGATGGGATGCATTTAATTTACACAACAATAGTTGCGTGCGCAACTATTGTTGTGTAAATTAATCTCACTTCGTAAATGACAACTGGGAAATGAACTATGAAAATTTGGGATCTACCAACTCGACTGTATCACTGGTTACAAGCACTACTATTCATTGGCTTAGCGGCATCAGGTTTTAGTGGCAATGGCCCACATGTTTATCTTGGGCTCGCACTGTTTAGCCTAATTTTATGGCGATTGATTTGGGGGTTCATTGGAAGTGACACGAGCCGATTCTCACAATTTGTTAGCTCTCCTCGCTCTGCTTTCCAATATTTACGAGGGAAAATCCAGCCAAAGCCAGGGCATAATCCATTAGGTGCTTGGATGGTCATCGGTATGATCACCACCTTGTTCATCCAATGTATTACAGGCCTTGTTATTGCAGGTTTCTTTGATGCGATCCCGGGCTCGGAACTCGTTCTTACCGATGGCGTATTTGAGGTTTCAGGTGTGGTGCACAGTATTGCAGCGCGTATGTTAGTGGTCTGCGTCGTTCTGCACCTATTGGCAATCATGACTTACAAGCTACGTTCAAAACCACTGGTGTTAGCCATGATCACAGGCAAACAGAACCACAGCCCGTCAGTGGAAAGTTTCGAAAGTGGCACTCAATTAGCTTTTTCATCAAATAGCAAAGCATTGTTGGTGCTAATTGCATCGGTATTAGTTACGATGACAATAGTTGTTATGTCATAAAGAGTTAGGTAACAAGCAATGCCAGAAGAATTTGACAGACCAAATAGCTTTGGTTGGTTAGTAAATGTCGTCGCTAATAAGGCGAGCAAAGATTTCGATGTAGAATTGAAAAAGTATGGACTGACCATCGCATTATGGCCGACCTTGATGTGCCTTTGGGAAGAAGAAGGACTGACACAACGTGATATCGCCGCGAAGTCAAAAGTAGAAAATTCAACAACAACACGCACATTAGATAAATTGGAAAAGCTTGATCTTGTCGAACGAAGAGCGGATCCAAACAGCCGTCGCTCTTTCCGAATTTATCTTACAGAAAAGGGCAAGGAGCTAGAAAAAGATATCATTCCAGTACCCGCTCGCGTAAACAAAGAGTTGATGAGCGCATTAGATGCTGATGAGCAGCAACAGATGATCGGCTTGCTTAAGAAAATGGTCGCGGCTATTTAGCTTGGAGCTAACTCAGCAACGACCACTCAGTACCCTAGTTCAATAGACCCTCGCCACAGGCGAGGGTTTTCTTATTTTCGTGACCACTTAATGTAGCAAAACAGGGACGCAATGATCACCGCTCCACCCAATAGCTTTTGCATCTCAACGGTTTCACCCAACATACTCACGCTGAGTAATAGTGTCCAAACCGGCTCTAGAATCATGATCAGCGCCGCCACTTCCATATTCACAGAGTGCTGCCCTACCGTTTGCAATAAGTAACGAATAGAAGTCGCCACAACCGCTGAAACAATAAACCAGAAAACCAAGGTTTTAGTAATCTCGAACTCAGGTTGAACCGTCATTGAAGCGAACGCTAAACCGCTCACACCCACAATAAATAGCTGCACACAGATTGACGCGATGGGCTTAATGTTGGTGATCACACGCTTATTCATTACAAAGTGAATGGACAGCAACATAGAAGCCAATAAGAAATAGAGCTGACTTTGTTCGACATGCCAACCGTTGGTCAAAGTGAGCAACAACATACCAATTATCGCAATCGGAAATGACATCCAAAAGGCGCGATTAGGTTTGACTCGAAACAGCACCCAAGAGACAAATGGCGCAATGATCATCGCGAGGCTCATGATGAATGCCCCTTCAGATAAAGTCTCTGTCACCGAAACCGCAAATACCCACACCTGTAATGAAGCCGATAGCAGTAAACCCACTCCGCAAAGAGATAGAATCTGCTTAAAAGAGAGCTTGCGAATATGGTGAATACAAAACGGAAGTAGAATCAGGCTTGCCACAACAAACCGCACACCAATGAACACTGGTCCTGGCATTTCTAATACCACCAGCTTAGATGCAATCCATCCGACCCCGGCTAACAGGGTGGCAAATAGGAGATACAATTCCCCACGCATCGCTTTCACGTTCATCATTTTATTCGGTCCAATAACGAAAAAAGCAACCCGACTCTGCCAGGTTGCTTTTTATAAACATTCAACAGGATCAAGATACTATCTCAATACTCTGCTTCAAGCAGCTGTTTTTAGCCTGCGTATGCTGGGTAGTCTGTTAAGCCTTTTTCAGCACCACCAAACAGTGTATTTGGATCGTGCGCCGCTAGCGGGTAACCATTTTGAATACGAGCTGGTAAATCAGGGTTAGCAACGAATGGACGACCAAAACCAACCATGTCCGTTACACCTTCAGCCACAGCTTTTTCACCACGCTCGCTGTCATATTTACCTGCGTAAATCAGTACACCATCATAAGCTTCACGAACAGCTGCTTTAAACGCTTTTGGCGTTTCTGGTGCATCGTCCCAGTCAACTTCTGCGATGTGTAAGTAAACAATCTTGTATAGGTTAAGTAGCGCTGCTGCCGCTGTGTACGTTTCAACTGGCGTTGCATCAACCGTACCGTTCAATGAGGTAAACGGTGCAAGACGAACACCAACACGCTCAGCACCAATCGCTTCAACCATAGCTTCAACCACTTCACCTAAGAAGCGTAGGCGGTTCTCGATAGAGCCACCGTATTCGTCAGTACGGTTGTTTGCTTCTGAGTCGATGAACTGGTTAATCAGGTAGCCATTTGCCGCGTGAAGTTCAATACCATCAAAGCCAGCTTCGATCGCATTAAGTGCCGCTTGACGGTACTGTTCAACCACTTGTTTGATGTCTTCTTTGGTCATCTCTCGAGGTTCAACAACGTCTACAAAACCCGGTTCATCAGTACCGTTATCGATGAATACTTTTACATTTTCTGCTTTCAATGCAGAAGATGAAATAGGCTGCTCACCGCCAATATTGTCTGGGTGTGTAACACGGCCTACGTGCCAAAGCTGAGCGAAGATTACACCGTCTTTTTCATGTACCGCGTCCGTTACCTTTTTCCAGCCAGCGATCTGCTCATCAGAATAAATACCAGGTGTCCAAGCATAGCCCTGACCCATTGGTGAGATTTGTGTACCTTCAGCAATAATCAGACCTGCAGTCGCGCGTTGAGCGTAGTAAGTCGCCATCATATCGTTTGCTGAGTTACCAGGTTGCGTTGCACGAGAGCGTGTCATCGGAGGCATAACAATACGGTTTTTAAGCTCGATATTACCAAGTTGAATTGGTTGAAATAGTGCATTTGTCATTGTCATTTCCTCGATTAACCTAGTTGAATCAGTTCGATTTGGTAGCCATCTGGGTCAGTAATAAATGCGATGTGCGTTGAACCACCTTTTACTGGGCCCGCTTCACGAGTCACGTTGCCACCTAGCGACTTAATCTGGTCACATGCTGCGTAAATATCTTCCACACCCAATGCTAAATGGCCAAATGCGTTGCCCATTTCATACTCATTGGTATCCCAGTTATGCGTTAACTCGATAGTCGTGCCGCCTTGCTCGTAGCCAACAAAAACCAATGTGTAGCGGTAGTCTTTGTTTTCATGACGTTCAAGTTCCTTCATTCCCAATACCTTGGTGTAGAACTCGATAGACTTGTCTAAATCAGTAACTCGGATCATTGTGTGTAGGAATTTCATATTTCGCCCTTTTTAGCCCAGTGACGCAGGCCGATATAATTGAAGTGGAGACCATCCACTTACCTGATGGGGTCAATATACGAGTTGGCTACAAATAAAGGAAATTATCATAAATTCTCAATATGATAATTTTTTGTTATAAAGGATTAATCTGAAGAAAATATCAAAGTTGCAAGTAACGCTAGTATGAAGCCTTCCAGCTGTTCAACTCCTTTGACATCTCATCTACCGTATTAATAACCTGTTCTCGGAGCCACTTATGCGCGGGATCATTATTCTGTTTTTTTAGCCAGATCAGGTGATGAGGAATAGGCTCACAATCAAAAGGAGGCTTGAAAATTTGTAAATCGAGGCGCTCTTTGAACTGAATCGCCATAGAAAGGGGGGCTACTGTAATGCAATCGGATTGACTGCACAGTAATAAATTGCTGAACAGAGAACTGCCATGGATCATGATCTTCCGCTGAGACAAATCCAGTGATGTGTAGTGATTGAGGCTTCTCACTTGTCGGCGCGTTCGATCAAGCACGGCATGCTTCTCACTCAAGTATTGATCAAGCGTGAGCTCACCTTTGATTCTAGGGTGACCGTTTCGGCAGATGATCACTACCTCACTCTCGTATAGCTTCTCACTCACCGTGCTCGGGTGTTCTGGCAATACGATATCGATCATCGCATCAAACTTTTGCGTCAGCAGATCTTCATGTACTTGATCGTCCGAATCCGCTTGATCATACACCTCTAACGAAAGGCCTTGGTTTGGTAATTCCAAGAACCGATTCAACAGTAACCATTGTAAGTGCTCTGGAATCGACACCGCGAACTTGCGCTCCGCCGTCATTTCGTCAAACGATGCCATGCCTTGGAAAACGCCGTTGAGTTCTTGTATCGGTGCTTTGATCTTCTCGTACAGGCTTTGCGAATAAGCAGTTGGGACCACTCCCCGTCCCTTGCGCACAAACAACTCTTGATCAACTTCCTTCTTCAACCGCGCCAAGGAGGTACTTATTGTCGATTGGTTGGTATTCAAGTGATCGGCTGCTTTGCTCAAACTGCCCTGCTCCATCACCGCAGAAAATACAGCTAACAAGTTAAAGTTCGGAATGTCATTACTCATGATTCTTTACTCAATAGGCGATAGATTGAATTATCTTATCGTAAAACCGATAGAATGGAACGGTCAATTATCGCTCGTTAGTCCAAACTGAGAATGGAGCAGCATGTGGTAAAGAGCAGAAATATAAGAACAACTCACTGTGACGAATAGCTGCCACATTCGTCAGATTGGGAATCCAACGCTATTCGTAGTGCCAGAATAGCTTAATCTACTCAAACCCCACCCTAGACTATTCGGAGTATCCAATATTTTTTTTCAGACTTATTGATACTTTTATAACCGATTCTATGATCCAGGCTAATTTAGTAGACATATTTTATAAGCCGAGTTTGAGCCCGTTCAAATAAATCCACTTACCGTTCTAATACCCTTTAAACCTATCGTAATTACGATAGTTCAATATCGCCATACTGGGTAGATAGCGCCCTTCACACTTCCTATTATTTCCCCTACAAATCAATTCTTGACCGACATAGAAAACCTAAAAATGTGTAGATAACAGTGTTGCAAGCACCATGGACGACGGCGCAAAAAGCTACTGTAACAACCGAACTTCGCAATGGTTGACTCTAGTTTAAGAATGATTTCGCTCGGTGTTTTTAGCACTGTTTTCGCGAGAATGCGTTGTCTCTTTGGGCAAAGCGATTTTTAATTGTCATCCAATACTTTTGATTTCAGTCGGCGGTATCGCTCACTGGTATTCAACACCTCTTGCAGATGTCATCTAAAAGTCTTGTACCAAGACTGCACTTTCTCTCTCCTTATTATTTAGGTTGAGATATGAAAATTCTTAAAATTGTTCTGCAGAAAGTTGGGGCCGTCGTGATGGTTCTCGTCAAATTCTGCCTATTTATGGCCCTGATGTTTGCTGGTGCTTGGGCGCTTGCTCCTATGGGTACAATTCACTCCAAAGACATCGACCTTTCTCAGTTCAATAACCACCCGAACGAAATGATGATGAACTTCTTCCAAAGCGAGTACTTCTCCGGTTACTTGTTCTCCGTAACTCTCGCGGTTGTATTCGCTGCTATCTACGGTATGTGGCAAATCCATGAGCTCGGTGTGCACAAGGCGAAAGAGCACAAAAGTGCCCATGTACAGATTGTATTTGCACTCTCGCTTTGTGGCTTATTCATTAACAAGACGTTCTGGGTTATCGCTCTAGTCATTGCTCTCGCTAACTGGAAACACATCGGTCAATCGATCAGTGATGTCATTCGCCGTGGTATTCAACCGAAGCTTCAAAAGTCCGATAGTGAACAAGCAGAAGAAACTAAGTCTGAGCAGACAGCAACTGGAAAAGAGGCCGCATAATGAAAGAGATGATGATCCCATACATTCTGATTGTATGGTCCCTGTTTGCGACTGGCGCACTAAAGAAAACAATTAAGAACTACACTTGGGCCGCGATTGGTGGCGTGGTGATTCTAGGCCTATTGGCGATTGTTTCTCGTCTCTGGGCTCCGGTAGATATGACCAACTCATCAACGGTAAAAGCGCCGCATGCAGTAATGTCACCGATCTTCGGCCAGCAAATTGATGAAGTGTTCGTTGACCACAACCAATTGGTAAAGAAAGGCGACGTGATCTACACACTTGTCGATATCGACTCAGCAGCAGACAAAGCGAAGATCGAATCTTCAATCGTTCAGAAAGAAGAGCAGATCAAACAGATGACGCGTGATTTAGAGCGTGCAGAAACGTCGCCTGAGATCTTCAATGCTCGTGATGTTGAAAAGTACCACTCAGATCTTCGCGTGATGCACGCAGAACTGGCTTCACTGAAAGCCGATTTACAGAAAGTGAATTGGGCGCAAGAGAAGAAAACAGTGCGAGCAGAGTTTGATGGGCAAGTATCGATTGTGAACATTGCTGAAGGCTCTGTCATGGGCAACATGCACCTGTACAACACCAGCAAAAAGTTCTTAGAGATGCGTATCTCAGACCAGACTTACGGTTACGTGCAAGTGGGCGATTTTGCGGAATTCTTTGTCGATGCATATCCGGGTCACGTGTTCCGTGCCAAAGTACACAGCTTTACGGCAGGTACTGGTGAATCAAGTATTTCACCACTGCAAGGCCCACAAAGTGTTGGTCAGCACGTCGCTCAAAACAGCAATGGTTTAGGTCGTACGGTAGTGCTAGAAATCTTTGAACCAGAAGGCTACAACATTCCTATCGGTGCCGCTGGCGCGGCTTGGATTTCAGCGGAGAAGCCGCATCCTTTCTGGGGCTTCATTGACGTGATTGGCGCAGCAACAGTTCGCCTACAATCTTACAAGTCTTACCTAGGTGCTTGGTAAACAAGCTATGCGTAAGAGTTGAATAGAAGACAAACAAAAATACCCCGCTCGTCGGGGTATTTTTATTGCAGCAGCGCATGACTCTCAAAATTCAACAAACTAAGAAACAGCATATCTCTCCTTTAAAAATACACAGTTAATCGACTCCTTCCTCTAAAAATGCACTCTTAATCAAGTTGTTCTCGCACCCGACTTCAATAGCCACAAAAAACAAATCACAATTATTAAAAAGTGGCAATCCAACCAACCATTTATTTATGGGAGCAATGATTCAATTTTACCGATAACCTTGTAATTTCCGTTCAAAAAACACACTCATTACAAACAGTTACAAAATACGCGATAAAACTGACGTAAAAATGAACTGTTTCATCTAATCCCACATGAAAAGTGTGATTTTCTGCCATTCTGTGAAATAAATTTGTGATTAAATACGATAAATATCAATTAGAGATGGAGGAATAACGTGTCAGCAAAAGCGTTCGGTGATTTTTATTGTTACTTACATTGCCTCAATTTACTTTCAACCAAAGAGCAAGGAATAACGTCAAAAGAGTACCTAGATGATGTGCGAAAAGAGCCTTTTTACTACCGTGGAGGTACCTCTAAAGAAGCCCAACAAAAGTGGGCAGAACGCATCTTAGATTCGATATACAAGTATCATGGGGCTCAGGGTGACGGACCAAACGGACACAATGATCTTCTGGTTCGAGAAGGAATCGCATCAAAGGCTCGCTATAAAGTAAAAGAGGGCGCAGAGTTCAATGTGAACCCAGGGTTGAATGAATCTATCTCAATCCTAGGTATCATAGGTAGCCAAGTACTTGAACGTATACTGCCGTCCGCAGGAACGAAACTAAGTGAAGCGTTAACACTGCTTTCCAGAGCAAATAACGTATCAAACTCGGCACCTTTTAAAATACAGGTCAGCAGTTACGATGTTGTTGCTCCCAAGGCCGATTACACAGTGCTAAGTAAGCTCGAGAGTGCGCTAGAAAATCGTAAAGTGGTCTCATTTGAATATGAAGGAAGCCGTTGCGAAGTCGACCCTTATGCCTCTTTCGTTTACCAAAAAGCCTTTTACCTCGTTGGATTAGAGCGTTATAAAAAAAATGCTGAGAGCAGTTCGATGCCCGGTAAATATCGCACCTACACTGTGCATAACATTAGCCATGTTGAGCTTCACTCAGGTCAGAACTTCTCTATGGGTAATCAAGAGAATTTTTGCCTCACAACTTACCTCTCAACAAACAATGGTAAAAAGGTCAACGGTGGTGAAACCTGTGAAGTGCTTTTAAAAATGACAAGAGATACTTATGGCAAAAACCGATTTGTCGACGAGTACAAACTCAGTGAATGTCAAAATATAGAAGAGACAGCTCAAAACCACTACATCGTAAAAGCCCAAGCTCAGGATAGCGTCGATTTCAAAAGATGGCTTATTAACAATGCCGATTGCGTTGAAATTCTAAAGCCAAAGCAGCTACGTACTGATGTAATACAAGATATTAAACACGCAATGAACGTTTATGCACATTAAGTTCAAACACCACCACATATGAAGTTCAAGATTGGATCCTCCAATATTAAAACACCATTATAAATACAACATCAGCAAGTTATAAGAAACACAAATACATAACAACGAACAATAGCGTTCTAAATACTACTCGATAACATTAAATTTAGTAATTTTTGTTGTTTTAGACAGAAAATGTCAGATTTTGTTGCCACAATACTATTCCAAATAAAAATACAATTAGGCTTAACCGTGATAGACACTATAAAAAGATCATTTATTGATGAGCTTTATCACCTTAATTATAAATCAAACAGCTTAGTACATCGTCTTCCTTTTTATTGGTATCGACCTTTAAAAATATTTAGCCGACTGCTTGCGTTACCTGTTATTTTATTCTTTATGGTGTAAAATTAATGAACCGTAATTTATCAAAGGTAGAATGGATTCTGCTGGCAATAGCTGCGATTTTTCTAAGCTTAAGCTTATTCCTCTATTACTCACTCTGTAAAAACCTATTCAATGGTGGCTTCAATGACATCATTGAAATCATTGTCGTTTTAGGGCTATTTTACTGCTCATTTGTTGCCGCAAACTACAGTATTACCATGCTTGCCGAGAAGTACTGCAGCAGGAGAAACCGTTATGAAGAGCTTTAAGTTACTTCTATCAATATCAACTTCACTTGCGTTATGGATATTCGTGCTATTTTACTTTTTCTCTAGCTCAATCAATACTAATACAGGATTAAGTATGGCGCCAACCTTTGAAGGTAAATACTGGACAACGGTAAGTGGCGTTCGACCGGGGCGATATACACCAGAGTATGGCGATGTCATTCGTTTTCGACACCCTCCTAAACATCGAAGTGAAAATATAACCTTCAGAAAGAGAGTGATTGGAATACCTGGAGATACTGTCACATTAGACAATGGTGATCTTTATATCAATGATAATAAATTATCCCATGGTATAACTAAAAAAGAAAATGGGTTTGTTTATATAAAAGAACAAATAGGTAATAGCCAATATAATGTTAGGTATCTCAAAGAAGATTCAAACATACTTGAAAACAATATTACTTGGCATGTACCAGAAGGAAAGCTATTTGTTCTTGGCGACAATCGAGACTACTCATACGACTCAACCTATGAGAGCTTTGGTTATGTCGATATAAATAGCGTTAATGGTGTCTATAACAAAGTTCTACTCAATGTTGCCAATGGAAATCGCAAGTTCAATTGCTCCTTAACCATGGTCGATAGCTACTCACCTTTCCATAGAACATGTTAGAAATTACAGATATTAAGTGCTCGCCAAACGATTAGCGCTGATCAATAAGCAATAAGCTAAAAAAAGAAAAACCGAGCTATTCAATATAGCTCGGCTTTTGTCATACTCGCGATTTATCTTACGAAAAAGGTAACGGAATCAACTCCAGCCCCAACACACCACTGATGCTCATCACCACCAGCAGAGAGACTTTAAAGACCGTCTTTGACCATTGGATGTAGTTGGCGCAATCCACCTTACGGAATGTCACCTTGGTCCACATAAAGCATACTGCCGCCGACACCGCTAGGTATTCGTAGCCCGCTTCTCCGAGCAAGAACAGCCCGAGAGCAACCGCGCCAAAAGCAACCACGTACGCTTTCATATGTTTGTGAGCCTTATCGACACCCTCTTTTACCGGCAGTACAGGGATACCTGCATCTCGGTAGTCTTGAATGCGGAACATCGCAATCGCATACGAGTGCGGCATCTGCCATAAACAGAACATGATGAACAATAGAACGGCTTCTAAGCTCAGGTAGTTAGTCACGCCAAGGTAGCCAACCAATGGAGGAACCGCGCCAGAGATGCTGCCTACGAGCGTGCCATACACCGAATTACGCTTGTACCACATGGTGTAGAAAAAGACGTAAAACACGTAGCCTAGCAACACCACTACCGCAGACATCGGATTAACGTATTGGAACAGTAGCGCCGTACCAGCTAGCAACATGACCAACGCATAGATGAATGCGACATCAGTATTGATGTTGCCCTGAACCAACTCTCGGTTCTGAGTGCGTTTCATTTTTTGATCAATATCGCGATCAAAAATGTTATTCACCACACAACCTGATGCAATCACAAGCCCCACACCCGCCAATGTTGTCAGTAACAACATCGCACTGGCTGGTTCTGTCTTTGCGGCAAGGAAGAACCCCGCCGCAACAGAAATCAGGTTGCCGAAAATGATGCCCGGTTTGGTAATAGACAAATAACTTTTCAGCATACCCTAGCCTACAACTTCATGTTGACGTTCATGTTGTAGATGATCCACACCGAGCCAGCGATCAGGATCAATACAACAATGGCTGTAAACATCAGTGATACTAAGTTCCACTGACCATCGGTTGTTTTCACTTCCATATGTAGGAAGTACTTAAAGTGTACGAAGATCTGCACTAGCGCACAGCCAAACAGAACTACGTAAGTCTCAGTACTTGGAAGCGCATGCGCCCACACAACATAGAACGGAATAATGGTCAGAATCAGTGATGCAACAAAGCCAATCACGTAATCTTTTGCGCCACTGTCTAGATGCTGTTCCATTACATCACCCCCATTAAGTACACGATGGTAAATACACAAATCCAAACGATATCTAGGAAGTGCCAGAACAAGCTCAAGCACTGAAAGCGCATAGACATATTGTCGTTCAAGCCTTTAGTGGAAAGCTGGTGATACGCCACTGCCATCCAAATAAGACCAAACGTTACGTGCAAGCCGTGTGTGCCAACTAAGGTAAAGAACGCAGATAGGAACGCACTCTCTTGAGGGCCATAACCTTCAGCAATCAAGTGATGGAATTCATACACTTCCATACAGATAAAGGCTAAACCCAGCAGAAACGTTACTTTTAGCCACTTTTTCAGACCAGCAACATCTTGGCGTTTCATTGCGATCATGCCAAAACCGAAAGTGATACTACTGAACAGCAGCATCATGGTTTCCACAAACACGAACGGAAGTTCGAAGATGTCTTTACCCGTTGGTCCTGCAATAGAGCCACTTTCTAAAACGGCATAAGTCGCGAAAAGCGTGGCAAACAGCACACAGTCACTCATCAAGTAAACCCAGAAGCCAAACAGCTTGTTGCCCGCTGAGTCATGGTGATGATCATGCGAGTGTGCAAGATCGTAAGTGTGCGACGGAGTATTAGCTTGCATACGTCGTCTCCAAATCATCTTTATTTGTGTTGTTATCACCGTCAGCGCTGTTTTCACCCACCGACTGTTTTTTCGCTTCTGCTAACTGTGCACGTCGAGCCGCTTCAATCGCTTTGATCTCTTCAACTTCCACGTAGTAGTCAACATCGTCGTTGTAGCTGTGTTGAATACACGTCACAACAATACCAACCAGGCTTGCCGCCGCTAGCCACCAGATGTACCAGATCATTGCGAAACCAAATACCAACGCCCATGCAGATACATAAATACCTGTCGGTGTGTTCTTCGGCATATGAATACGTTCGTATTCTTCTTCCTTAGTTGGATCGAACTCGCCGCTTTGCTTTTGATACCAGAACGCATCTAGCTCATCGCCCTTAGGCAGTTTTGCAAAGTTGTAGAACGGCGGTGGTGAAGACGTTGCCCATTCAAAAGTACGTCCGCCCCACGGGTCACCAGTAAGGTCGCGGTTTTGGTCACGGTCACGAACACTCACGAAGAACTGAACAAACTGACACACAACACCCATAGCAATCACACCAGTTCCTGCAGCCGCAACAGCCAGTAGAGGTAAGAATTCAGGGTTAATATCTTGGCTCAAACGACGCGTCATGCCCATGAAACCAAGAGCGTAAAGTGGTAAGAACGCCATCAAGAAGCCGATGATCCAGCAGTAGAACGCACGTTTACCCCAAACTTCGTTCAGAGTGAAACCTGTCGCTTTCGGGAACCAGTAGCCAATCGCCGCAAAACAACCGAATACTACGCCACCGATGATCACGTTGTGGAAGTGAGCAATCAGGAATACTGAGTTATGCAGAATGAAGTCTGCACCCGGTACTGCCATTAGTACGCCCGTCATACCACCAACGGTGAAAGTGATAAGGAAACCAACAGTCCACAGCATAGGTGTTGTGAAACGGATGCGGCCTTTGTACATGGTGAACAGCCAGTTGAAAATCTTAACCCCGGTCGGGATAGAGATAATCATGGTTGCGATACCAAAGAAAGCATTCACATTCGCGCCAGAACCCATAGTGAAGAAGTGGTGCAGCCAAACGACAAACGCAAGGATAGTGATTGCAACCGTTGCCCAAACCAGTGAGGTGTAACCAAATAGCTTTTTACGTGCGAACGTTGCTGTCACTTCAGAGAACACACCGAAGATAGGCAAGATTAGGATGTACACCTCTGGGTGTCCCCATGCCCAAATCAGGTTCACATACATCATCACGTTGCCACCAAGATCATTGGTGAAGAAGTGCGTGCCGATGTATCTATCCAGCGTCAGTAGCGCGATGGTTACCGTTAGGATCGGGAAAGAGATGATGATCAGAATGTTGGCACACAGAGACGCCCACGTGAACACAGGCATCTTCATCATTGGCATAGACGGAGTACGCATGCGCAGAATGGTCGCGAAGAAGTTCACGCCCGTTAGCGTTGTACCGACACCAGATATTTGCAGCGCCCATATCCAATAATCGACCCCGACTCCAGGGCTTGCCTCAATACCTGATAGTGGCGGATAAGCCAGCCAACCTGTACGGCCAAATTCACCAAGGCCTAGTGACATATTGGTTAGGATCACGCCCACTACAAACAACCAGAAACTCAGGTTGTTTAGATAAGGGAACGCGACATCACGAGCACCGATTTGCAGCGGTACGATGATGTTCATCAAACCAATAACCAGCGGCATCGCTACAAAGAAAATCATGATCACACCGTGAGCGGTGAAGATCTGATCATAGTGATGCGGTGGTAAGTAACCGCTCTCGCCAGCAGCGGATAGCAACTGCTGACTACGCATCATTACCGCATCGGCAAAACCACGAATCAACATGATCATTGCAACGGCAATGTACATGAAGCCCAGTTTTTTGTGGTCTACTGAAGTAAACCATTCATTCCATAAGTATTGCCATTTCCCAGCTTTCGTTACCGCAGCAACAACAGCCAAACCAACCAGCGCAATCACCGCAAGTGTCACGACGATAATAGGTTCGTGGTAGGGAATGGACTCTAGAGTTAATCTTCCAAACATTACGATTATCCTTGGTTTTCCGGCAAACAGTTCATTGAACCAGGGTGCTGGGTCACAACATCAGTGAACAAAAATGGTGGGACACTAGAAAACAGCGTCACAGGTTCAGCGACACTTGGCGCTGCCAGTGAACGGAACTGCTCCCAATCTTCAATGCGATCAGGGCTTGCCTTCACCGTCTCCACCCAGTTTAAAAATGCCACTTGATCAGGCAGTGCTGATGCGGTGAATTTCATCTGAGAGAAACCTTCGCCACTGTAGTTCGACGCAAAACCTTTGAAGTCACCTTCGTGGTTTGCAATCAAGTTCAACTTGGTCACCATTCCCGGCATCGCGTAGATCTGCGAACCAAGACGCGGGATAAAGAACGCGTTCATGATGTTGTCTGAAGTCAGCCTAAACGTAACAGGTACATCTTTCGGGAACGCCACGTAGTTAACCGTTGCAATGTGTTGTTCCGGGTAGATGAACAGCCATTTCCAGTCCAGCGATACCACTTCAATCACCATTGGCTGTACATCACTCTCTAGAGGCTTAGATGGCTCTAGTTCGTGTGTTGAACGCCAAGTGATGGTCGCAAGAATCGCAATAATGATGATTGGAATCGTCCATACTACGATTTCAATCTTGGTCGAGTGCGCCCAGTCAGGTGCATACTCTTCCGTGGTATTGGTTTCGCGGTATCTATAAGCAAAGTAGACCGTCATTAGGATCACAGGGATAACGACAATCAGCATCAGAAGCAAAGCAGTAATAATCAGCTCTTTTTCCTGAACGCCAACACTACCTTTAGGGTCGAGCAATGCGGAGTTGCATCCTTCGAGCATCAGGGCAGTTGCCACCAAACCAATCCTCGACAGGTTTGCTCTCGATAAAATGCGTTTATATCTTGAAGCTTCCATTAACTTTCTCGATGGTTATCCAGTCTCAAATCGAACGTCCGAGTACTGGTTATCATGGTCATTAGAATATTTATGTGTTGAGCATGTGAAACGCTGCATCTCAAAGGGAAGCCGAATTGAGCCTGATTTTGCTTGGTGAAAACATTACAGCACGGTTAAAACCACACAAAAATTATGACTTAATTGTTACACTTTGAAATACATTGTTACATTTGGCGCATTATGGGGAGTTGGGATTGAAAGCTCACCCAGCAAACTTGGAAACTAACCTTCCAGTTATGAAAGTTGAATAGCTGAAATAAGTCGAGAACTGGATGCACAAGATAAACGTGCTACACCAGCGAAGCTAATTGTGGAAAGGAATGGTAATGAAACAATTGACGGAGAGAGAGGTAGCCAACGACGACCACAGCGATGAACTAAATTAGAAATCGCGAATTAAATAAAGCGTGATCCAGTTCAAATTTATGAATTCACATACAAGTTTAATGGTATTCATAAATAAAATTGTTAGCACGAAGTATTCATTATCAACATGAATAATAAGCTTTATTTCATCACGATGATGGGTATCGAAATAGAAGGCCAATGAAGCCAAAGCCGAGTAAAAGGAGTCGTTTTGCCGTCAAAATACAGAGACAAGCACGCCCTTACTCTCCCACTTCGAGGAAAATAAGGGCGCTGATTTGTCAATTATGCCGCTTGTGGTGCCACGGTTTTGCGCTGTTTTTTAGTCATCAGATGATAAACCACAGGCACGAAATAGAATGAGATAAGTGTGGTTAATACCGTACCGCCAACAATCGCGACCGCGAACGGAGGCCAAAAGCCACCACCAGCGATGATCAATGGCATAAAACCGCCAACGGTTGTAATCGTGGTCGAGCTGATATGACGAGTACACGACATCACCGCCTCTACGACCGCATCCACATTACCAGACGAGGCTTGTTCATCCAGTTTCAACTCCGTCAAAATAACGATGGCTGCATTAATCGCTAGCCCCGCAATTCCGAGCATCGCTATGATCACCGTAAAGCCAAATGGATAGCCGAAGATCCACACCGATAACAACCCTAGCCCACCAGCCAATGCCGCCACCATAAAGATGATGCTACTTAACCTAAACGAGTTAAACGACATCACGACGACTAACACCATCAACACAACCACAACGGCGACATTCGAGATAAGACTGTTTACCGAGTGATCGCGCTCTGCGGATTCGCCGCCAAAATCGATGCTGTAGCCCGATGGAATTTCGTAACTTTCCAATCGTTTTTGGAACTCATTGAGCACGGTTTGCGGCAAGACGCCCGCTTCAATGTAGCCCTCTATGGTGTTGACACGCTGTCCGTTGCGACGAGTAATCGCACCGCGACTGGTGGTCAGTTCGAGCTCAGCCAGAGTCGAAACATTAATCCCCGTTGAGTACACCTCAGAGCTGATTGGCAAACGAATATTACTTAAATGCGCCAGGTTTTCACGGGCTTCATCCGCAACACGAACACGGATTGGTACTGACTCACTGCCCTCAATCACAGAGCCACTTTCGCGACCAGTCAGTGTAGTTTGCAACATGCCAGCAAACTGATTCAGTGAAATACCGTTGAGTTTTGCCGTGTCTTCATCGACCTTCAGCCACACCTTAGGTGTACCCGACTGCAAGGTTTCTCGCGTGTGAGTCACATGAGGAACACTCGCTAAGATCAAGCGAACATCTTCACCAATCGCTTTCAAGGTATCGAGGTTTTCACCATAAACACGTAGCTCAACTGGCGCAGTAAATGGAGGGCCTTGGTTAAGCTTACGTACCAAGATTTGTGCTTCCGGTACCTCTTCATCCAACACCTTCTGCAACTCAGGAATCAGCGCGTTGGCTTGAGCAAAGTTTTCCGTTTTCACCATGGCTTGCGAGAAGTATGGCGCGTTATTTTGTCTTGCTTGTAAGTTGTAATAGAAAGACGGGAAGTTTGCGCCCACCAACCAATCAATGCGCTCAACTTCTGGATAGCGATGGATGATGTCGTCTATTTTTTCCGAGGTATTCTTGGTCGCATAAATGCTCGCTTGAGGCGGCATGTACACCTGAATCTCAAACATGTCTCTGTCTGATGGCGGGAAGAACTGCTCAGTCAGCTGAGACATACTCCAGTAGCCAGTAAACGGCACCAATAATACCAAAGCAATCGTGATGATTGGATGCGTGACACCAAAACGGACAGAAGATGAGAACCAACGTGTTAGAGCAGGAATTCTTAAGCCCGTCATGTACCAGTGATGTTGCCCCTTCTTGTCCACATCACTCAATTGTTTCGGCAGTAACCTTGTCGCTAAGCCAGCAATTAAAGTGTGCGAGATAATGTAAGAACCGATCAATGAGAAAGAAACGGTTATCGCAATACCACCGACAAATTCACCGGATGCACCTGGCATCAAAATGATCGGCGCAAACGCCAATACCGTGGTCAAGGTTGAGCCCAACAACGGCACCCACAAGTGCTTTAGCGCATTCATGGTTGCTTCTGCTCTGTGCTGCCCTTTCAATCGATACGCCTGAATGGTATCAACCATCACCACCGCGTTATCGACCATGATCCCGAGCGCAACAATCAAGCCTGTTACCGACATCTGGTTGATTGGCACGCCGGTCATTTTCATGATCGATAGCGTAAGCAGCGAAGTGAGTGGCAGCGAAATAGCCACTAATATTGCGGCGCGGACGCCTAAGGTCACGAACAATACAATCAAGATCAAACCGAAACCGATCATCAAGCTTTTGCCTAAATCATTTAGGCGAGTTTCGGTATAGCCCTGCTGATTGAACAGTACGGTGACATCGATATTACTTGGCAGCTCTTGTTGAAACTTGTCGATCAAAGCGTTCGCACGTGAAGTCCAGTTATCAACCCGCAGATCAGGATGCATCCTTGCTGCAACAATCACACCCGGTTCACCATCAATAATGGCAATCTGATCTTGTGGGGTTTTCTCGCCACGTCTCACCGATGCAATATCTTCCATACGGATGATGTGACCATTACTGTCGGTCGCAATTGGGACTTGTTTAATGCGTTCAATCGAATCAAGTTCCGATTCAATCTCTAAACCAAAACGAGAATAAGCACTGACCAATTCACCCGCCGAGTTCTTCGCATCTGCCCCTTCCAGAGATTCAGCGATGTTAGCACTCGAACGCCCAAGCGCTGCGGCATCAGCAGTTCTTAGACTTATTTGAATCTCTTCTTGTGGCATCCCATATTCATCAACAAACTCAGTACCCGACAAGGTTCGTAATCGCTTGGCTAACTCTTTGGCATATCGCCCTAGAGTTAATCGGTCAGGCTCGCCCGCACCAGACCAAGTCAAAGAGGCGATGGTGGTAAAAGCGTAGGTATGGTCACTGTCGAGATCGGGAGAATGGGCACCCGTAGGTAAGATGGATTCGATGTCAGACAGTTTGTCACGTGCTTGCGACCAAACGGGTTCGGGCTCGGTGATAGTGTCATCAAGCTCAAGCGTTACAATAGACACGCTCGGCCTTGAGGTTGAGCTCACCAGTTTAACTTCACTCAGCTCACGTAGCTTGTTCTCAATCACCTCAGTAACCAAGGTTTCTACACGTTCGGCACTTGCACCGGGAAAGCTGGTTGTGATGTTTGCATAACGGTTGATGATCACCGGATCTTCTGCGCGCGGCAGCGTCATGAAGGCTGAAATGCCACTCACCATCAGCAGCGCGGTCATTAAGATCAGTAATCGGGTATTGGAAATAGTCTCTATGATTTTCATACTATTCCCTATTCCGCAGCAGTGGTTACTGGCTTCACGGTTTGGCCCGGAACCAAGCGATGCAAACCACTCGCGATAACCTGCTCGCCATCTTCAATCGCACCACTCACATACGCTTGTTGATTGTTCGCAAACAACACCTGAACACTTCTACGTTCAACCTTGCTGCCATCACCAATCACAAAGATGTTCCAAACACCGCGCAAACCATCAATCAAACCAGTTAAAGGCACCCAATAACCTTGGTCGTCGATTTGCTCGTCAAACTTAAGGTAGGCCAGTTGACCTTCTAAAACAGTGGCTTGCTCAGGGAAAAGATAGCGTAAACCAACACTGCGGGATTGCGTGTCGACCATGGCACCCGGATTCAACAACGTTACATCATAATCATCTCGCCCAACACGAATGCTTGGCGAAGAGAGTGAGGTTACCTTTGTCATCTGATGGGCAGGAATACCGATAAACGCTTCTTTGCCTTCCGATGCCAGTAATGTAAGAGTTGGATTGCCAACATTGACCACATCACCTAACGAAACAAAACGCGTTGCGATAGTGCCTGAATAAGGAGCAAGAATCGTCGATTTAACCAATTTGAGGTCGTTACCTTTTACCGAGGCGTCAATGCGCAGTAAGTTCGCTTGTAATACACGCTGCTCACTGGTTAACGAATCGATTTCTGCTTCGGCACTAAAGCCTTTTGCTTTCAGTGAACGTTGACGTTTTAAGTTCGCAGCAACAAGGCTCAACTGGGCTTTCACTTCTTCAGCTTGTGCTTTTAGTTGGCTCGATTCGGTCTTCAACAGCTGAGTATCTAACTTGATTAACGGCTGACCTTCTGTGACTGTGTCACCGACATCCACCAGAATTTCGTTAACTTTCCCCGCCAATTCAAAGCCGAGATTCGCCTGTTGACCCGCTTTGACCACACCGACATATTCACGTTGTACTTCGTATGATGAAGAGCGTTCTAGGGCAACAGTTTCTACCGTTAACACTGTCGATTCGGTACTGTTCGATTCAGCAGTGACCGCTGCATCGGAAGGTGTCTCGGCTTGTGTGTTTTCACCACACCCAACAAGAAGAGTCGACAACGCCACGGCTACTGCGCTTCCCTTCATCAATTCATACATACTCACTGTTCCTATGCGGTACTCAATTATGTTCTTTTTTTAGACTAACCAAACCAAACTAGACTGTCTAGTTTGATTATGTTAAAAATAAATTTCATCGTTAGTGATTGATAAAACCATCACAAAAAGCATAATGCTTAGCGCCAAATGAGATACCTATTACTGAATATCAATAGACATTAAGCAAAGAGACAAGCTAGGTAGCGACCCAACACCAAGTAACGAGAAGCAAGCACGTGACGAAAATCATCAAGAGTGAACAGAAGAGATCGCAGATCTTAACCGCAGCAAGTAAACTTTTCTCTGAACATGGCTTCAAGATCAATATGGATCAGATAGCCAAAGCAGCGAACGTTTCCAAGCAAACGGTCTACTCTCACTTTAAAAGCAAAGACGTTCTTTTTGAAACCTGCATGCAAACCAAATGTGCCGAGCGTGAGCTGAGCCATTCAGCCTTTGACATGGGCGCCACTTTGGAAGAAGAATTGGTGAAGTTTGGTGTCAAGTTTCAGGACTTATTGCTAGATGAACAGTCACGACAAACCTTTCAGAACGCGGTCAGTCAATCCAACACGCACCCAGAGATCGCCTCTATCTATTTAGAGACCGGCCCTCAAAAAACCACCAAGTTACTCGCCGATTACCTGCAATCGAAAATAGATTCTGGAGACCTTACTCTGTCGACGTCTAGCTCACCGATCATTGCAGCTCGTCAACTGCTGCTGATGTTTCATGGCAAGTCAGCGTATTGGTCGTTCTTCGGCCATGATAGCGGCGAATCTGATGAGGAAAGGCTCAACTACACGCGCGAATGCGTTGCACTTTTTTTGAATGGAAACCAGCCTCGTTAATCGCTCATAGCTCATAGCTCATAGCTCAGTTTCTCATATCACTTAGTCCGCATTCCGGGCTGATTCAAGAAGCAGTTCATAGAAATGTTTCGCGGCGGGGCCCGTCTTCGCACCTTTCGGCAGAGTCAGATGCAATGGAACCTGATAACCACTGCCCTTTTCTACATTCAACACGGTAAGCTTGTCACTGCCTCGGCTATCAACAATATGTTTTGGTAGCCTGCAATAACCTACGCCCTGCTCTACTGCACCAAAGGCATGATCGAAATTATCGACCGTAATACGCTGGCTCGACTTCAACCAGCCGACATCTTTTTTCTCGCCTAGCTTTTTATTGCCTTGACTACCTTGAGCACCTAAATCTCTCACCACAATTTGTGGCAGCGACGACAGTTGGTTGAGCGATATAGATGACACGTTAGCCAAAGAGTGCGAACTTGCGACAACGGGCTCCATCATAGTGAACCCAAAGGCTTCGGCCGAATAGTTGGTAATTGGAAGGTTAATGATAGCAACATCGGCTCGTTCTTGAGTGACCATTTCAGTAGTCTTCGACAATGACGTTTCAACCACTTGGATTGAGGTGGTGTTGTTCTCGGCCATAAACGCAGCCATCGGCTTATAAAGGCGCTCAAGGCAGCACAAATGGTCAACGGCGACCACAATTTCAGACTCCACACCCTTTCCTAACTGTTCACTGATCAACTCCAATTCCCGAGCTTGTTCCAGCATACTGCTCGCCCTGCGCAATAACGCTTTGCCGTCTTCCGATAACACTGCCCTTCGACCTTCAACCTGAACCAAAGATACACCCAACTGGTCTTCCAATTTTCTCAATGCATAGATCAGCGTGGTATGACTCTTGTTGAGCTGCAATGCCGCCGCCTGAATGCTGCCAGCGCGGTCTATCTCATAGAGTGTTTGCCATTGGTCGAGGGTAGTCTTTAATCTCATCGGTCTAAAATCCTGACAGTTAGTGGCAACATTATGAACTTTTCTGTCTGTTTTTTACAGGTAATATAAATCTCAACAACAAACGAGAATGGCTTGTTTGTCTTAAACCCCTATTTTTAAGCGGATTTTGTTAAACGGAATTTGCTAAACGGAGAAACACCATGAAACTACTACAAGTTGATTTTGAATTTTCAGGCCCTTTCGGTGAAGAGATGTCGAACGCACTCGTAGACCTAGCTAAGTCCATCAACAACGAGCCGGGTATGATCTGGAAAATCTGGACAGAAAACCAAGCCGAAAAGCTAGGCGGTGGTGTCTACCTTTTTGAAGACCAACTCAGCGCAGAAAATTACCTAACAATGCATGCCGCTCGCTTAAAAGAGATGGGCGTTGATGAAGTTCGCGGCGTGATTTTTGACGTCAATCAACCATTAACTACCATTAACAAAGGCCCAATCAACGGCTAATAAAATGAATAGAGAATGAGTGAAAGGCACGAGATAGAGAGATAACAAATGAACAATAAAACGTTTTTAAGCCTACACGGCATCATTTACGCAGGTTTTGCCTTCGCGTTGTTTTTTCTACCAACGGTCATGTGGCCTATGTACGGCGTGGAAATTAATGATAAGTACGCTTATTTTCTCTCTCAACACACCTGTATCTTCCTTGGTGGTATTGCAGCGATAACGTGGTTACTGCGAGATATTGAAGCGGGAGTCAGTGCCAAGAAACTCATCGAAGGCTTGGTTGTCACCAATATGCTGGGTGCAATCATCACACTGTATGCCGCTTTCACGGGCATCTTTGTTGGCTTTGGTTGGAGCGACCCAGCGTTCTTCCTTTCGCTATCAGTACTGAGCGTGTTGCAGGTGCGTAAGCAAGCTTAGTGAGTATGATTCTCAGGTAACATAAACAAAAAAACACTCGGTACATGCCGAGTGTTTTTATATTAATTTTTCCTATCAAGACCAACGCTAGACTCGCTAAATAAGACATAATCTTGATGTCTGATTTTGTTATCTGCTAGCAGACGACGAACGACCAAGCATGCGGCTTAGTGTGCCATCTTTATCGACAAACTGGTGTTTCAATGCGCCTAAGACATGCAGAGCAAGTATCACCATGATCAAGTTAACTGAGTTAACGTGAACGAAAGAAGCTGCAGATTGTAACCATTCCGTTTTCTCACCGGCGGCAATTAGCTCTATCCCGAATAAATCTAATCCTCGGCCCCCCGCCACACTCATCACAGCGCCAGAAATTGGCATCGCCAACGTCACAAGCAGTAATAAATGATGAACGCCTTTCGCCGCTATCTCTTGTGCTCTAGATAGTACCGCCACGCTGCTAATTGCGCCCTCTTTAAGGCGCCATAAAAAGCGCAACAGTGCTGCAGCTAAAACAATCAAACCCAATGATTTGTGCAGCCCCATTAACTCGCCTTTTTCGGGACCTCTAGGCATGCCTTCGAATTGAAGTCCAATAACAAACACAGCGATAAACAAAATGCCTGTAAGCCAATGGAAAATAACCGTCTGTTTAGATAATGATTTATTCATAATGACCACTCTATGTCTCTGACCTAGGTGTTATTTTGACTCATTATCATTACACTTAACATGGTCTTTGCGTAAAGTTACGTAAAGACCAAGAAACCGCTACATACCGTTATTTTGAGTGTTCGACGTAAATCAATTCATCGGTATTAAAACCACGCTCTTTCGACATGGCTTTAAACTTCTCCATCACTTCTGGTGCGACTTCAGGAGTTCTTGCGAGTAGCCATAAGTAATCAGTGTCGGGCCCAGAAACGAACGCGTATTGGTATCCTTCCTCTTCCAATTCAAACACCACGTAGGCGCCATAAAACGGACCGAAGAACGACACCTTTAAGTAACCTTGGTCGCTACCTTCAACAAAATACGCTTTGCCTTCTGCCTCATTCCATTCGCCCTCTTCAGCCGAATAGCCGCGGTTAATCACTTTCACGCCGCCATCATCGCGTAGGCTGTATTCAGCGCTCACATTACTTAAGCCGCGCTCAAACGAGTGGTCTAAACGAGCAACTTCGTACCATTTCCCTAAATATCTATCCAATTCAAACTGCTGAACTGGCTTGACGGTTTCTGGCATGCCAACGCATCCACCCAATAAAATCACGCTCAGCAGCAAAAGTATTTTCTTCATCCTAACCTCGACTTGTTTTAATCGTAATACGAGTAAGTCATTTGAGTCTTAACTTACGTCCTTGTTAATACGTGAACCCCATTAGCATGGTTCATATAACATTAAATTATTCAGACGTTTATGGAAATCGTTTCGTTGGTGAATCAATCAAAGTCGCTTCATTGACTCTCGATATTGAGTCGGCGTCACCTGCTTATAAGATTTGAACTGGCGATTGAAGTTAGCTTGGTTGTCATAACCGACTTTTTCCATAATCAAATTCACAGGCAGAGATGTATTGAGCAGTAAGTCACACGCCACATTTAATCTAATTTTCTTCAACCGCTGACTGAAGCTCTCGTTGTAGTGCTTTTGAAACAGACGCCTGACGCTGCTTTCACTAACATACAAATGACTAGCTAAGTCATTTATTGAAATATCGTGGATAAAATGATTCATCAGAAAGGCTTCGACCTTATCTAGTTTGTCGCTGACTTCGTCTTCTTCAACCGAGTTAAAGGTTGGGTTAATTAACTGCACGACTTCTTGGTCATCAATCAGCAGAGCAAACAGAGAGAATAGAGTCAGTAGCTGTTGATGAGGAGGCTGTTCCATCACCTTATCTAGCAGTTGTGTTGCCCTCTCAGCGGTATTAGGAGAAAATTGCAACCCTTTCTTTGAGTCTTCTAACAGCACACGTAACGGTTCAAGTTCACGACAGCACGCCATCAACGGCTCAATCCAATCTTTACGAAACCAAATCACATGAGTTTCGCAAACACGTGAGTCATCACTGCTCTCTTCCGAATAAATGGCATGAGGCAAATCTGGGCCAACCAAAATCATATGGTTATGGAACACATCGCTTTGGTGGTGGCCGACAAAGCTATGCCCCGAGAAGTGACGATGAATAGCAATCTCATATTCTTCATGTCGATGCCAACCATAACTCTTGCTGCCTTCAACGATTTTCTTGTAGCGCCATGACGCACCAATCCTTTGCGGCACCTTTTCTAAGTAACCTTTCATTACGATACTCTGTGACCCTCTAATACTGAAAGTATACCCGTCAAACCATTTAAGTGAGCACTTTGACTGAAAAGTATTGGATATTGCGCTAACGGTACTCATCCAACTTTCTCCGCTAAATATACTGCAGGTGAACTTAATCAGGAGAGCAACTATGGACACTTTATTATTAAAAATACGCGATATGATTCATGCCACACGTCAGCAGTGGATCGGAGAAATCACCTACAGCCACAATATTAAAGGTGATCACACGTGGAAACTTTATGGCTATCACTCGTACGCCGAGTACAAGAATGATTTGCTTAAAAGTTTGAAACAATAACCATCATGAAAGGCATACCAAAGCCACAATACGCGGGGTAATCCCGGCTTTTGTTCGTCATTCATGTAAAGTTTCACACTGACCACTCGCTTTCTATACTTATTAAACAGTGGAACATGGAAGACACAATAATGAACAACAAGCTTACTCTGCCACGCACTGCATTAGCCGCTTTAGTCACAATGTTAGGTGCTGTATCACCAGCTCTCGCACAAGCTGAATCAGCAGTGCAAAGCCAAGCGGCTGACCAAATTTTCACTAATGCCGATATATACGGGCATCGAGAGTCCGATTCTATCGTTACCCATGACGGCAAGATCATTTTTATTGGCGACCTCGAACAAACAAAAACGTTTCAAGGGCAGAATACCGACGTTATCGACTTAGGGAATGCTTTTGTTCTGCCGGGTTTCATAGATAACCACAACCATGTTTTTGAAGCCGCCTCTGAGCTGGGTGGCGCTTGCGAGCTGGATTCAGAAGCAACACTCGAAGAACAAATCCCCTACTTAGAAGCCTGCAAAATCAATGCTGATTCAAACGGCAGAGGATGGTTAATGGGGTATGGATTTTCATTAGAATCGACACTCAATAGCGATTCCGAATACACGCCACTTGAGATCATCGACAGTGTCTTCCCCGATCGACCAGTCGTGATCATGGAGCAGACTTCACATTCAATGTGGGTTAACTCCAAAGCGCTAAAAATCGCCAGAATTAGTCCGCAATCACCAGACCCACAAGGCGGAGCCTATTTAAAAGATCCTGCAAGCGGTAAGCTCAATGGCATCTTACTGGACAACGCTGGTGACCAAGTCATGGAAATGGCCTGGAACAGTCAAAGCGAGCTCTTCGAACAAAGCTACCAAGGCTTAATGTACGGTCTTGAAGAAGCGGCTGCTCACGGTATCACCACCATAGGTGACGGTCGCATGTATTGGAAGCGCGGTTGGTATGACGTTTGGCTAGAAGCCGAGCAAAACCAAGACCTCACAGCACGCGTCTCATTGCGCCCCTGGGTTTACCCTTCTATGGCGATGCCTTCTCAGTTGGAAGTGTTTGAGAAGATGTACTCTGATGACAAAAGTCGTCTATTGCTGGTCGATCAGGTGAAAATGTACAGCGATGGTATTTTTATCAATGGCACGGCAAAAACGCTCGCTCCTTACTTAGATACTTACTTACCAAATTCTCCTAATGGCTTGAACTACATTCCACCAGCACAGATGAAACAGTGGTTAACGGCCCTAGAAAAAATCGGCTTTAGTGCCCACATACATGCTATTGGTGACGGCGCAGTTCGAGAATCTTTAGATGCCATCGAGAGCGTACGTAAGCAAGGTTCGCAAAAGCCATACACACTAACCCACGTTGAATTGATCAATGATGTGGATGTTCCACGATTTAAACAACTCGGCGTAACCGCGGATTTCCAAGTTGGATCAGACTACGTCGCGCAACATGATCACGAATGGGCTAATGCCTTCTTAGGTGCAAGACGCGCGAAAGCCATGATGAACCTCGACGCAATCCTCAAAACCGACGCCAATATCACCTTAAGTAGTGACTGGAACGTTCACGACATCAACCCACTGGTTGGCATCGCGAATAGCTTAATCATGGGAAAGACCGGTCTAACCGATATCTATACCGCCATCGACGCTTACACCCTCAACGCAGCTAAAAGCCTAGGAATTGATGATATTACGGGGACGATTGAAGTTGGGAAGTCTGCAGACTTCGCCATTCTTGACAAAGATATCACCACCTTATCAGCAAGAGGCATCGCCAAGACTCAAGTGCTGATGACGGTACTGCGTGGCGATGTGGTTTACGATGCATCCCACTAAAAAAGCAATGTAAAAGGCTAAAAATTTAATGGGAATTATCCAAAAGGGTTGGTGTTTATTACCAACCCTTTTTTATTTAATACTAATTTAGAGTAATCAAATAAATATGGAGTAAGATTGTTAATATAAAAATCCACTCAAATCTTTACATGATTAAATAGCATTAAATTTAACAAGTCGTTCACTATAACCAAAGTTGGCCGGTGTGTGATTAACTTCCACTGTAATACTACCAGACAGTTTTCCATCTGTTTTATACACTGGACATGATGCAATATCGGATAAGTATGACTCTTCTGTTGGAGCGCTGAAGTAATAAATCTTTTGTAGGTTACATTCACCCACCTTCATTCCCAACGCTTCAACTTCAGAACGCTGACGGTAGTAATGTGGACCGATATCAAGAAGATACTCAGGACTATGTGTATAAATCTCGCTAGTGTAGCGCTCGGTAAACTCACTCTCCGCAATAAAGTGTTCATTTGCCATGCTGTAAAGCACATTCAGATGCCAGTAGATCAACTTAGACTTCTCACTGGTTGATGCGCCAGGCTTAGAGTAGACACACTGGATCTGACTATGAGGAACTTCTAGGCTCTGAGTCGCTTGGATGTTATTACGAAGAGCCTTGATTCCACAGCGATGCATCGTGAAACCCTCATTCTTCATCGACTCGGTAACTTGGTTAATCGACTGATATTGAACGTAAACCCCTTCCGGTGACTCGCCAGTGATAACGTTAGTATTATCAGCATAAGCAAACGAACTAAAGGAAGAGATTACAGACACTAAAGCTATTGTTTTTTTCATTGTTATTTGTCCTTTGTGATTGGCGGCAGGAAAATAACTCAGAAACCCAATATGCAACACAATACATATCAATATTTGTGATCTTGGTGGAAGCAATGATTGGTTTTGTGAATATTTCAATTTGTGGTTTTTATATGGAAGAACAAGAATCCCATAAATTAGCCATACTAATATAAAGGCCTTATAGTTAACAAATACTAAACTATTGAGTATTCTTTTTAAATGGACATGTAGAACCAATTAACGAGAAGGGTACCCACTTACAAAGAGGTATGTATGGATTAATTAATAGATCAATTTTACAATCCTGGATTACTCTAATGAGGAATATCGTGTACGTGGGTGGTATTTACCTATAAGTGTTCAGTAAATAGAATTGATAATATACCTCCTTTATACTAATTTAATATATCACCGATAACACAGTGTTATCGGTATCTAAAAGACAAAATGAGCTGGGAAAATACAATGAAAAAAATCGTATTAGTAAGTGCCTTGATATTGTCATCAACAAGTGCGTTCGCAGATCAAAAGACTCAGAACGATAAAGGTGGCTTTACCGGTCCAAGTGCAGTGAAAGTAAAGACTGTTGAAATGGCTTTAGAAGCAAAAGACGATACACCAGTAATATTAACGGGTCATATTGTCTCTTCATTAGGTGATGAAGAGTACCAATTTAAAGACTCAACCGGTGAGATTGTTGTTGAGATTGATCACCGTGATTGGAATGGTATTGAAGCAACACCTGAAACAAAACTTGTAATTCAAGGTGAAGTGGATAAAGAGTGGAAACACACTGCTATTGATGTAAACACGATTCAACTAGCAAAGTAATCTTTCGATCCTGCTAAAAAGAAAAAGGTCAGAAATAATTGTCTGACCTTTTTTGTATCAACTAGGAGTCAAAGCCTACATGACTCGCCTTTTGGTTATCAACCCGCTTAGCTCAATTTTCCGATAGAGATTTCGATAAAGAAAGCGACACACCAGAGAAACTTCGGAACGCATTGATCATAATGTAGAGATCTTCATCAGCCCTAGGCACCTCGCAAGTTTCAAAGTTGCCAGAGCGATAAGGTCGGCAATCGTAAGTACTTTTCGTTGGTTGCGCGCCAGAACGAATGTAGAGATCAGCATCCCCTACTCCAGACTTGATAACGATATTCACGTCCGTGGTGCGATTTGCAGCTTTGAGCACAAACAGTTTCTGTTGTCCGGACGTCGCGGCAAGATCGCTAGTCACGCTTCCTAAAGTGACCTCAGGAATATCATTGTTCGGCTCACCGACTGAGCCATCTGGCAACGTATCACCAAAGTATGAAGACACGAGTGGCCAAATCTTACTGATTTTCACGCCTTGGTTTTCACAACCTCCAAAATGATGCAGCGCAATCGCTTTGTTGTTGTCAGTACGCAAAACAGGTGAACCAGATGAGCCGCCAATGGTGTCACAGAAATAACCAGTGTCGGTATTAGCACCTCGCCCACCAGTTGAAGCTACATCAATCTGACACATTCCAGAACCATTTTGGTCACTTTCAATTGCTAGTTCTTTCGGCTTACCAGCTCCATGTTGAGGAATATAAATACCATCGCCAAAGATTGGCTCCTGATCATCTAAACCTAGATAGCCAAACGACTCAATTTTTGAAAAATCATCAACAGTGAAAAGTGTGTAATCCAAATCATAATCGGTGCTAAGTATCTTACTCCCCATGACTTTTACCGTGGTGGCCATAGAACCGTCACAAGTACGACGCTGATAGTTAAACCATACCTCTGTATTTCTCAGTTCTGATTCTGATGCGACACAGTGGTTGTTGGTGAACATATGGTTATCTGGCCCCACCCGCCAAGCGGTACATAGACTACGCCCATTAATGAGTAGCCTTGCAACGGGGGTTGTCCAAGCCACCTTATCTGGATGAGACTCTTCCCAACAGGCTACGTCTCTGCGCTCATTAACACCACATGTCGATAACGTTTCCAATGCCTCTTCGTCAGCACTCTTGCCCGCCATGTAGTAATCTATCTCGAACTCAGCGTATTGGCCCTTTGAGTTTGGAATAACCTCAAGCAGCATGCGCTCGCTTGAGATAGACTGAGCAAACCAATCTGTCTGGCTGTCACGATACTCAACTACCTCATCATTGGTGCTCGAACTCAAGCGCAATAGACTGCCTTTCGGCACAACAAGCGACTTGAAGTGAAGCTTAATGAACGATGCCCCCACATGCTCAATTTGCTGTTTGCGCACGTTTCCCGATGTCTCAATCAACGCTTGGTGCGACAATGGGTACTCAACTTCATTGGCAATAACGGGTAAGTGTGGCTGAACAGTAAGATTGAGCTGAACTAGGGATTGTGGCTGCGCATTTACGAACGAAGAAAATAGACATGTTGTCGCTAACCCAAGGTTAGATAAGATTACTTTCATTGGATTTCCTATATCGATTTGTAGTGTTCCCTCCACAAACATATGCGCTAATAAACAATATGACATAAAACTCATATGATATTTTCAGTAAAGAAATATTCACACCAACGACAATTGCTTACATTCAATAACATAGCTCTCAACTGGACTTATTCGTACCTCTCTCGCTGTACAAATTGGTGTGCGACTTGAACACAAAAAGAATCATGGGTAAGCAGCGTATTTTGCTATTCTGAAGATAATTTCGGCAGAGCTATACTCTTCATATAGTCAATATAGAAAGCCTTGAACTGCCACACTTAAAACTTCGTGGATTAAATAAGTAAGAAGTCGTTAAATGGAATGCAGGTAAACAGAAACTAAAAAGGGCTAGCAAAACTGCTAACCCTTCTAAGTTGAGAGTTCGTTTCAAACTCCCTATACGTATTCAACTTTCGATTATGCTGTTTTTTCATCCAAGTTTGCGTCTTGCTTGTCATCAAGAGCAAAGTAGATTTTCGACACAATCACTTCAGCAATTAGAATCGTAAATACCACAGCAAAGAAAGCAACAACACCGTTCCAAGGACCTGTAAAGCTCACCTTGTCACCGAACAATAAGTTAATCGCTTCTAGCATGACAAACTTCGAGCCCACCAAGATAATGTAAGTGGTAATCGCTCGGTAAACCTTAGGTGCAGTACCCGGCTTGCTTTTAAAGTGCTCAGCAATCTTATGTTCTAAGCCAATAGAAAGCTTCAATAGTAGCTGAAGCAACAATGCCGCTATCAAAGAGATAGTGAAAGACTCGATATTCACAAAGTCCCAGTACTCATCAAAGAAGTTAAGAACCACTAGGTCCACCAGCACAGCTAACGTGTAACCTACGAATAGACGTTGTGGTGTATTGAATCCGTAAACTTTGTCTGAATTAGTCATGTTGTCTCTCTTTAATTTGATAAGTAGCCTCGATTTGAAATACATCTTAGCGTTCGAATCAGAACAAAACTTACCATTTGGTGACATCATCCCCTTTCCATTCAAAATTGTTAATCTTTATTGGTTGATCATTTTCTGTACCAATAATTCTCTTTCCTCTATACAGCAAAACTCAAAAATATAGAAAAGTGCGAAAAGATAAGTCTCGTCACTGCTTGTCACCAAATGGCAATTTTAAAAATACTGCACCGCCTATGATGGCTCCATCAGCGACACACACTCATTTCCAAAAGGTGCAGACTATGAAAAAGCTAATCACTAACGCGAACGTATTTAACGGTGTTGATAACAACCTAATCGAGAACGTATCTATTCTTATTGAAGACAACTTGATCACTCAAATTGGTGAGGTTGACGCTACGTTAGCCGATGAAATTATTGATGCTCAAGGTGGCACAGTAATGCCTGGCTTGATTGATGCCCACGTTCATATCACGCTATCTGCGCCTTTCAATGTGATTGATACTATGACACGTGAAGAAGTAGCGATTCGCTCAGCAAAGATTTCAGAAGAGATGCTGATGCGCGGCTTTACCACCATTCGTGACGTAGCAGGTAACACGCTTGGTCTTAAGAAAAGTATCGATAACGGCTACGCAACTGGCCCACGAATTCTCCCTTCAATGGCGGCAATTTCACAAACCAGCGGTCACTCAGATTACCGCCAAAACCAAGCTCAAGAACGTTTGGCTAATGGGCACGAAGACTCGCCAATGATGAAGCTTGGCGCAATGAAAGTGGCAGATGGCCGTTCAGAAGTATTGAAAGCGGTACGTGAACAACTGTTTATGGGCGCGTCACAAATCAAGATCATGGCTGGTGGCGGTGCATCATCAACTTTTGACCCGCTAGACACATTGCAATTTACGTCTGACGAGATGAAAGCTGCGGTACAAGCCGCTTCAGATTACGGTACTTATGTTGCTGCGCACATTCACACTTCCGATGCAATGCGCCGAGCGGCAGAAGCGGGCGTGATGTCTTTCGAACATGCGACCATCATGGACGACGATATTGCAGAGATCATTAAAGAGAAAGGCATTTGGGTGATTCCTTCTTACTTTACCTCTTCATTGATTGCAGAGCGTAAGATCCCGTTACCAAACGAAGAGACATACCGCAAGACAGAACGCGTAGGCAAAGCCATGTTCAAATCAGCAGAACTGATTAAGAAATACGATATTCAGAACATTGCTTTTGGTACTGACTGTGTGGGTGAAACCAACGTGCATGCGACACAATTGAATGAACTGGGTGCGATTGAGCAAGTATTCGATACCATCACGGCACTTCGCATGGCGACATCAAACTGTGGGCGTTTATTCGAGATGTCGACTTACCAACACCCTTACCAGCAAGGCAAGCTAGGCCAAATCGTTGAAGGCGCGTATGCCGACCTACTGATCATCGACGGTAACCCACTAGAAGGCGTGGCATGTGTTGCTAACACCGATACACAGAAACTGATCATGAAAGACGGCAAAGTGTATAAAAACACGCTTTAGCGTTCAATACTCACTCACTGAGTACCTAAAACTCAAAGGCAGGCAAGCGAACTTTTTCGTCGCTTGCCTGCCTTTTTGTTAAGCGTTGTTTTATTGCTACTATTAAGCACAGACTATTGATTCAATGATGGAACGAGTTTATTTAAGGATGAAATTAGAATGAAGCTATTACTTACTGCACGCCTAATCAGCACAGTGCTATTACTCAGTTCGCTGCTGTCAGGGTGCGGTAACTTTAGAAACCTATCTAATGAGATAGAAGCTATCGACTCCATTACCAATCAATACATGATTACCTTGAATCAACCAGCCTCCGGTTCTGCCGTGGTGATTGAACAAATCAAAGACATCAACAAAAGCGAGGTTGATGGCTACGATGGCATCATCGACAGTGACAGTATTCACTTACATGTATCAAATAACATCCACTATCTACTTATCTTTGAAGATAAGAATCAAGATCTTACCCTACAAGCCGATGAAGCTTTCAGTGTAATCAACCTACGTGATCACGAAGACAGGTCGACAATAGAAGTATCATTAACCGTTAATGAGAGCGAAGCCCCAAGAGCGTTTGTTGATCGTTCGCTATCCTCACTATTGAAAATTGAATTAGACCTCGTCGACATAGGCACCGTGGTAGATTTATCGAATCCCCCTTTTGAGAAAGGGAATGCAAAACTCGGTATGTGGCAGCCACTCACATTCTTACTTGAGGACAACGCCGGGCTCTATTTTCTATCTGAATATGACCCAAATAAAATCCCAATCTTATTTGTGCACGGGATCAATGCAACCGCTTTAGATTTCGCCCCTCTCATTCAAAAAATCGACCAATCTAAATACCAGATATGGGTGTTTAACTACCCTTCTGGCTTATCTTTATCTTTAAATTCGAAAGGCTTGAACAATCTATTACATACAGTTGTAAGTGAATATAAGAACCAGCAACTACATGTTGTTGCCCACAGCATGGGCGGGCTTATCGTCACCAACAGCATTCGTCAGTGCCGAATTGGACAGTTATGCGACTTTGTAAGCAGCGTAACCACCATCTCTTCGCCGTTTGGTGGTGTCGAGTCTGCTAAACAAGGGGTCGAGTACTTTCCCGTAGTAATGCCTGCATGGGTTGATTTAAATCCAGACGGGAAATTTATCGCTGACTTATTCATTGACAGCAGTAAGATTCACATTCCCCACTTTTTAGCCTTTGGTTATAACTCGGGCGAGCTATTTAATACCAACAGCAACGATGGTGTGATCAATTTATCAAGCCAGTTATCACGACCTGCCCAATTGAAGGCGGACCAAATTCGTGGTTACAACGAAAACCATCTGAGTATTTTAGATAATGATCATCTGTTTGAAGATCTGTCCGAGTTTTGGCTAACAGCAGAGCAATAACCCCTCCCTATACATCACCCGACAAACCCGTTGGCGTAAATGGTATGAAGATTGGCGGTATTTGCACTGCGAGCCAACACGCCAATCTTTATTCTAATCCCATAAACCAGCACACGGAGTGACGCTAAGCCTAGCGAGCTAGGTTTCGAAACAAGGATAGTGACTTTCTAACTTGGGATAGAAACGATGACTATCAATGAATTAAAACGCAGAGATTTTTTCAAAGTTATGGGGAAAGGTGCAGTTTCTGCTGCGGCTATTTCTCTGCCTACCTTAGCCAGTGCAACGCCAACTTCGCCAACCAATTTGCCTTCAGATCACCAAAGCGTTGACTCGCCACTCGATGCAACCGAGATGGCGAACCTGATAAGAGACAAAAAAGCCTCGCCAAAAGAATTCGTAAAAGAAGCCATCTATAAAATACGCCAGACCAATGATCAGGTTAATGCCGTTGTTTCTGAGTGCTTTGACTTAGCGCTAGAGCGTGCAAACTCATTTAACCCGAACTCACCCTTTGCCGGCGTCCCTTTCTTGGTAAAAGACTGCGTTGATGTTGCTGGGCTTGAATGCACCCTGGGTTCGAAGCTAAACCAAGGCAGAAAACCCAACACGACCTCTTGGTTTATTCGTGCGACTCAAAATGCAGGGCTGAACACCATTGGCATGACGAACATCCCTGAAATGATGACACTAGGCTGCACACAGAATTCCCTTTACGGCGCTACACGTAACCCATGGGATCTAAGCCGAGGTGTTCACTCATCGACTGGCGGTGGCGCAGCAGCGATTGCAGCTGGTTATGTACCCTTAGTGCATTCAACAGATGGCGGCGGTTCTTCTCGTATGCCTGCTTCAGCAACTGGTATTTTTGGCTTTAAACCCAGTCGAGAATCTTTGATCTCAGGGCTAACTGATGGCTCAACAGACGAAGGTTTTACTCATCAATCGTTTATGTCGAGAACCGTTCGTGACGCTGCTTTGGCAGTTTCAGTCACAGAGCATCATACAAAAAATAACTTTGAGACGCCTTTTCCTCGAACTCCAATAGGAATGGTTAATGCTTCTCTTAACCGTCAGATAAAGATTGGTGTCACCCTCAAAGATATCCACGGCAGGCTTCCCGATGAAGACACGCTCGCAGCCATTCGTTCTACGGTCTCTTTGCTCGAAAGCCTTGGGCATATTGTTATCGAAGTTGAACAGCCAATCCAAGATGGCGATGTGTTCATGCGTAACTACATGGGCGTATTTGGTAACAAGATGGCAAGCTTTGCTGAGCAATTCGACCGCTTAGGGATGCCGCTAGAATCGATGCCAGACAAAGTCAGCGATAACGTCGCCTATTTAGCTCGTACGATGCAAGCACGCTTAAAAGCCACTCCTAGCTTGTATATCGACTCTCAACAGCGATGCCGAAACTTCGCAACCAGTCATAACCGAGAGTTCTTTAAAAACATCGATATATGGCTCACCCCTTGTGCAAACCATGTTCCTTTGGACATCGCATATTTCGACCAGAAAGCACACTCCGGCAAAGAGATATGGGCACGTTCAGAGAAATTAATGTCCTACACGCCAATCGAAAACGTGGCTGGCAATCCGGCGATGTCGGTTCCCTTGTATTGGAACAAGCAGAACCTTCCTGTTGGTAGCCACTTTTCCGCAGCAAGAGGCAACGACCGCCTGCTATTTGAATTGGCCTATCAACTAGAACACGCCAAGCCTTGGGCAAACAGAAAAGCCCCGATTGCGCTTTAAAAAGCAATTCACTTTCAAAACAGTTCAATTTAGAAAACCATTTAAGTACGAGTCTTTTGATGAAACATATTATTTTCCTATTCTTGGCAAGCCTGACGCTTCCGCCACACTCATTCGCAGCTCTAGCACCAAGCGAAGGCTTCAGTGGCAACATGACCTTCCTAACTGGCTTCACCGCAAACTCAAGTAACCTCGATGTTGGTCAAAGCAACCATCAATCTCAAGCCGATTTAATGTCGTCGGGTAACACGGAAGCCGAGGGAATGGTCGCTGTTTTGGGTTCGGTGCAATACACCTTTGGCGCTTTGAATCACAAACAGTTTTTCTTAGGCACCTCAAGAGACGACATCATCACTGGTACGCTGGCATTTGAAATTGGATATAGACAGCAAGTGGAAAGCGGCATGGTGGTCGATTTTTCTATCTTGCCGACTCTGATATCTGGCGAAGTGTGGGATGACCCTTATGCTGTAGACTCGAAAAGAGAAGAGACCGATGTCACTGGTACTGTCGTTCGAATGCAGCTTTCAAGAATAATGGGCTCGAACTTTAATCTCGATGTCGCTTCTGGTGAGTCAGACGTTAAAAAAGAAAACACCGGTCTAAAGGGGCTTGGGTTAACCGAAGAAGAACGCGCACTGATGATTCGAGAACGAAAGTACTTTTATCTCAAGTCTGGTTATCAGTACTTCTTGAAAGATGGGTCAGGCATTCTCACACCTTCAATGAATATTTTCTCTTCAGACTCTGAGGGTGATGCACTGTCGTTCTTGAGCCTTGGTGCGGAAATCAACCTAGCGAAAAGATACGGAAAACATGGTCTTGCTTTAACACTCAATGCAGCAAAACGCAGCTATGATAAAGAGAACCCGATCTTTAATAAGACACGTGAAGACAAAGACTTTGGCGCCTTCGTTGCCTATGAATATGCCAATATCTTTGATGCTAAAAACTGGTCTTTGGTGTCACTACTCGGCGCCAAGACAACGAATTCAAACATTGAGTATTACCAATCATCGCAATATGTGGTTTCAGTCGGTGTTGATTACAAATTCTAAGGTTGAACTGAGATTTTCATTGCTTGTAACCCGCAAAAAAATCCTTTAATTTGGACATATTACCGAGAAGAACACTCTTCAATCATCAGTAATAACAGGGAGTTACGGTGGAAAGTTTTAGTACTCAATTACCCATATTTTGGTTTAAAACTTTAGATTCTGCCATTCAGGCTAGAATTGGAGACAGCAGCGATATCTGGTCGGGAGCAGAGGTCTATCAACAACTTTGCTCCGCCGAATCGATCTCGGCTTATCAGCTTCAAACCGCCATCACCAACATCTACCAACGCTTTGATCATGAACTGATCGACCTATTTGATGAATCCGCTTGCTACTTCGATGAGCTTGAAATGGGCGCGCCGGTAATGGCCATGCTCACCGCGCCAGATCTCGCCAGCTTTTGCCAACTGTTGAGTCGATACTCCATTCATATACATCCGCTACTGAAAATTTTCAGTCGTGAAACAGAGAGTGGTGAAGTCGAGCTTTGGGGCGTCACACCCGAGTACATTGACGAAACCACCCTAATGACACACATCAGCTTAGGGCTCTATTTCAGTATTATCCTCAAGCTCGTTCGAAAATACCTGAATACACCAAAACAAAAAGTCGCCATCCATATCCATAAGAACACCATCGGTGATGAGTTTTTAAGCATATATGAGCGCGTATTTAATGTAGAAATGAAGGAAGGCTTCCCCGCCCGATATATACTGTTCCCTAACGATCTTGTTCAGGCGAAACCTCGCCAATTCCAAGCTGACTTTCATGCAGAGTTAGTACGAATAGCCGACCAGCAGATGGAAAAAACATTAAAAACCAACCTGATCTACAAAGTGAATGAAACGTTCAAAGTGCTTGCGGTAAAAGACACCAACCTAGATAGCGTGGCGAGTAACCTTCACATCAGCCCTCGAACTCTGAATCGTAAACTTAAACAACAAGGGGTGAGTTTTCGTCGTTTGTTCGATAAATATCGACTTGAGCTGAGCATGACGTTGCTAAATCAAAACAACAGTAATATTACCTATGTGGCTCACGAGCTTGGCTTCTCAGACTCAAGCGCATTCAGCCGAGCATTCAAGAATTGGACTGGTCACTCTCCTACTGAACTCAGGTCGTAACAACAGATCTCGCCCCCATATCACTAAGCATCGAACGACATTGTTCTTACTTGGTTTTTGCTCTTACATATTTTCGATTCTCATGTATTATGCTTGTCCATAATTGTATGACAAATATGTAGCGCTGTTTCTGTATGACCAAAGCCACCAACCACGCGATTTTGCTCTTAGTATTCGCCAACCTGCTCGCCTCCTTTTCAGACGTTTCACTCAAAGTGCTGAACGGTGAAGTGCCTACGTTTCAATATGTGTTTATCCGCCAACTATTGAGCGTGATGTTGCTGCTTCCTTTTTGGCTAAAGCTACCCAAAGAGACGCGAATGCAAGGTGGTTGTCGCATCAACTTCTTGCGGGCTCAATTAATCCTAGTGGGCAGCGGCTGCGCAATGATTGCCATCACACACCTCACCTTGGCGACCGCAAACGCGATGTTCTATGTTGGGCCCATTCTTATGCTCCCGCTTTCTATTGTTTTACTGAAAGAGAAGCCGACATCATCAAAAGTGGTCGCGACATTGATTGGTTTCGTGGGTGTGCTAATCGTTTTGCGTCCAGAGCAATTTCACTGGGCCGCTATTGCAGGCTTAGGCAGTGCGCTCGCTATGGGTGTCGGCAATATTTTGATTAAACGTCTTCACGCAGAACAACACATTATCTCGACGCTATTTTGGACCAGTGTAATGACCCTGCCTCTGGCGTTGGCTCTTGCTCTGCCTGCATGGGCGGCGATTGAATGGCGTCATGTTGGGTGGATTATGGCTATCAACCTATTCGTTTTTGGATACCATGCCCTTGTGGTGGTGGCTTATAAAAAAGCGCCAGCAAACCAAATAGCTCTCGCAGAATATTCGGGGTTGGTGTTTGTGACATTATTTGGCGTGATGTGGTTTGACGAGATTCCAGATATGCTGACTCTTGTCGGTATCAGCCTCATCGTCATTCCTATGATGCCAATAAAATGGAAGAAGTACTTCAGTTGGCCAAATCAAACGGCCCTTGATATAGAAGCCAATCAGCCTAAGCCTTAATCGTCGACAGCATCATTACAGCGCATAGAGCTAACCCACTTTCGGCTTATTCAAACTAGAAAAGGGACCGGTATTTCTACCCGTCCCTTTTTGTTTTCGCTTGTGTTAAGCGTTACTTAAGCTTGAATACCAACACTTTGTTGTATGCCGTTACCATCAGTAAGTCTTGCTGTTTCCCGCCAATTTCTAGGTTGCTGATATGGCCCGCATCAATAGCAATGAAGTCAATCTGCTTACCGTCTTTATCGAACACACCCACGCCACCGTGCGCTGCAACAAATAGGTTGTCATCGGCATCAACAGCGACACCATCAACCATAGGTTCAGAGCCAGACTCCGCCTTCACTTGAGCAAATTGCGTCTTATTGCTGAGTGACTGTCCATCAACATCAAATCGGTATACCCAGCCATCAGATGTGTCGGCAACGTATAACGAAGATTCATCAGAAGAAAATGCGATGCCGTTTGGTAGCTTGAACTCTCCAGTGATCAACTTTAGATCACCATCTAAATAACGATAAACGCCATTAACCGGTTGCTCTGATTCTGCCTTTGCTGGGCCGTAACCTTGGATACCAAACGGAGGATCGGTAAACCACACGCTGCCATCGCTGTTAACGGTTAAATCGTTCGGGCTATTAAGCAGTTTGCCGTTATACGTTGCAGCGACAATCACTTTCTCTCCGTTGCCCTGACGGTACGACAACTTTCTATCATGGCGAGCAGCCCAAAGGTTGCCTTTCGCATCAATATCGAGACCATTGGCATAGCCAGAATTGTCATCAAAAACGCTCAACTTGCCGTTAAGATCGTAAGAATAGGTTGTGTTATTTGGGATATCGCTAAACAAGAAACGTTGATGTTCCACATCCCATGTTGGGCCTTCAACAAAGCCGAATGAGTCACCAACCAATGTTGGGTTGCTTTCTACAACAGAGGCAGCTGAAACATTCATAGAGGCAGCCATTGCAGCGGTAATAAGTAGTAGTTTGTTCATTGTTCTTCTCCTTTCTGTTTACGTTTTGAATCTTAGTTTCTTGAAGGAGTGAGAAAAACAGTACAAAATGACTTCACTGTTTACTAAATGGTGTTAATGATGAATTTGATTTATATGCAGACTTTCTTGACTGTCGCCGAAGAGCAAAGCTTCACCAAGGCCGCTGAAGTATTGGATGTGTCAAAAGGTTTGGTGTCTCGGCATGTACAACGACTCGAAGAAACATTGAATTCTAAACTGTTTCACAGAACGACTCGTTCTATCAGCCTCACGGAAGTGGGCGAAGAGTTGTATTCAAAAGCGAAGCAAATTCAACTATTAGCAACCGAAGCGGAAATGCGTGTCTTAGACATGACTCAGGAAGTGGCAGGCGATTTGAAAATTACCGCGCCGATAGAGTTTGGGCGTGCGCTTTGTCGTCATATCATCCCTACTTTCAAGCAAGAGTACCCAAAAGTGGATTTGATTCTCGACTTTGGGCCGATGAAAAAGAAGATAGAGTCTGGCGACTTTGACATTGCTTTTAGAGCCTACGATGAACTGCCTAATGATGTGATTGCCAACGATCTTGGGCATATCCGCAATGTTCTGGTTTGCAGTGCGGGTTACGCATCGACTAACCCACTTGCCACCACTAAAGACATCCATAAATGCAGCTTCATTCTTAACAGTCAAAATGAACGTTGGAATCAGCTGGAGTTAATCAATGATGAGCAAACCTACCATGTTGAAGTAACCGGAAGCGTTAGTTCAAATACTTACAGTTCAATTTTAGAGTTAGCGATGCAAGGAATAGGGGTCGCCAGCTTGCCGTTCTATCAAGTTGAAGAGCAGCTCAAACAAGGTGAGCTTATTCACGTGTTCCCAGAATGGTCGATAAAAGCCCAAAAGCTAAGCCTTATTTATGCTCAAAGAAGAGTAACACCGCAGAAGTTGGTCACTTTTAACCGAGCGGTAAAAGAGTGGTTGGAATCGAATAACGCTTATACGTTGTGAGGGGGAGATACCAACTCTTGATGGTTTAAGTGACTGGATTTGATTAGTTTTAGAGCTAGTTCAACCTAGCTCTATTTGATCATCTTCAAGAGTGATGCGTTAACAGTAATCTCTATTTTTTTATGCCGCGTCTTGGAGCCTTAAACTTTCATAATAATCCTCAGCAAGAGCTGTCATTTTAAACTCAGCTTCAAAGCCAGCAATTTTTTCTACAGCTTCTTGTATAGATTCCAAATCAACCTGGAAAAACTCTTTGCGGGTATTAACCGCGTTTACACGTTGAGTATGAAACTCTCTATGTAAAGCCGCCTCTAAAGCCGGAGCATCATCGGAATAAATCATAGCGTGGACATCAAAAGAGAATGGTACGCTTGCATCCCCTAGTTCTTTAACGCGATCCATTGGCTCAAGTCTTCTCGTCAAACCAATTTTATAGACATCCTCACCAAATGAGCCGATGTTACTAATCACGTAAACATGCCCTTTTCTAGTTTGTTCAGCCATACTCTTAGCTCGTTGTTCTTTAGATTCAGCTTCTTCGAGTCGAGTTTGCAGCTCTGCTATTCGACGCTCCATGAGCTCTTTCTCTTCATCTGAAGCATCATTTAATTCTTCACGTGCCTTTTCAAGCATCTTGCGATACATCTTCTCTTCTTTTTCAGCATCAGCAATTGCTTTTTGGAACTCCTTTATAGCTCGCTGTTCTTCACGAATCTGCTCTTTGATTAATTTCTGTTCAATCTGCTCTTCTTCTTTCTTGAGCATATATTGATATTGGAGTTTGCACTCCTCAAATTTTAATTCGATGTAGTCCAAATTAAAGCCGCATTCAAAAGTAGCACAAAGTTTTTCAATATTATTAGCTAGCTTCTCTATGCGTTCTAACGTTCGAGCAAAGCTACTTGGCGACACTTTTCCTATTAAGAAGTCACATTCTGTATTAAACGCCGTCAGCATTAACTTAACTTGTGCATCTAAGATTTTTCTATTGTAAGCAGCATCATTAGAGATAACCGTGTAGCTTGGATAAATAATCGCAGCTTTATCTTTGATCATCTCTTTTTGAGATAGCCTAACTTCCTTAATTTCTTCAGCATAGCGAACTGACGTCTCGTACAAATATTGTGGCTTTTCAAAATGACCACATGAAGTGTACTCATCAATTCGAGAATATAAGTCAAGCTTGCCCATGAGTTCATCAAGAGCCTTAGTATTCATCTCAAATGAAGATTTACCATCCTCGATACCTAGTTCCACAGCTTCAAGTTCTTTTGTTTTTTGGGCTAAACTCTCAGCAATTGTATTCTCATTTTTCTGAAGAGCCCTCAACGATTCAGTCTCATTGAATATAGAACCTAGTTCTCTCGAGGCTTGTTCAGATTCAGTCTTCACCACGTGTAGTTCGTCTTTTATGAGCTTAAGCGCCTCATCGATTGACTTATATTCCGCTACTTTTTTGTTGGCACTACTTTTAGTTAGGATATAGGTCAAAATAATTAACACCGCGGCTGAAACGACAACTATTAGTAAATTTTTATCCATTTACTTTAAAACCTCTTTGATAAATTGTTTTCTTAATGAAGATCGTTCAAGACAGCGATCGTTGTATTCATCTTTCGCTTCAACCAAGGACTCTTTAAACGCTCTTTTTACTTCTGAGGCTCTCTTTTTCTCGGTTCGCTCGACGTCTTTTAACCGGCGTATCCTTTCACGCTCAACTCGTAATTCTTCACGTTCAGCTGCCTTACGCCGCTTTTCAGATTCCCGTATAGAACGCTTATTTGCTTTATCTATAGCTTTAACAACTCTAATCGCTGTTCTTAAGCCGCTACCACGTCTAGCCAAAACTTCACCGTATACCATATAGATGCTGATGACCGAACATTAACACAAACTGACATTTAATCTTTAATACACATCAAGTTTGATATTCAGGCGCACTAAACAACACGGTTCCATTATCAAATTAACGTGATTGCTCACACTATAATAATGTTTGGCTTTAGCTCTCCCCAAAAACAAAAAGGGATTGGTATCTCTACCAATCCCTCCCCCAAATTCTCTTACTACTTACAAGCTCTCAATTACCTTTTGAACCATAGTATCAATCTGACGCTTACACGAGAAATGACGCTCTCCAGAGTTAACATGTCGCTTGTTGGTTCAGCATTGAAAGCCGATTTGATAGCTTCAATCCATCCGGGTAATGAAGGTTTGCTCATCATCCACAAAAGCGACAAAGCCTCCGTGATAGATAAGCACTCGACCACGCCCTTCAACTAAGCAGGCAAGCTGAGGATTCAAATCTTCTTCATTATCCGGGCTTTGAAAAGTGCCGGTATCGGTGATTACACCGCGGAGTGGAGGTAAATATCCATAAGCGCGCTTGGCTTGATCAATCAGGCTCAATTCGCTAGCGACAGAGAAGCAACGAGGGAGCCTGCCTGCATCTTCGATAAACATAGTTTTCAGTTCTTCAAAAGCGGTAATAACTAGCCAGTCGATGTCATTAACTTGATGGATAAACATAGAGTTTCTCAGTAATTCTGATGCAGGGATTCTATCGCTATCTGAGGCTAAGAGGAGTAGAGATTGCGTTATCACAGAGGCACTCGATGCCTTTCTATCAATCTATTTAGAATACGCTCTTGTCGCACCTAAGTTGGAGCCCTAAAACGAAGGGTTGCTACATCAACCAACCCCACTAAGCAGTGATTTAATAAAAGAACGAACCTTACTCTCTAAAAGATATCAATTGCCTTTTGCACCGCAGGACCAATCCGGAGTTTACGAGAAGTAACACCTTCCAAAGTCAGCATGTAGCTAGTTGGTTCAGCATTGAAAGCTGATTTAATGGCTTTATAGTCGCTTTCATCTACCCACAGTAGATTTGCTTCTTCGTTCTTAGTGTCTGCGGTGATAAGAGTATCTAATTTAGTTATGGCTCATATTGATTAAATGCTCTTTATTGCGCTTAAGTTTCCTTGAAAGTTGCTTTTATCACTGATTCTCTCCACACATTGTAAGAATAGTATGCAACTGAATTTTTAATGTGTGCTGAGCTTAGCAATAATGACACTCATCAATATGAAACTAGTGTAACACCAAGAGCATCAATGTATAAAGACTTTTTTATTTTATATCCATTTAAGAGATCTTATGTACAAGAAAAATGTTTTTGTTGCTTTACCCTTAATCGTAGCCGCAAGCGGGTGTTCTTCTGTTGTCGGTGAGTCTGTAAATCAAAATGTCTCGTTTAATGGTGAGCAAGAGAGGCATTTCGTTTTTAGTAAGAACGGTGGAAACATTAGTAAAGCTGACATTTACTCAGCTTTACATTCAGCAATCAAAAATGAGTCCATAGTTCACGATGTTTATCATCGTAATTCAAGATCGCGAGGGATGGGAGCTAGTATTTCAGAGGAACTAATTACAGTTATTCATTATGACAACTACGAGGGTCTTGTTGATGAAAAAGTAGCTAACTACAACGTTATGATAGATGAGGAAAGAGATAATTATAAGGTTACGCTTAAGTGCCCTTCAATGTACCACGACATAGCAACTTTTAGAGTGAGTATAAGTAAGGAATACCTCTCTGGAGATACTGTTGTTAAAAACCTCAACCATATCTGCAAAAACATTAACCCAATAATCAAAAAGTCTGATTGGGTTAAAGATGAGTTTAACGCAAAATTTAAGAGTGAAGATGTTTTTGCTAACTACTCAAGAATATTGACAAAAGTTAGCCATAAAGAAGACGTTAAAGGCTTTGATATTGAAAAAGCTGAAATTTTTAAACTACCTATGACTGATAACGAGAATACTAATTTGGCGTTATCAGTATTCCCATATCGCGGTGGTTCAAAAGTGGTTTATGCGTTTTCCTATGCTTATGAGGCTAATTCACAAGGAAGCACTACGTATAACAAAGATGTATTGGAGAAAACCAAAAAAAGTATTCTTGACATTGCCAATGACTAGCATAACTCCGACATAACATTCGACAATGCAAAAAGGGGTTATGACCATAGCAACACTTAGTACACATTAGCCTAAAGCTTTTGACTAACGCGATTTTCCCCCTCGATACTAGCTCTCCACCGCTAATTTTGCATACCTATTAGTATTCAATAACGATAGTAGGAGACGTCAAAAAAAGGCTGCAAAAGCAGCCTTTAATTAAAAAGTAGCAATGTGTCTCTACGCCTTTAATCTTTGATTTTTTTCACTCCTTTCTGCAATCGATAAAGAAGCAAAGATATGGACTAAAGGGAGATTCGGAGGGGGTTAATGTTTGTACCTAAAGGTATTGCTGTCATCAACAATCTCGATTCTGACAGGAACTGTGCCTTGCTTAACGTTGCCAATTTTTGCAAATGCTTTGTGAGACAGGTCAATCACTCGGCCTTTTACGTAGGGGCCTCTATCGTTAATTTTCACATCAACAGACTTGTTATTGTCTGTATTAGTCACTCTCACGATAGTGCCGAAGGGTAAGGTTTTATGCGCTGCCGTGTAAGCATTCATATTATACGTCTCACCACTTGCTGTGAGCTTGCCATGGAACTTATCACCATACCAAGAGGCTTGACCAGTCAAAGCATGTGACTTGGCATATTCCTTTGTTTTAGAACTGCCGACCGCCGACGTTGAGGTACATCCGGCTAATATCATAAGAATGAGAGCAGTAAAGATGATATGTAGTTTTTTCATGTAACTTGGGTGCGCTAATCTGTGCATTTTCTCTGTTTTCGTTGTGTTTTGGTTCACCATACAATGCTGAGTATAGTCACTGCTCAGCAAAGGCTACCATCCGGTATGAATGCACAATGTTTTCATGAAGTACGCTTTCTTCCGTCATATCCATGAAAGGTTTTATCTTAGAAACGTCAAATTTAACAACACCTTAAATCTGTATCTTTCTTGAACACTTGATGTAGATAAGTCACCCAGCCAATCATCCAAACACAAAAGAGGATTGGTATCTCTACCAATCCTCTTTAGGGAGTGTTTCGGTTTTTCTACCTTATGGAAGGCAGTAACGCGATTACTCGTAATCTGTCGCGTACGTATCTTCATATGAGTGAGAGTAGAATTCGAATAGGTTGCCAAACGGGTCTTCTAGGTAAACCATTTGTGCTTGTTTTAGCTCGTCTTCTGGGTGGTAACGGTGAATGTCCATACGAACTTTACCGCCAAACTCTTCTACACGTTTGATAGCTGAATCAAATTGCTCTTTTGGAAGCTGTAGACAGAAGTGGAAGATACCTAGACGAGAGAAATCAACGTTATGGCGCTCTTCACGGTCAACCATTTCGAATAGCTCAACACCGATACCGTCTGAAGTTACTAGGTGAGCAATGTTGAAGCCTTTGAAGCCTTCGCCAAACACAGCAATACACATACGGCCGATTGCTGATTCACGCTCTTCCATCACTTTAGTGTTGTTCATTACGATTCTTAGACCTAGCGCTTTCGTGTAAAACTCTACTGCTTGGTCCATATCGCCAACCATGATGCCTACGTGATTCATTTTCATAACTTTCTCCAATTCTTTTTAATTCTGTACTTTCGAAGCTTAGCTTCTGTATTTCGTTTCGATGGAGAGAGTATATGGAGATAAATAGATTAATTAAAATTATCATAATTTATGTTAATAATAATTTATTGTTATCATTTATTTCTTGAGGTCTATATTAACGAACATGTGCCCCAAGAGCTTTTGCTCTTGGGGCACATAAATCATATGAACGATTGTTAATGGTATCTATAAGACGTTAATTTAGTGCTTCAATGAGTGTGATCTCACGTTTGATCTGCATTCCTTCTTGCTCGGTCGCTTGCGTCAGTTTGTTTTTACGTGCTGTTATGGCTGCTTGTTTAGCCTCATCGGTGTCGAACATCAGACCTTGTACATTGATTGAAGCGATATTCGTATAGCGGCCATCGTTGCTTGTTGGGATTGAGATAACTTCATCATTTATCAATGATTTCACGATCTCACGTTGTTCGCTGTAACGGCTATCCAAACCAGAGAGTGTCCAACGTTGTTGAGGCTTCCCTTCATACTGACCATTCTTTTCTTCTGTTAGATACTTGATGGTCATATTACGAATTGTGCCCGCTTCCTCACCATACTCTGCCTCTGTATCAAACAATACAGGGAATGATTCACCTTCTAGAACACCACCTTTTTTAGTGAGGTGACCCATTCGATAGCTATTCATACCAATTCGGATTTCAGTTTCATCGGTAACAGGTGTGCCATCAGCGAACTCAAGGTTAGTAATACGTTTACCTGCAGGCTGAGTTAGATCAATGGTATAAGTCACGCCCGCAAAGAAATCATTAGTCGAATATTTAGATGCTCTGCGTTCTGGATTAAAACTATAAGTGACATCACCAGGCTGTACCGAGTTGAAATAGCCAGCAGACCATTCCATGTAGGTTTTAAGTTCTTTACCTGTCATCTGGTAAACCGTGATTTCTCCACCAGCATATTGATAGTTATAAGCGATGTCTTTGGCTTTAATCGGACCAACATCCAGCTCTGCATTGTCATTATCAATTTGGAGTGCGATGACATTAGCTTTTGGTGCATAGAAGAAGCTCGCTTCTTGGTATAACGCACTAATACCGGTGTCTTGAATATGAACTTGAGGGATACCGCGGATTTCATTTTCAGGAACTAAGTCAACGCCAGTTAGCTGAGCCACAGGTCGGTTCGCCATTTCTCGAAGTTGTTTGTGATACGGCTGGTATAGCGCGTCCATATCTTCATCGGAATCAACGCCATTAATCTTGTAGGTGAAGCTGTCTTTGTTCACTAGTGTGAATTTGCCATCGCGCTCTTCAAATTGGAGGTCGATACGAGACAGAGCTCGGCCATACTTGTCTGGTTCGGTAATAATCACCCCATTCACAACCGCCTTATCAATACGAGTATGCATGTGACCCGCAACAATGGCATCAAGCTCTGGGTTAGCATTCGCAATGTCGGTGACACCTGTATTCGCGATGTCATTTTCGTTTTCAATACCCATGTGTGCAACCAATACGATCGCATCGACTTGGTCATCGATCTCTTTGATTATTTTCTTCACTTCCAGTGTCGGGTTAGTGAAAGTGACGCCTTCTAAACGGTTGGTACCTTGTGCAAAGACCTCTGTCATTGGGGTGTCCATCCCAATCACACCGATCTTAACTCCACCGCGTTCTAGAATGGTGTAACCCGGTAGGAATGGGTTTCCGTTTTTGTTCTTGATGTTGCCGCCTAAAGACTGACCCTTAAATTGAGTAACAGCTCTGTTGAGCGTTTTAAGGCCGAAGTCGAATTCATGATTGCCTAAAACCCACACATCATATTTCATGTGGTTGAAGCCAAGCATCATTGGGTCAACGGGATCATCTTTAAATGTTTCTACGAAGTTACCTTGAATGGTATCACCAGCATCAACGAGGATAATGTTCGACTGCTCTTCGCGGATATCACCCACTTTCGTTGCTATTTGGCTTAAGCTGCCACGAGTGTTGAGTTTATCTGACGCGTAGTCCCACGCCATAAAATGACCATGGATATCTGAAGTGCCAAGTATCGTGACGTCGTGTATGTCACCGTCAGCGGCAAAGGTAGGAAAAGTAAGAGAAAGTAGGATTGCACTGGATAATAGTTGTCTTTTCATCTGCATGTTCACATGGTGGATATAGTATGACGCCACCATATAGAATTGCGTCTACCTTATGAGTGACTAGTGTCATATTTTCAGTGATACAAGCTCTTGATATTTCAAATAAACGTGACTGATGACAACCTTAAAACAGCTTATGTAACTATGCGAGCCACACTAACAGGTAAATAGAAAGAGCCACATATCAAGTAATGTGGCTCTGTTTAAACGTGCCAATTTAAACTCTAGTCAAACCACTACGCTTTACTGGTTTGTACCGAATTCGTCATCGGCTTAGTTTTGTTTTCAGGTACCAGAGACATCAGCCCAGTAATCACAAGGGCAGCGATGCCCGACATCGTTACTGGTGAGCCAAATATACTTTGCGCTAGCTTGGGGGCTTCTTTCAACAAGTCAGGCACTAGCATTACTCCAAGCCCCAAGCCTAATGAGATAGCGATCGTCATGATTCTTCGGCGATCCAACTTTTCATTGGCAATAATTTTGATACCCGCAGCGGCAACCGTACCGAACATCACCAAGGTTGCCCCGCCTAATACTGGTTTTGGAATCGTCATTAATACCGCGCCTAAGATGGGAAATAGACCCAATAGAAAAAGAATCGCCGCAATGAAGTAGCCAATGTAGCGACTTGCGATTCCGGTAAAATGAATCACACCATTGTTCTGGCTGAAAGTCGTGTTTGGAAAGGTATTAAATACTGCTGCGATAAGCGAGTTCACACCATCACCTAGCACGCCAGCCTTGAGTCGATTGATGTATTTTGGCCCCTTAACTGGTTGCCCTGAGAACATGCTGTTAGCGGTAAGGTCACCCGTCGTTTCAATCACGGTAATCAAGTAGATAAAAGCAATAGGTAAAAAGGCTTGCCAATCAAAAGCAAAACCATATTTAAATGGGATAGGAATACTCAATAACGGTTGAGATGCAAAAGAAACCATGGGCGCTTTGCCCATCAAAATAGCAACGCCCCATCCTACAACCAAACCGACCAAAATAGACGACAGCCTAACCATGGTGTTGTTGCTTAGGTTAAGTGCCACTATGGTTCCGAGCACAATCGCACCCAGAAGCAGGTTACTTCCAGAGCCAAAGTCTTCCGCGCCAACACCACCCGCAATATCAGTAACACCTACTTTAATCAAAGAGATACCTATCGTCGTGATAACGATTCCGGTGACAACGGGCGTGATAACGACCTTGAGTTTTTCGATAAAGCGCGATAGGACGATTTCAACAAATGCACCAAAGAAGCAGACGCCGAAAATGGTGGCGAGCATTTCATCCGGCCCGCCTCCATTCGCTTTAACCAGAAAACCCGCGCCTAATACTGAACCTAAAAACGCAAAGCTGGTTCCTTGAACACAGATCATGCCTGCACCAACTGGGCCTATTTTTCTGGCTTGGATGAAGGTACCGACGCCAGACACCATGAGTGCCATGCTGATCAGGTAGGGAATGTGCTCACCCAATCCAAGGACACCACCAATAATGAGCGTGGGTGTGATAATGCCAACAAAGCTGGCTAATACATGCTGCAGCGCCGCGTAGCTGGCTGCTCTGACTGATGGTCGATCGTCTAATCCGTAGATCAATTCACTGTTCTGTTCCATGTGACTTCCTTTATGTATTTTTTATTGTATACAATTTACATAAGGGCAATACAGCAACATATATGCCAATGGTTTAACATCATGTTTATCAATCAGTTAAGTTTATTCTTAAGCCAATGCTGCACTGTAAAGCAACATTGTCGGCTCGTTTTAGTGCAAACAGAGAACACAAAGCAATCCTTTGACCTGGTTTATCTGTAACCTCTACCCGAATATCGCAGGCACAAAAAAAGGATTGGTATCTCTACCAATCCTCTTTAGGGGGGTGTTTCGGTTTTTCTACCTTACGACAGGTAGATGACGTCTATTACTCGTAATCTGTCGCGTACGTATCTTCGTATGAGTGAGAGTAGAATTCGAACAGGTTGCCAAACGGGTCTTCTAGGTAAACCATTTGTGCTTGTTTTAGCTCGTCTTCTGGGTGGTAACGGTGAATATCCATACGTACTTTACCGCCAAACTCTTCAACGCGTTTAATAGCTGAATGAAATTGCTCTTTTGGAAGCTGCAGACAGAAATGGAAGATACCTAGACGAGAGAAATCAACCTTATGACGCTCTTCACGGTCAACCATTTCGAACATCTCAACACCGATGCCATCAGATGTGACTAGGTGAGCAATGTTGAAACCTTTGAAGCCTTCACCAAATACAGCGATACACATACGGCCAATTGCTGATTCGCGTTCTTCCATCACTTTGGTGTTGTTCATTACAACTCTTAGACCTAGAGCCTTAGTGTAAAACTCTACTGCCTGGTCCATATCGCCAACCATGATGCCTACGTGATTCATTTTCATAACTTTCTCCAATTCGTTTTTTATTCTGTGCTTTTCGAAGTCTAACTTCAGTATCTCGTTTCGATGAAAAGAGTATAGGGAGAGATTGCGATTAACTGAAATTATCATAATTTATATTAATGATAATTTTTTGTTATTCCCAGATTAAAATAGGATCTCGGCTCACTTAAAGAAACGCTATCTACATACATGCTCACACTATAAATAGACGCCCACATTAGCAGGAGGTCAGCCCAATATAGAGAACAACCTAAAGAGCATAGCCACTCAAATCGAGTATTGCTGATGTTTGATGGCTTTTGTTAATCGTTTTTGTTGATAGCTTTCTCCTTTCGAAGATAGGAATCACCTATTGAATCTATAGAAATGTCCGATTTCACTAATTTTCGGTGCCAATGCAATATATCTCCATCGACGCGGGATAGCGTTAAACACTACAAATTAGAAAGAGAGTCAAAACATGATCAACACAGAAATCAAACCATTCAACGCAACAGCATTCAAAAACGGCGAATTCGTAGAAATCACTGAGCAAGACGTTAAAGGCAAGTGGGCAGTATTCTTCTTCTACCCAGCAGACTTCACTTTCGTATGTCCAACTGAGCTAGTTGACCTACAAGAAAAATACGCAGAGCTTCAATCTCGCGGTGTAGAAGTTTACTCAGTATCAACTGACACTCACTTCTCTCACAAAGCATGGCACGATACTTCTGACAAAATCGGCACTATCGAATACTTCATGGTAGGTGACCAAACAGGCACTATCACAAACAACTTCAACGTAATGCGTGAAGGTCAAGGCCTAGCAGACCGTGCTACGTTCCTAATCGACCCAGAAGGCGTTATCCAAGCAATGGAAATCACTGCTGAAGGTATCGGTCGTGACGCTGAAGACCTACTACGCAAGGTTAAAGCAGCACAATACGTAGCGGCTAACCCAGGTGAAGTTTGCCCAGCTAAATGGAAAGAAGGCGAAGAGACACTAGCACCATCTCTAGACCTAGTAGGTAAGATTTAATCTAAGCCTAGCTAACAAGAATAGCTAAAAAGAACAAATAAAACGGTTCTACAGGCGCGCTTCGGCCTCCCTCCTAAAGGGCAGTTGCGCGCCACCCTTTCAAACCATCAAAACCACAATATTTGCCGACTTGCGCCCCCTTTTTATTTTCCTTTTTCAGCAAGAAGGTATTGGTCAATACCAAGACACAGAATTTAAGAGCAGGCACGATTATGTTAGATCAAGCAATGAAGCAGCAGCTAAAAGCATACCTAGAAAACCTAAAAACCAATGTTCAGTTAGTGCTGAGCCTAGATGACAGCGATACCGCAAACAAACTCCAAAACCTAGCAAACGACATCGCGTCTTTAACGGACAAAATTGAAGTAACACGCGATGATAGCGCAAGCACGCGCAGCCCTATCATGCAGGTAGTGAACCAAGAAAAAGGCACAGCGATCGGTTTCGCCGGTTTACCAATGGGTCACGAGTTCACGTCTCTTGTACTGGCACTGCTTCACAGTGGCGGTCACCCAATCAAGCTTGAAGCTGACGTAATCGAGCAAATTAAAGAATTAGATCAAGAGCTGAATGTAGAAATTTTCATCTCACTATCGTGCCAGAACTGTCCAGAAGTGGTTCAGGCATTCAACATGATGTCAGCGATTAACCCGTTGATTAAGACCACCATGATTGATGGCGCAGCATTCCAAGAGGAAGTGAAATCTCGCGATATCATGGCAGTACCAAGCGTGTTCATTAATGGTGAACTATTCGGTCAAGGCCGTATGTCACTGGCTGAGATCCTTAATAAAGTAGACTCAGGTGCAGCGGAAAAGAAAGCAGCAAACCTAAATCAACAAGCACCATTTGACGTGTTAGTTGTGGGTGGTGGCCCAGCAGGTTCTTCAGCAGCAATTTATGCAGCACGTAAAGGCATTCGTACAGGTGTGGTTGCTGACCGATTTGGTGGTCAGGTAATGGATACCATGGCAATTGAGAACTTTATCTCAGTGAAAGCGACAACAGGTCCTAAGCTAGTGGCTAGCTTAGAAGAGCACGTAAAAGAGTACGGTGTTGAAGTAATGACTGAGCAGCGCGCTGCAAACATCATTGCTGCAGAAGACACAAAAGACGGCTACATCCACGTTGAATTAGAGAGTGGCGCAACACTACGAGCTCGCTCTGTTATCACAAGTACAGGTGCACGCTGGCGTGAAATGAACGTTCCGGGTGAACAAGAATACCGTAACAAAGGCGTGGCTTACTGCCCACACTGTGACGGCCCACTGTTCAAAGGCAAGAAAACAGCCGTTATCGGCGGTGGTAACTCAGGTATTGAAGCCGCTATTGACCTAGCAGGCATTGTGGAACACGTAACCGTACTTGAATTTGCAGACACGCTACGCGCTGACCAAGTACTTATTGATAAAGCGAACGCAACACCAAACATCGAAATCATCAAAATGGCTCAAACCACACAAGTGTTGGGTGATGGAAACCGCGTAACAGGTCTGGAATACAAAGACCGCAACACTGAAGAGCTTAAACAGATTGAGCTTGCGGGTATCTTCGTTCAAATCGGTCTAATGCCGAACAGCGAATGGTTGAAAGGTTCGAAGGTTGAGCTTTCACCACGCGGTGAGATTGAGATTAACGCTCATGGCGCAACATCGATGAAAGGTGTGTTCGCAGCAGGCGATGTAACAACAGTACCTTACAAGCAGATCATCATTGCGATGGGTGAAGGTGCGAAAGCAAGTCTAGGCGCATTTGACCACCTAATTCGTAACTCAGCTCCTGTTAAAGAGGCTGAAACCGCTTAATCTTGTAAACAAAATTCCTTAAGTGTTCTTGTTAACTTATTAGTTATTATTAACTTACCCATTATTGTTAACGACTTTGTCGATATTTAGACACCACTCCTATGGATTTAGGAGTGGTTTTTTTCGTTGTAATTTTTATGCTGGTTGATAAAGCATAAAGGCAACCACTAGTGCGAGGCTTCCGCCCAAACAACGGTTTACCACCATCATCTGTTTTGGTGATTGAAGCAGCTTTTTAAGCATCGTACCGCAATACGCCCACACCAACATGCACGGTACGCCCGTGATCACCATGCCTGCAATAATGGTCACCACTTGAATCAGATAGTCTGCGTTCGGAGTGATGAACTGAGAAAACACAGTTAACGAAGCAATCCAACCTTTGGGGTTCAACACCTGAACCAACACACCTGACACAAAGCCCGAACGGTTATCGGTAGTACTCTCTTCGATTTGCATATTGGCAATCGACCACGCCATGAACAACAAATAAGCCGCACCTGCGTACTTCAAAATGTTGTATAGCTCTGGGTAAAGAGTGAACAGGCTCACCAAACCGACACTGGAACCCGCCAGTACGATGATGATGCCAACAGCGTTCCCAGAGATAAAAGGTAAAGTCGCAGCAAATCCATAACGACTTGAAATCCCAAGTAATGCGATATTGCCTGCCCCAGGTGTAATTGCAATTGATGTTGAAAATAGCAAGAACGCCAGCATTAATTGAGAGCTCATTTCCTCTCACTCCTAATAAGTAAAGTATTTATAGGGAGAGAGTTTACAGATTCGACTAGGAATTAAATTGCTATATAGGCTAATATTAATCCAAATTTGAGCGAGACTTTTCCAAAATAACCATGAAACAGAAAGAATCCACTAAAGAAGTGTTAGATGACACAGATATCGCTATCTTAGGACATATTCAACAAGACGGGCGCATGAGTAACAGTAAGCTCGCCGAGAAGGTAAACCTCAGCGAAACCCCTTGCTGGCGCCGATGGAAACGTATGGAAGAGACAGGCTATATCGACGGTTATGCCGCCAAGCTGAATCGTAAGAAATTAGGCTTTCATGTGGCAGGTTTTACCTTAGTCACGCTGGGTAACCACGAAGTTGAAAACACAGAACCATTCGAAGAGTTTGTTGCCGTTACCGATTGGATTCCTATGTGTCACTGTATCGCAGGCGGTGCAGACTACATGGTGCAAGTATTAGCAAAAGATTTAGAAGAGTACTTTGAGCGTATTAGCTCGATCAGACGAGTGAAAGGCGTGAGTGCCATTCAATCCAACATCTCAGTGAAAGAATTAAAAAACAGCTATCAACTTCCTCTTGAGGACTAGTTCACTTCTCCTGGTAGCCCTTTTCTTTCAGCAAAACACAAGCCCAGCTCCCTAGGTTTCTGAAACTTAGGGGCTGGGCTTTGTTTGAAACGAATATCGTTTAATTACGCTTTCTATTCACAAGGGTGAGCTAGATGGATCAAGGCTAAACCACCGAGTGACGTTTCACGATATTTCTTGTTCATGTCTTTACCCGTTTGATACATGGTCGCGATGACCTTATCCAACGATATCAAAGATTTGCTATTGCGTTTCAATGCCATGCGAGACGCATTAATCGCCTTCATCGCACCCATAGCATTTCGTTCAATACACGGTACTTGTACTAAGCCACCAATTGGGTCACATGTCATACCGAGTGAATGTTCCATCGCAATCTCTGCAGCAATACAAATCTGCTCATTACTACCACCGCGCAGGGCAGTTAAACCTGCAGCCGCCATAGAAGATGAAACGCCCACCTCTCCTTGGCACCCTACTTCGGCCCCCGAAATCGAAGCGTTGGTTTTGTACAAAATACCAATCGCACCCGATACAGCTAAGAAGTCTTTGAGCTGCTTGGTATCCAACTCTTTAATAAAGCGATGGTAATACATCAATACCGCAGGAATCACGCCCGCCGCGCCATTGGTTGGAGATGTAACTACTTGACCACCAGCCGCGTTTTCTTCACTCACGGCAAAGGCAAACAAGTTAATCCAATCCATGATTTCCATCGGGTCGTTTTCAACGGCTGCATTCGCTTCTAGCTTTTTCAATAGGTTTGGCGCACGGCGAGTGACGTTCAAACCGCCATCTAGAATACCTTCAGTCTCAAAACCACGTTCCATACAACGCGACATCACGCGCCAGATCTGGTCTGCCTTTTCTGCAATCGCATCAGAATCTTGGAAGGCCGACTCATTTTTCAGAATCATTCCACCTAGGCTCATGCCGTTGTCTTCAGCTTGTTTAAGCATTTCATCGGCATTCTTGAAAGGGTAAGCCACCTCGACTGATTGAGTTTTGGTGCCGTTTTGCAGCTCATCTGCAGTTGCGATAAAACCACCACCAATCGAGTAGTAGGTTTCATCGACAATTACCTTTCTAGCTTGATCAAACGCGGTAATCATCATGCCGTTTTCATGCAGGGGCAGATTGTCTTCGTGAAAGAGCATGTCGGTTTGGTAGTTAAAGCCAATCGCGTGGCTGCCACTCAATTGCATTTCACCACTGTCGATAGCGCGTCGCATCGCTTCATTAGCGCTAGTGATCTTAATCGTGTCTGGCTTATTACCAAGCAAACCCAAAATGGTCGCTCTATCGGTATGGTGACCTATTCCGGTTAACGATAACGAACCATAAAGATCGACCTGAACACGAACCACCTCTGTGATTCTGTCTGCGATTAATTGAGTGAAATGGAAACCCGCAATCATTGGGCCGTTAGTGTGTGAGCTCGATGGCCCCACACCAATTTTGTAGATATCAAAGATCGATAACATAGTTATACCAGTAAAGAATCGGTCAATTAAGAAAGAGCGGCATAAAGCCAATCAGGGATAACAATACAAGCAGCGATCGTCACAACAGCAAAGACCAACAAGCCGTAATGACTCGCGGTAGGCTTAGCGAACAAGTGCTTTTGCTTGGCGATAAATTCGTTTTGCTGTTGTGTCACCTCTCCCCAGAAATGGCTCACAACAACACCTAACACTAAGAAAACCACCGTGCCAATCAAGGCAAACCAAGGCCAAGAGATGCCACTGTATTTGGCAATAAATACCACTACGACACTACCGATACTGCCTGCAATCACCCCTTTTTCATTCGCTCGCTTGAAGAACAAACCTAGGATGAAAGAGCCAAGGCGAATACCGACAAAAATCGAAGTTAAGCTAGCAATCGTTTTGAGTACAGATTCATTCGAGACCGCCAGTAATGCAGGCACAACAACCGAAGCCGCAGCGACCAGGCTCATTTTTCTTGCTACCGATTCGTAATGTGTATCGGAAGCTGATTTACGGAAAAAGCGCTTATAAAAATCGAACGTTGCCACGGTTGCCATTGAGTTATACGTCGAATCCAGTGTCGACATTGCCGCAGCAGAAAGAGCCGAAATCACCAAACCAACAATGATTGGGTTGGTGTGGTTGAAAACAAAATCGAGGATCACTTCGTTGCTGTTCTCAAAACTGCTGTCTTGATAAAAAACGCTCAGTAACACGCCCATCACAGCAAAGAACAGATAAACAAAGAACGCGCCATAGCCGCAAAGCAGCATGGATTTTTGTGCGGTTTTAACACACTTAGTCGCGAGTGTTCTTTGAATAATCAATTGGTTAGTACCATATACACTCAGGTGTAAGAAGCTCACAGCAACTAAACCTGCCCACAATGTGGTATCAACACCCAAGTCGAAATCAAGGTTGATGATCTCTAGATGCTCTGGAGACAGCGCCTCACCCGCATCAATCTTCATCAGCAATAAACCAAAAATCGCAATGCTGCCAATAATCAGCACTGCTGACTGAAGCATGTCAGTCCATATTACTGTCGAGATACCACCGGCATAGGTGTATAACGCGGTGAACAAACTGATGTAGATAATCGCCTCTGAGATGCCTATCGGTAGCACTTGCACCAAGATCAGGGCAACCGCATACAGAATCACTCCAGCCGAAATGCACTGAACCACAATAAACACAATCGAATTGATCGTGCGAGCAACAACGCCAAAGCGGTGCTCTAGGTATTCATAGATAGAGGTCAAGCCGAGCTTGTAAAACACAGGAACAAAGAAAACCACAGCGAAAAAGATCACTATTGGGTAATTAAGATGAACACTCATCGCTTCCATACCTGAGCTATAAACCCAGCCCGGCATACCAACGAACGTCATTGCGCTGATGTAGGTTGCAAGAATCGACACACCTGCCGTAAACCAACCAAACTGTTTTCCACCAGTCGAAAAGTCGCCACCAGCGTTATAACGCCTATTAACTAAGTAGCTGATAAACAAAGTAGTTAGCACATAAAGAGCAATAACCACAAAACTTGAGTACGTAACCATTTTTAGATTCCGTTTATTGTATGTCGCAAATCATTCGCCGCCAATAGTACTCAAAAATGGATATTTTCCCTCAAAAACCCACAGTAAGTGTGACTATTATCACTAAGATAGACGATTAAACGCTCAAATCGCCCCACAAAGCACAAAAACGCGATCAAATGAGATCCAGATCACCAAAACACACAATATGGGTACGCACTCATTTTAAAATTGACTTTGATCACGGATCTAATAACCACAAAAATTCTATTATCTCTCCCGAAATGAAGACGGTGTGATGAAAATAAATAATCAACACACAGTAATTAAAACCAAAACCACCCTATATAAAATAAAGGTTTATCGGTCATGACTACTAAAAAACACATGAGCGAAGTTCCTATGATTCAAAGGGTAGCCGCATATCTAGCAATTCTAGTGGGTTACTTTTTCTATTGTTATAACTTTGTAATTATTGACTACGTACGCCCATACATCGTTGAAGCGTATGATGGTATTAACCTGTCAGACACTGCCCAGTTCTATACCTGGCAGTCGGTTGGTGCACTTATTGGCGCATTGAGCTGTGCTTGGGTAGCAACAAAATTTGGTAAAAAACCCACTCTTATTGCCATCACAGCTCTAAACGGCGGCGCTACCATCATCAATATGATGTTTACCGACTACGCAACTTGGGCTGCAATGCGTTTCATCATTGGTTTGTCGCTAGGTGGTTACTTCACTGTAGCAGTGAGCCTGATGATCGGCCTATTCACACCGACTGTTCGCGGTAAGTTAACTGCATTCGCATCTTCCATGTTCTCTGTTGCGTTGATGGTCATGGGTGCGTATGCAGCATTCATTTCAAGCATTGAAGCTCCTTGGGAAAGCCTAATGCTTGTTGGTGGTATCCCACCGTTGGCAGCAGCGGCAGTCATGATCTTTGTTTTACCTAGCGACAAGAAAGTGATCGCTTACGGTGAAGAAGAGCAAGCAAAAGCAGAAGCATCAAATGCACCAGCGAAGAAAGGTTCTTGGGGCGAAATGCTAAGCAAGTCTTACCGTAAGATCACATTAACGTGTCTATTACTGGCTGGCCTTAACTTCTACGGTTTCCAATTCTTCGGTGGCTTCGTTACCACTTACCTACGTGATGTACGTATGTTCGACGGTGCAACCATCGGTCTTATCTTCTCTATTTCAGCGTTTGGTTCATTGTTTGGTGCATGGTTCTGGGGTTGGGCGGCTGACAAATTCGGTCGTAAGGTGAACGCATTTGGTTTCATCCTAGCGGGCATCATGGTTTCAATCTTCTTTGTTGCGCCTGGTGACATGGTGATTGGCGGCCTAAACATGCTGGCTCTACTTGGTCTGGTTTACAACTTCGGCCTGTCTTCTTCAGCAGTATGGGGTGGTTACTTCTCTGAACTGTTCCCAGCACACCTACGTAGCTACGGCGCAGCGCTGTTCCACGGTGGTCGTATCCTGGGTATGTGGGCGCCAATGGTACTTATCTTCATTCAAGAGCGTACCGACCTACAAACTGCGATGTGGGGTTCTCCAATCGTATGGATCCTTGCTGGTCTTCTATGGCTAACACTGCCAGAAACACTGAAAGGCGGCATCTTCGATAAAAGCAAAAAAGCGGAAGCTGCAAAAGCTTAATTCGAAACTCGTAAACTGAATTTCAAATACGAAAAATTTAAAGCCGGCTGATCAGTCAGCCGGCATCAAAATCCGAATCGAGTCCTGTTCCGAATGTTGACTCGACAACACAAAGAGAAATTATTATGTCTAAATATCAAGAAGCTAAACGCATTGTTCGCGAATACTTTGATGCAATGGAAAACGCAACTCACGAAAACGTTGCTGACGTTTTAAAAGCACACACTTCTGAAGATTACTTGTGGCGCGGTGTTTACCCATTCCGTGAGCAAGAAGGCGCACAATCAGCAGCTGACGTTTTCTGGGCGCCAATGATGAAGTCGATGACTCGCATGCAGCGTCGTCAAGACATCTTCATCGGCGGTAACAACGAAGTTAACCCAGATGAGATTTGGGTAATGAGCATGGGTCACTTCATGGGTCTGTTCGACGCTGAGTACCTAGGCATGCGCCCTACTGGCAAGATCATGAACGTTCGTTACGCAGAATTTAACTGTGTTTCTGACGGCAAAATCACGAAAACAGGCTTGTTCCTAGACCTACTAGGCATGATGGACCAAGCGGGTTGCTACCCACTACCACCATCAACAGGTAAGCACTTCGTATACCCTGGCCCACGCAACCACGACGGTCTGTTGTTTGAAGATGCAGCTCCAGAAGAAGGCGTTGCGACTCTTGCTCTAGTAAACAAAATGGTTGATGACCTATCTGCTCTTAACGACAGCGGCGCGATGGGCTGCCCACCAGAAGTACTAGAGAAAAGCTGGTCAAAAGACATGATTTGGTACGGCCCATGTGGTATCGGCGCGTCTTACACAATTCCTCGCTACCAACAGCAGCACCAACTTCCTTTCCGTAACAACCTGAAAGACAAGAAGTTCAACGGCCACGTTTGTCGTTTCGCTGAAGGTAACTTCTCTTGTTTCTTCGGTTGGCCAAACCTATCAAACACACCAACAGGCGGCTTCCTAGGTATGACTGGCGGTGAAGTACGCGCAAACATGCAAGTGGTTGACGTTTACTACCGTGACGGTGACAAACTGTCTGAAAACTGGGTTCTTATCGACCTTCCTTACTGGCTACAACAGCAAGGTCTAGATGTGTTCGAACGCACTTCAACCATCATGAACCCAACGCTGTAAACGAAACGCTTTAATCCCAAAGATTGAAACGAAATAGTGGCAACCTAAATGGACATCTAGTTTAAGTTGCTACGCTTACTAGGAGACCCTTCTCGCTCCTAGTAAGTGCTCCACACCATTCATTATTGCTCCACTAATAATTGAATCAACTCGTGCCTCACGGATGGGGTACACCCTGCCAAACCATTACTAATATAACGGGCTTGAAAGCACGGTGGCTTTCTGCGGCCTGAATAAAGAGAATAACAATGAACAAGTCGATTCTTTCTGCAGTGATTCTGACAGCACTTACATCGGGTTCTGCCTTTGCTGCACACACTTTTACCAATGACGCGGGCGATAGCCTTACTTTAGACGGTCGTTTTGACGTTCGTTACCAAGATAAGGGCGGCGACCACAACGGTGAATGGAACAGCGGTAGTTCTCGTTTCGGCCTTAAAGGTCAAATGGGTCTAGACAACGGTTGGACTGGCTTTGGCCATGCCGAATGGGGTTACAACTCTGGTGCGAACGGCGACAATATTTACGACCGACTTCTATACGCTGGCGTAGAGCACGACAAGTACGGCAAGATTGCTGCGGGTACTAAGCAGTGGTCTACTTTTTATGACGTAGCATGGTACACCGACTTAGGTCGTGTCTTCGGTACTCGCGGCTCAGGTGTTTACAACCTTTCTGACTGGGGTATTGCATCAGGTACAGGCCGTGCTGAAAACTCAATTACTTACCGTAACTCAATCAACGACCAAGTAAGCTATGGCTTCACTTACCAAACCACACGTGAAGATGTTGCACTAGCGAGTAATGCGACAGTTTCATTGAAAAACGGTATGGGTGCGTCGATCACTTACAAACCTGCTGACGGTGTAACACTTGGGGCGGCTTATCATCAAAATGAAGTTACCGACTTAGGTGCAGGCGTAATCGGCGTAGAAGACGGCGACAACATGCGTATTATGTTGTTGGGTGCGAACTACAGCAACGGTGGCTTCTACGCAGGTGCCACTTTCCATGTTGGCGAAAACTGGGAAGCAGTAAGCCAAGGCGGTACGGATGTAATGTTCGATACCCTAGGTGGTGAAATCTACACGTACTACCACTTCGACAATGGCCTACGCCCTACGTTGAACTACAACTACATGGAAGATCGTGATGACGAGACAGATGGCTATGAACGTAACCTGCTTATCCCAGGTGTTGAATACCACTTCCAGAAGAACAAATTCCTAGTTTGGACTGAGTACCAATTCGATCTAGGTAAAGATCAGCTTGTTGGTAACAAATTCGAAAACCGTGACGACCAATTCGCTGCAGGTATTCGTTACTACTTCTAACACCCAGTTAGTCGATTAATAAATTCTTTAAACAAAGCTCTGCTCTTAACGCAGAGCTTTTTTGGGTCATACCCAGAATAATATTCAACACTCTCTATCAACCCTTATTTTTCATATAATAATGGCATATTGTATTTTTGAGTACGTACCTAATTATGTTACTCTATGCACAATCAATTTGGTTCAAAAGTATGGTCTATGAGCTCTCCAAAACACTCCACGGCGTCAAAGCCAACCGTCACCTCTAAAGATGTCGCTAAACTTGCTGGCGTTTCTCAATCAACTGTATCTCGTGTATTTGTCCCGGGCAGTTCGGTTTCTGAAAAGACCAAGCAGAAAGTGTTCGATGCAGCAAAATCGTTGAATTATCGTCCCAATGCCTTTGCCCGCAGTCTGACGACAAATGAGTCCAAATTGATTGGCTTAGTTTTCCCAGATGCCGACTACCCTATCCACATGAAAACTCTGCAGCTTATCTCTACTGAGCTACAAAAGCAGGGTTACTCTGCGGTATTGATTCCTTGGCAAGTTGATGGAAACGACAACCACTCGATCCCTAATATCTTCCAATACCGAGTTGATGGCGTAATTGCTGCTTCTGCGACCTTTAATAAGTCACTTTATGAAGAGTGTGAAGAGTTCGACATCCCTATCGTCCAGTTTGCACGTGTTGTTGAAGGGACTAAGAGTAGCCATGTGGTGAGTGACAACTACGCCGCAGGCCAAGTCGCCGCTCAGCATTTACATAGCGTAGGAACAAAGTCAGCGGTTTACCTGACAGGTAACGTACCAACCTACACCAACGGCGAGCGTGAATCGGGCTTTTGCTCAGAATTCGAAGATCTCACGGGCAAGCAAGCTCGTGTTATTGAAGCTGATTATGACTACCTTGATGCTCTAGATACCATTCGGACTCTGTTTTCAGAACCCACACATCCTCAAGCGATTTTCTGTGCGACAGATAACCTGGCGATGGCGGTAATGGATGTGGCGCGCTTAGAGTTCAACCTGCGTATTCCAGAAGATCTGCAAGTGATTGGCTTCGATGACATTCCACAAACGCAGTGGCTGAACTACCAGCTCACCACCTTCAAGCAAGACTTCAGACGCCTTGCTCGTGAATCAGTCAAGATTGTAGTCAATCAAATTCAAGATCAAGACACCAGTCTAGTAAAACTCATGGTTCCGGTTAAGTTTATTGAGAGAAAAACGACGCTCAAATAGAACCAAAACTAAGACACTCTCGAATAAAAAATCCCGCTCATCTAGAGCGGGATTTTTATTTGGATATTTAATTAATTGCCCACACCACCGGTATTGTCTGGCTGAGTTTCTGGCGTCTTAGGTGGCCACTCTTTGAAGGTCGCTAGGTGTTGCTGTACCGCCGCTTGAGCCGGGCCAAATGCCCACATTTTTTGTCCCATCCACTTCAAGTACATGCCCGATTCTTCTGCCGCTCGCTCATATGGGTCACGGCGCAAGTTAAACAGTAATGGTGCATTAAGCTCTTCTTTCGGACCACTCCAACCATGATTCTGAACCACGAAGTGCGCTTTCCAATCTCCAACTCGAACGGCTTGTAGCTTGTCTCGTTCGTAGTAGTAAATTTCTTTACGATTCGACTCACCTTTTTCCGTCAACATATCGACCTGGTTATAACCATCGAGGTGTGCTTTAAAGCCATCGTGACCTTTTAGCATTTTCTCTTTCAGATCGGCAGGGCCCCCCGCAGCTGCAACAAGTGTCGGTAGCCAGTCCATACCATCAAAGATGCCGTTACCCACACTACCCGCTGGAATCTTACCTGGCCAACTAACTAGAGCTGGAGCACGAACGCCACCTTCCCACGTAGTGCCTTTCTCACCGTGGTATGGTGTCATACCACCATCAGGCCAAGTCATGATTTCAGGGCCATTATCAGCCGTGAAAATTATGATGGTGTTGTCAGCAATGCCGAGCTCCTCCATTTTCGCCATCATCTCGCCGACATGATCATCGAGATCTTTCATCACCACTTCTTGAAGTCCCCACCCATTCTGACCAAGCATGGCTTCGTATTCAGGTGAAAGGTGTGTCCAAACGTGACCACGTGATGGACAGTACCAAGTGAAGAATGGCTTATCCGCTTCAACCGCCCTTTCGATGAAGTTGATCGCGTGTTTATTTACTTCATCATCTAGTGTGCGCATACGCTCGATAGTTAGCGCGCCATCATCTTCAATGGTTTGTCCGCCTTTGCCATCGGATTTCGCGTAAATCACATTGCGAGGCGCAAAAGCATCCAACGAACCGTCTTTTGGCCAATCTGGATCTTCGGTGTATTCCATCGCATTCAGGTGATACAACCAGCCCCAATACTCATCGAAACCGTGCATTGTTGGCAAGAACTCATCACGGTCACCTAAGTGGTTTTTACCAAACTGACCTGTCACGTAACCCATGGTTTTGAGGATTTCTGGTAGTGTTGGCGTATCCGCATGCAGCCCAACAGGCCCACCCGGTAAGCCCACCGTGTGCATACCCGTTCGCACTGGTAACTGCCCCGTTAAGAATGCAGAGCGCCCAGCCGTACACGATGGCTGCGCATAATAATCTGTCAATAGCATTCCCTTCTCGGCAATGCTGTCGATGTTCGGTGTTTCACTACTCATCACTCCGTTGTGGTAAGCACTGAGGTTTGAAATACCAATGTCATCAGTAAAAATTACAAAAATGTTAGGCTGCTCTTGAGCTGACCATGCTGATAGCGAAACGCTACTCAACACACTCAGCATAAGAAGATGGAAAATCCTTTTCATAGAATGTCCTTATACTGTTTCAGATTGCTCGTTATGAATCATTTTTAAACCGACTAAGCCAAAGCCCAGTTCCAAGATCAGATAGACGAAAAGTAGCCAATGCGGCATGCCATCCACCACCAAACTGATGACTCGTCCGGCAGCCAAACCCAACATGAATACCACCAAACTATAGAGCGCTGGCAGTCGATACTTTTTGAACAGTGCGCCAAACACCCAAAACAACGCCAGAGCCAAATAAAGCCCCATCACTGCACGAAAGATATGAGTCACATTAATGGGGCTAGCATCGATCTCAAAAAGGTAATCAAGAGAGACAACTGGCGCATAGCCATAAGACAGCGCAATAGGTGTTAGTCCCACAACAGCAACTAACAAGAAAATACTTTGTGGCTTCATACCCTTACTCTCAAAATTTGGCTCTTTAAAAAAAACATAGTCTACAATCAGGGATATACAAGTTGCATATAAGCAAAGTAAATCAAAGACCCACTCATTCATTAAGGCGCAGTTTCACATCGAATATAGGGATATCAATATGGCTAAATGGCGTTACCTACTCGCATCAGCATTGGCTGCCAGTTCAACCGTAAATGCTCAGGAAGCAAACGAACAAGCGGATACAAAAAAGTGGCAACATAGCTTCGAAATTTACGCGCTCGCACTCAATATCCGCGGAGACAGTACCATTGGTGATTTGTCTGCTGATGTCGATGTGGATCCTGCATTCATCATGGATCATCTTGATATGACCGCAATGGTGCGTTTAGAGGGTATCTATGACAATCAGTGGGGCTATTACATTGACTACAGCTTCATGAAGTTAAGCGGAAAAACGAACTCAGTTTTAGGTAGCAACCTAGAGGTATTGAAAGGCAATCTTGATATCCGACAAGGTGTTTTAGATGTGAAGGGGTTTAAGCGCTACCAATACGATTTTGGCTCGATTGATTATCTGTTTGGGCTTCGTTGGTGGGATAACGACATTGATGCCAAGCTTTACGGTTCAGGTGGTAAGCTAAGTACAGACCGATCACTCGATGAAGATTGGGTTGACTACCAAATAGGTGTGAGATGGATAACGCAGATCAATAAGGATTGGAAGTATCACGCAACTATTGATGCAGGGCTTGGCAGTGACACCAACTTTACTTCATCTCTGCTAACTGGCGTGCGATACCAAATAAACAGTTGGTCTGACTTAAATGTTGCCTACAAATCGACCTGGGTTGATTACGAAAACAAGGGCACCTTTGAATACGATACCGCATCGCAAGGGTTCCTGATTGGTTGGGCTGCTCATTTTTAATGAGGAGTCAAAAGGTTGAGAATTGAGGTAAGCCTGATTCATGGCTTACCTCTCAAACGAAGTCTACCTTTCAAGAAAAGCTGCTGGTGACTTACCTATTGATTCACAGGACCTGGCACAACACACTCTTTCTTCATGATAGTTAAGCCGGCCTCGAGCGTTTCTGTCCATGCTTGTTCGACGCTTTCATCGTAGTGAGGATCGTATTTTTTAACCGTATTGAGCAACGAATCGAACCACTCGTTGAGTTCTTGCTCAGAGATATCCATTCCTAAATCTTTATGTCGCTTCCCAAGCTTTTTCACCGAGTTTCGTACGCTCGGTAGACCAGCAGAGTTATAGATAAGGATGATCGAAGCTTTAAGCATCTTGGTTTGCTGCTCTAACCCTATCTTTTCAAAACGTTCTGAAAATCTTGGATTATGCTCGCAAAAATCCGCCAGAAAGCTCTCCAAAAATTCTTGGTCAATCCGGCAGCGCTCAAAGCTTTCATAAAACAGTTCATTCGGTTTCATCTAGCCAGTCCTTTGCAAAATATTGAGTCTTCGGGAAGCTAACAAGTTTAGAGCCGCGACTTCGCCAACTCCGAACCATCAATATGATCTAAGCATACGCCACTATGGCATAACATATACTACGGCATAAAGTGAGTTGCACAGATCTTGTTTCCATCAGGATCTCGCAAATAAGCCATGTACAAACGACGCTCGTCAGAACCTCTCGCTCCGGGGCCGTTTTCAATACTGGTGCCGCCATTTTCGACGCCAACTCGATGCCATTCGTCCACCAGTTCAGGAGAAGACGCTAGGAAGCCGATCGTCATACCATTGCCGTGCGTTGCAGGCTGACCATCAATCGGTTTGGTTAAACCTAATACACCAGTTTGGCTAACGTAAACACAGCGCCCTTTAGGGTCAACGGAACCTTCACTGTAACCAAGCACTCTCATGATTGGGTCATAAAAAGCCTTCGCGCGTTCAATATCTTCGGTACCGAGAAAAACATGGCTGAACATAACTAACCTCTTCTTTTATTGAAAGAACCACCTACACTAGACCTATAATTTGTGTTTGTCTAGGCACGCAATTCGGTCACAACTGTTGCTTAACCCATTGAGCAAACACCTGAAACTTAGTTCGTTGCTCCATGCCTTTCGGACACACTAAATCATACCCTTTGCCCGATTCAATGCTCATAAGAGGTGCGACCAACAAGCCTTGTTCAATCTGCGGTGCCATGAACTCTAACCGCCCTAGTGCTAGCCCCATCGATAATATCGCTGCATCCATCGCCAAGCGGTTATCGCTGTAATAGTCACACTGAAGTGCGCAATTGGTATCACTTTGAGCTTCATACAACCAACGCTGCCACGCAGTGATATCGCCACTGTGAATGAAACGAACATCGTCTAAGTGTTGAATGCCTTGGTCTAGTTTGAAGCGTTTCGCGTATTCAGGGCTGCACACTGGGGTTCTTACTCCACTGAATAATCGCTCACTGTAATGGTTTGGGTAATGACCTTCGCTATAGAAAATTGCCACGTCATAAGGTTCAAACTGGAAGTCTGACTGGCTCTGTTTGGTTTGCAGTTTGATGCTTAAATTCGGATACAAGCGTCTGAATTCTGGCAAGCGCGGCATTAACCACGAGGAAGCAAAATAAGGCGATGTCGCGATGTACAACTCCCCACTAAGCTCACCCGTTTGAATATCCATGAGTTCGGAAAAGATAGACTCAAACGACACGTTCAACATGGATAACACGCGCTGACCTTCTGGCGTCAGTTCGAGCTTTCTTGTCTTGCGCACAAACAGATTGAACTTCAGTTGTTGTTCGAGTTTTTTGATGCGATGGCTGACCCCTCCCTGAGTTAAGAAGAGCTCATCGGCGGCAAGTGTAAAACTTAGATGTTTAGCCGCAACACTAAAGGTGTGCAACAGTGACAGCGTTTGTTGGCGATTTTCGAATAGCCCCATGCATTAACCTCACTAATTCATAAGTCATCACAACTGGTTTGTCGGTGTATGTAACCATCATATAAATTAAACCAAGTAATCTACAACATTAAATGGTGAACAGCATGCAACAGAATCAAATACTCAAAGTAACCGTGATTGGTGGTGGCTCAAGTTACACCCCAGAGCTCGTTGAAGGACTGCTCAAGCGCCATCACGAATTACCTATCTCTGATCTGTGGTTAGTCGATATCGAACAAGGCATGGAAAAAGCAGAAATAATCGCGGCGCTCACCAAGCGAATGATAAACAAATCGGGCTGTGTGATTAATGTTCACCTCACCACAGATCGAAAAGCAGCCCTGAAAGACGCGGATTTTGTCTGCTCTCAATTTCGCGCCGGAAGAATGGAAGCCAGACTACGCGACGAGAGGATTGCTCTGAAATATCGCATGATCGGCCAAGAGACCAATGGTTTAGGTGGTTTCTCTAATGCTTGCCGAACCATTCCGATTGCACTCGAGATAGCGAAAGAGATGGAAGTGTTGTGTCCAAATGCGTGGTTACTCAACTTCACCAACCCATCAGGCATGGTAACGGAAGCACTGATTAAGCACTCAACCATTAAAACCGTTGGTCTATGTAACGTTCCCGTCAACATGGAGCTAGGCGCGGCGAAAATGCTTGGTGCAGAACGTAAAGATATGACGATGCAAATCGCCGGATTAAACCACCTAGTTTGGGCTCGCAAGGTGCTACATGAAGGGCAAGACAAACTGGGTGAGGTCATCAATCAACTTCTTGGTGGCAACGATCAAATGATGCCGAAAAATATCCCTCCCTTTGAATGGGACGGCGAGTTAATTCGCTCACTCAACATCATTCCATGTGCATACCTGCGTTACTACTATCAGTCTCGAGATATCTTAGATAAAGAGTTTGAAGCATCTAAGAAAAACGCGAATCGCGCCGACTTAGTGGCTCAAGTTGAGAAACAACTGCTTGAGATCTACAAAGATCCCATGCTCGATACCAAGCCTAAATTGTTAGAAGAACGAGGCGGTGCTTACTACTCTGAAGCGGCCTGTGAGCTCATGAACAGTATTCACAATAACAAACGTTCTATCATGCACGTCAACACTCGTAACAATGGTGCGATTCAAGGATTACCCGATGACTGTGCTGTAGAAGTAAGTTCGGTAATCACTAGCAGTGCGATCCTGCCACTCAACGTTGAACCTTTTGATAGCGACACGCTGCGCTTAATTCAACAGATGAAAGAGTTTGAAACCCTGACCGTTCAAGCAGCCATGACAGGAGACATCGCGATAGCAAAGCGCGCTCTGATCTTAAACCCTATCGTTGATAGTGGTTCGCATATCGACGAGGCTTTGCAAGAAACCATTCGCGAGAACTTAGACTTCATGCCTGCGTTCGCTCATCGACTCGCTTAATGTGGCATTTTGTTAGCAACTAATAAGCTCGGTTATAACAGCTAATAAGCTCAGTGATAACAGCAAGTGAGCTCAATGACAGAGAGCTCATTCAACATATTGAATCCAAATCTTTTTACAGAGGTCATGATGAAATTAATACTCAACGCCGATGATTTCGGCCTCACTGAAAGCGTGAACCACGGCATCGTCGACTGCTTTAAGGCGGGTTTGGTTAAGTCGACCACCATCATGATGAATCAACCGGGTACACAAAACGCGATTGAGCTCTATCATCAAGGTTTAGTCCCTGAAGTTGGCTTGCACTTTACGGTCACCGCAGGCAAACCATTGACGTCACCAGAGTTAGTTCCGAGCTTAGTCGACGAATACGGCCACTTCTTTAGCAATGTTACTCTGTTCGATAAATCAGATGTGAATGAAGATGAGGTGGTGCTTGAACTCAACGCGCAATATCAAGCCGCCCTCGATGCAGGTTTAGAGATCAACCATATCGACAGTCATCACTTTGGTGGTGTGTTTAAACCTCTAAAAGCAGCGTTTACCCGCACAGTGAATCGCATTGGTCTTCCAGTTAGACGAATCGATAACATCTTGAGTGGCCAAGATACACTGCGAGTGCCAACGCCGGATGCTTTCGACATGCGTTTCTTTGACCAAGGCGTATCGCTGAATGGCCTGAAAGATTTATTACTGAGTTACCAAGCTATGATGCCTAACGGTGTACTTGAGTTAATGTGTCACCCTTCATCAGTGGCAAGTGAACAGCTTAAGTCCCTCTCAAGTTACAGTGATAAACGAGTCGAAGAGCATCAACTGCTCACTAGCCCTGCGCTAAAACAGTGGTTGGCTGACCATCAGATTGAGTGCATTGGATTCGACGCTCTCAGATAGGGAACCTTAAGTCAGGGCTAATCAACGATCCGTTGTGCGCCCTGCCCTTGGTCATGCAAGATATCATCAGGATTTAACAAGTTGCACTTTTGCATACTCAAGCATCCACAACCGATACAGCCTGTTAAGTTCTCTTGTAGCGATTTAATCTGCGCCATTTTACTGTCGAGTTGCCCCTGCCACTTCTTAGCTACGCGCTCCCAGTCTCGCTTAGTCGCGGTATGGTTCATCGGTAAGCTAGACAGCTCTTCAGTGATCTCTTCTAGCGTGAAGCCTATCGACTGCGCGACTTGGATCAACGCAATTCGTCTCAACATCGCCGACTGATAACGGCGCTGATTTCCGTTAGTACGAATCGAAGCAATCAACCCCTTGGTTTCGTAAAAGCGTAAGGCCGAAGGAGCCACGCCACTGCGCTCAGCCAACTGGCCTATGCTGAGGTATACGATGTTTCTCATGATCTTTCACTTCCTGTTTGAATAGTCGTTTCGTCCTGATAATGAACAGTATAATAGAGTTCACTTTAACTTGAAGTTTGTGCTCAAATTAAGGTTTGGGTTAGGTTACAAAATACGAACGACAAAGCAACCTAACATATTGATTCTCAGGGCTATGATTTTGTTCGCTGATTACCATACATGTCGTCAAACCCGGGAATGCCTTGCTCCCACACGGGTTTATCTTCACCGACAATGGTTTTCAATGTATCAATGAAGAGCTTGGTTTTTATGGGTGCATCTCGATGTGGGTACACCGCATAGAAAGTGCCAAAGTCATCCAAGTTTAAGTGAGTCATTATAGGCACCAACTCCCCACTGAGCACTTCATCTTCAATCATCTGCGCCGTGACGACCGCGAGAGTACTGCCGGTTAAAGCACTCTTGGAAATCATCTCAACATCATTCACTTTATAAGCGGCATTAAGCTGGAAATTCTGCGCTTGCCCTTCTTCATCAACGTAAGAAAACTTATCAATCAACAAACCCGGAGCGGCATAGATAGTCGCAGGTAATGACTCGAGTTTTTCGATGGTGTTTATCTCACCATGCTGAGCAATGAACTCAGGTGAAGCAACAATCAATAATCGACTTCTGGCTATCTTACGGCTGATTAGGCTAGAGTTTTTGGGCTTACCAATACGGAAACCAATATCAAACCCCTCTTTAATCATATCGACGATTCGATCTTCGAGTCTCAATTCAAAATCAACATCTGGATACTGCTTCTGGAAAACCGCAATCGCCTGCTGAACATATTGTCGACCGAACATGGTCGAGCTGGTGATTCTTAATAATCCTCGAGGCTCTGCATGATAATTTTGCGCCAAGCGTCGAGTATCGTTCAATAGTGCACGAAGCTGATGCGCTTGATTGATCATCTCATTGCCTGCAGCTGTCAGAGATAACGAACGAGTGGTGCGATTTAATAACCGAACATCCAGATCTTCTTCAAGACGGCTGATCTGTTTAGAGATAACGGAACGGTCGACGTTTCTTTGCTCCGCCACTTTGACAAACGAACCCAGCTCAACCACTTCAAGTAACAATAATAAACGACTCGATATATCCATAACGTCCTTTGTTGCATTTAGAGCACCAATTAAGTGCCAATATGACTATTTTTCTCATCTTATTACAAATCTATAGTAGCTGCACATAACGGAGACAACATTCAGTCCCGACCTAATAGAGGAACATCCCATGACACTACTATCTGTGACTAACCAAAATGGCATCGCAACGGTATCAATCAACAACCCACCAGTGAACGTGCTGACTTTCGACTTGATCAACGAGATCAATGCCTTTGTACTTTCATTGAAAGATGATCGTGATACTAAGGTTGTTGTATTTAAATCATTACATGAGAGCTTCTTTCTGGCTCACCTAGATCTCAATGTGATCAACGGTACACAAGGCGGACAAGCCGGTTCGATTGAATTCAACCATATGATTGAGAACATTAAAGCGATGAAACAAGTCTCTGTCGCGGTAGTTGATGGCGTAGCTCGTGGGGGCGGTAATGAATTTGTGATGGCGTGTGACCTTGCTTACGGCACTGAAAACTCAGCGTTCGCACAACCTGAAATTCATGTAAACATCCCAACCGGTGGCCAAGGCGCGGTGCAGTTTGCAAGACGCATGGGTAAAAACAAAGCACTACAAGCTTTACTGCTTGGTAACGACTTTACGGCTCAGCAGGCAGAAGACCGTAACATCATTACGCAGTTCGTACCGAAGGCTGAGCTAGAGGATTTCTTAGCAGCGACACTCGGTGTGATCAGTCAATTAGAAGTACGTGATATCGTGATGTACAAAGAGATCATCGCAGCCTCAATCAAAGATGAGCAAGCGGGCGCTGAGCTAGAACTGCGTTACTTCTTAGAGCGCGCAAAAGAGCAAAAAACCGCAGCAATTATCGGTGCGTTTCTAAAACATGGCGGACAAACCGAGCGTGAAGCGAAAGACATTCAAGGTATCTTCGTTGACACCGCAGCAGAGTTATCACAATAGACAATGACGCAATTAAATGGCCATCGCTTGATGGCCATTTATGTATCTATTTATCTATGTATTTATCTATCTGCGCACCGATGTAATAATTCTCTCACTCACTAAAGCAGTTAGATCTGACTCATGATCGATTTCAGGCTCTCGGCCATTTCGGCATTGATGATCTCACCCGTTTCTACATTAAAGTTGTCGTAGAAACTTGGCACCGACATCGACCCCTTCACATCAGCATCAAAATAAGGTGCGGAATTTACCGCAGACGACAACACAGAGCTTGCGCCGCCAGGGCCTGGTGACGTGGAGAGCATAACAACAGGTTTGCCTTGGTACACTTTCATGTCGATTCGTGATGTCCAATCAAACACATTCTTAAAGGCTGCGGTGTATGAACCGTTGTACTCTGCAAAAGAGATGACCACAGCATCAGCTTCGCCAATCTTGCTAAAAAAACGCAGCGCGTGTTGATGAACGCCAGACTCTTTTTCTCTGTCTTCACTGTAAATGGGCATCTCGAAATCATTAAGATCGAGCACCTCTACTTGCGCGCCCTCGGCTAAGCTTGCGGTGTACGCTGCCAATTGTTGGTTAATCGATGCTTTACTGTTGGTTGCGCCAATTGCTAATACTTTCATTGTTGATCCTCGAATTTGGTTAGAAACATTTCTCTAAAGCTTGAAAAGGCACATTTGGCGCTAAACCAAAGTACGTTTGTAATGCAGCAAGGTACGTAGGCTCGTCTTCAAGTAACCACTCTTCTGTTGAGCCATTTTTGCTAATTTTAATTTTCTGGTTAAGCAGCGTGACAATCCCACCTTCAATCGGCAGTGCCGCAATACAGTTTGATGTAAAAATGGATTTCGGGCTGTTTGAAGTGAAGAAGTTGCTCGACTCTAAGTCGTTGGCACCCACATACGTCATGTCTAGGCTGTACACGCTCATCCACTCTTCACCCTGCTTTATCTGCAGTAAGAAGCCATATCGTTCATCTTCGATAAAACGAAAAGTTTGTAAGTCATTAGACTGCTCAATATTGGTTTCAATCAGCAATGGAGCACGAGGGGTAAAGGTGCCAAAGCCCGCATCCACTAACCACTGTTTGCCTTCAATCGTCACCAATGTTACTCGATGGCTACGCCCGGTAGGCTCTCCCGCTAGGTGTACTCGACCCAGTAAGGCTCTCGCTTCAAAGCCCATATGGGTTAACACATTCAGCAACAACCCATTAAGTTCTTGGCAATACCCCCCTCGCTGATTAACCACCAGCTTTTCATGCAATGCCTCTTGAGACAGTTGAATAGGCACCCCCTGAACCACATCAAAATTCTCGAACGGAATGGTTCGGTGTTGATGTTGATGGATCGCCTTTAGGCTTTCGATTGTGGTCTCGCTTGGTTGAGATAAACCAATTCTTGAAAAATATTCGGTGACTTTACGCTGTTCCATACCTAACCCCTGATTTGTTTTCATCACCTAATGACTGACGTCTTCCAAGCTGACAACGCTCAAAAATGACAAGGTGATTGTTTATGTTTTTAGATTGGGGATGATGATAAAACCTCAAGTTAACTTGAGGTAAAGCGATATTTTCAAAAAATAGGAAATAATTTAAAAACACTTATAAAGCTGTTAATTACGAAGGGTTAAACATCGATTGGCATTGCACAGGCAATAATAAGCACACTCAAAATACAGTGAGTGTGCTTTATCGAAATATTATTTACTTAAGTTGGTTTAATGGACTGACCCCAGAGTAATCGACCCCGGATAGCTCGGCCATTTCGCGATTCCATGTGGCCAAATCGTGAGGGTTAAACTGATTCAGATGATCATGACCACAAGCTCTCGCCATCACTTGCATCAATTCAGTCGAAGCTTCGAAAAAGTTCTTCAATTGATTCGATGCCTTCTCAACATTTAACCGTTGGCGTAAATCGGCTTTTTGAGTCGCGATACCCGCTGGGCAATTATTGGTGTTACACATTCGTGCGGCAACACAACCTATCGACTGCATGGCACTGTTCGAGATAGCGACTCCATCAGCGCCAAGCGCCATCGCTTTTACGAAGTCCATCGGAACACGAAGCCCACCAGTAATGATTAAGGTGACTCTGTCACTTACGCCTTGCTTGTCTAGATAGGCTCTGGCACGAGCAAGCGCTGGAATGGTCGGCACACTAATATGGTCACGGAACATTTCTGGCGCCGCCCCAGTACCACCGCCTCGACCATCCAAAATGATGTAATCGGCACTGGCATCCAATGCGAACTGAATATCCTCTTCAATATGATTGGCACTCAACTTGAAGCCAATTGGGATCCCGCCTGTCACTTCTCGAACCCGGTCGGCGAAATTCTTGAAATCCTCGACGGTTTTTAGATCAACAAAGGTGGGTGGCGAAATCGCGGCGGTACCCGCTTCAATGCCACGCACCTCTGCTATCTTGCCAATGTTCTTCGCACCCGGTAGGTGACCGCCTGTTCCGGTTTTGGCACCCTGCCCACCTTTAAAATGGAAGGCTTGGACATTTTTGAGCTTAGATTCATCGTAACCAAATTGTGCACTCGCTAATTCATAAAAGTAGCGAGAGTTCGCCGCTTGCTCTTCGGGTAACATACCGCCCTCACCCGAGCAGATGCCTGTTCCCGCAAGCTCCGCGCCTGTCGCTAAAGAGATTTTCGCTTCTTCAGATAACGACCCAAAACTCATATCAGAAACAAACAAGGAGATGTTCAATTTGAGCGGTTTTTTCGCTTTTGGCCCAATAATAAGCTCAGTACCGACGGGCACATTTTCCAATAACGGCTTGGTCGCCATTTGTGCAACCATCACTTGAATATCATCCCAGTGAGGTAATAGATATCTTGGGACGCCCATTGAAGTCATTGGCCCATGGTGACCCACTTTGGACAAGCCATCACGCGCCAGTTGATGAATAAACTCGACGGTAGGCTCTTCTTTGGTTGCAGAAGCCGCAGGTGAGAGATCGGGCGTTGCCGCTTGGATATGAACATCGGGGCCTTCTTGACCCACTTGCTCAGTCGTAAACTGTTTATGGGTGCCATCGCAAAAAGGGAGGTTGTTCGAATACTTACAGCGACACAGATAAGCGTCGCCGCTTTCCTCGGCCACGAAACTCTTTGGTTTGAAACCCGTTCCTGCATGAGAACCATCACAAAACGGTTGGTTTTTCGATTTGCCACAGGTACAGAAGTAATACTCCTCGCCCTCGGTTAGCTCGACCTTAACGGGTTTGTTATCCGCTATTACTGGATTCTTCATAGTTCGTTCACCTTTTCTTTCTTATGATTTGATGACTGAAGCGATGACTTGCTCACAAGAGTAAAGTAAAGGTGAGATACGCGGCGAATTCAATAAATGAGCCAGTGAAAACAAGCATAGTAGACAGCCTAAAAACAGAAGTATTGCTTGTTCAACACAAACAAAAATGGCCACCAAATTGGCAGCCATTGTGTTTTAAATCTGAGTCCAAGTTAAACGGGAAGGGTTAATCAAATAACTCGATGACCAGCTTGTTGTCTTTAATCACTAGATTAGGTTCCGATGACTTGATCAATGACTCTTGAACCTTGTTGCTGTCCAATTTGTAAACCGGTGACTGGGACAAAGCAAAACCAATCATAGAAACGGCAGGCTTAAGTAACTTCTCTATCTCAGGAGAAAGCTGCTTTCCCTTTTCCTCAAAGCGTTCTAGACGCAGAGACTTTAGGTACACTTCACCACTTTCCTTGTCATATTCAGGAATCGCGCTGAATTCGATATCCAGATCTAGCCCCATGTTTGGCAAATTAAACACTTGAACCTTTGCATTGGTATTCGCCAGAACAGACACACGCTCGGCATCAGTTCGACCAATTTGCACCGCTAAGTCATCAACCGCCACTTGCGCATACATAACGTTTTGCACACCGACTTCTTGTTCTAACATCACCGAATCTTGCAGGTAGTTCGTCATTTCTTGTTCAGTAACGCTGTAGCTCACACAACCACTCAAGATGAGCGCGATACAGGTGATGATGAAGCGATTAATTAGCTTGGTTGTCATGTAAATTCGACTCTTAATTTCTAATTGCATGGAACGGATGTTACCTCGAGATGATATCGTAAAACAGTCGTCACACTGACAGTGTCGGATATGTAGGCAGAATGATCCACCTAATCAACATTCGCGTATAGTTTGAAAATGGCAAAAATAGTAAAGAAATCAATGACTGAATTAACGATATTTTATGACGGAACGTGTCCACTGTGTGCCAAAGAGATGGCTGCACTCGCCAAGTACGACACTGAGGGGAAGATCCAGACTATCGATATCTACAGCGAAGCGTTTGCAAACTATCCGCAGATTGATGCGGATGCGGCCAACACAGTGCTGCATGCTCTTGATGAGAACGGAAAGCTACTACTTGGGCTAGATGTGACCTACCAAGCATGGAACCTAGTAGGAAAAGGTTGGCTTTATGCGCCATTACGTTGGACCACATTTAAGCCGTTTGCAGACTGGTGCTACCTGAGGTTCGCCAAGAATCGATATAAAATCTCATTCTGGCTAACCGGAAAATCACGTTGCAACGGAAACAGCTGTACGAAATAGTATTGAGTTAAGACATACCACTGGAGACTTTGTAGTAAACGATGCCAAACAGTGCAGCAAACACTAGTACGGTAAGAGCGACTTTCAACCAAATAAACTTCATGCTTTGTCCTTTTCAATCAAGTTACTGATTCAGGCGACAAGTTATCACAACAAGACACAAGGTTGTGTAGCGATTGATAGAACTTTGTAGTGAACCCTGATTCCCAGAGAGAGACTTTATGTCGGCAAAAGAGAGAAAACTTCCCACTCATAGACTTTCTAGATTCAGCAAGTTCGCCTCGCTGGCGACAAGAGTCGCAGGTAACGTGCTAACAGAAGGCACCAAGCAAATTGCACAAGGCAACAGGCCCAAGGCAAAAGATTTACTGTTAACGCCACAGAACATAGCTCGCCTGACCGACCAGCTCGCGCACCTGCGTGGAGCTGCGATGAAATTGGGGCAAATGCTTTCAATGGATGCGGGAGATGTCTTAGAGCCAGAGTTAGCCGACATTCTTTCTCGCCTGCGCTCAGACGCTGCCCCATTGCCAACAAAGCAGCTCAATCAAGTCTTAGAAAGCTCACTCGGAAACCATTGGAAAACCGAATTCCTTTCCTTCAACTTTAAACCGATTGCCAGTGCGTCCATTGGACAAGTTCATCAAGCATACAGCGATGCTGGAGACAAGCTCGCCGTCAAAGTCCAATATCCAGGCATTCGAAAAAGCATCGACAGTGATGTAGATAACGTCGGCACACTACTCAACATCGTTGGCTTGATACCCAAATCGGTCGACTACAAAGGTTTGTTAGAGGAAGCAAAAAAACAGCTCCATGATGAAGCAGACTATGCTCGCGAGGCTGACTACGCGACTCGTTACCATGACGCATTAAAAGAGCATTCGCACTTCGTCGTACCTAAGATTCATCCGCAAGTCTCTTCAGAATCCGTGCTCGCCATGGACTTCATTGAGGGCGTCTCAATAGAACAGATAGAAAGCTACGACCAAAGCACCCGTGACTTTGTGATGCACAGCCTGCTTGAGCTCCTATTCAGAGAGTTGTTCGACTTTAAGATGGTGCAAACCGACCCTAATTTCGCCAACTACCTTTATGTTGAAAACACCCGACAAATCGGCTTGTTAGATTTTGGAGCAACCCGTGAATACAGTGACCGCTTTAGCGAGGGTTATCGCTTGGCTTTTTCCTCTGTCATTAACAAAGATGAGCAAGAGCTCAATCAAGCGTTAGAGCAGATTGGATTCTTTAGCGAGACAATTCTCCCTGATCAACGCCAAGCGATTCTAAACCTAGTGAAGATGGCTTGCGAGCCGATGTTGGTAGACGAAGACTACGACTTCAAAGCAAGTGGTTTGGCACAACGTCTTCGTGAAGCTGGCACCATTCTGAGCATGGAACAAGAGTATTGGCACACCCCACCCGCCGATGCGCTGTTCCTACATCGAAAAATTGGGGGTATGTATCTATTAGCAGCTCGCCTTGGTGCAAAAGTGAATATCAGTCGTTTGGTCACTCCATATCTAATCTTATAGAACAAATGTACAACTAAAAACGCGAGTTAAAGAGACAATAAATAATACGCAAAGTGATCATTTCATCGTGCTCAAGAGTAATAACCATTACGCCAACTAAAATGAGCCAACCCTCATGAAATGTTCACTACTTTGCTCAACCGTACTGATTACAAGCCTCACGAGTTCCATCGCCTTTGCAGCGAGCTGCCCAGAGATACTCAATGGCAAACAGCGCTTATTAAATTCAACCGAAGAAATCGCCTTGTGCGATGAGTTTAAAGGCAAAACTCTATTGGTGGTAAACACCGCTAGCCAATGTGGCTTCACTCCGCAGTTTGAGCAGCTCGAACAACTTCATCAAACCTACAAAGATCAAGACTTCACCGTTATCGGTTTCCCAAGTAATGATTTTCGCCAAGACAAAGGAAGTGAAGAGAAGACGGCAAAGGTCTGTTACCTCGACTACGGCGTGACCTTCCCTATGATGGCACGAGCTTCACTGTCGGGTAGTAACGCCAATCCCGTATTTGCGGAGATACAACAGCAAGCGGGCGTAACGCCTAAATGGAACTTTTACAAATTCTTGATCAGTAAAGAAGGCAAAGTCGTCGCCACCTTCCCTAGCTCCACATCACCAGTGAGCGCTACGCTCAAAAACGCGATCGAGCAACAGCTATGAAGGCAGATTACATGGCAACAACTCAAACCCGTAACACCATGGCCAAACTGGGGTACCTGGGGTTAATCCCGTTTCTATTTGGTCTACTCCTCTCGCTCACCGACAGCCAATTTGTGGGGATAAGCGGTGAAACGCTGTTCATCACCTACAGCGTGGCTATTTTGAGCTTTCTTTCAGGGATCTTGTGGGAAAACGGCATCGAGAACTTTGAAAGCCAATCAAGTAACAAAGCGCTACTGCTAAGTAACGCGATTGTGCTCGTCGCATGGCTGGCAGTATTGCTTGGTGAACAAAAAGAACTGGCGACAACTCTGATTCTTATCCTTGGTTATATTGCGGTTTGGCGAGCTGAAAGGACGATAAGAGAAGAGAACCAGAGCCAAGGTCCCGATGGCTACTTTGATATGAGAACTCGGCTCACCTCTAGCGTAGTATTAATGCACGGTATCGTGATGCTGACCTAGAGCTACGAGACTGTCTTTGAACTGTGAGCCTTCGATTAAAAACCGTTAGCAACAATCTAGATGATGAGCTGCATCACTAACCTCGGCTCATCATCACCAAAGTAGTTTTCTTCTTGTTTGATCGTAGAAAATCCCATTGACGCGTAGAGCGCGCAAGCGGATGTGTTATTTGGATCTACAGTGAGCAAAAGCTTAGCGTCTCGGGGCAGCTGCTCAACCGACTGTTGCATCAGTTTCCGGCCAATTCCCATACCACGATAATTTGGGTCTACCGCTAATGATAGGACCCAAAACTCATTCTGCGTGTTCGTAGATGTCGTTAAGGCATAGCCCGCAATCTTTGAGTCTTGCTTAGCAACTAATAAACCTTTTCCCCAGCAATCAAATGCCTGACGAATGAAAAATTGCGGATAGGCATGGTCACCAAACAAAGCATGTTCAAGCTGGTAAATTTCAGCCAGTTCCTGTTTTTCCGCACAGACAATATTCATAGATAGACCTTTATAGATTTGACTCCAACCTTGTTACAGCAGACCTTCCACAGTAGCTAGCCAAGTTGGTAATTGCTCCCTAAACCAGTGGATGTATTTCGAAGCTTGGGGGTTGTTGCGCGTGACTAATATATTCGTGACTTCGATTACGATCCAGCTTTTCGCTATGATCAATTGTTTTATTAAATCTTCTCGGTAAATCAGATTGTTATGAGGTAAGTACTGGTCAACAATAAACTCATAGTCGGACAAAGTCCCCATACGAGAAACGAGCGGTGCCAAATCGATAGCTGGGCTGCCATAACCAAAACGCTCCCAATCAAATAACACCAGCTGACCGTTATCTCTTCTTCCCCAATTTCCCTCGTTCGCATCGCCAGAGATCAAGGTTTTCTGGTCGAACAAAGCACCACTCAATTGCTGGATACGCAGTAAACTGTCTTGAGTCACTTGAGGTAAGTTCAGAGATATTAGTGCAGCTTCAGTGGCACAGGTACTCCATCTATGCTCTTTCACTGCAAAACTCGGCGAATATTGAGACTGATGAATACGAGATAGTTGCTGATACACCTCTGAAGTCGTTTGAAGCTCATTTAGTGTTAAAGAGTGAGGAATGTGCTCGATGAACAGAGTATCTCCTTCCACTACCAACAACGTAGGGCTATGTACACCAGATAAATGTTGCGCAGCATGTTGGTAAAAAGAAATTTCAACCTCACCTGCCCCTTGCTTTCGAATACAAGGTACGCCATTACGATTTACAAGAGTTACCTTAGCCGAACCCATTTTAGATAGATCTTTGTTACTCATTAGAGATCCCTGAGAATACAATGAAACACCTTACCGTTATCGCTTATTTACCAAGCGCGACTCTATCAATAACCATTGCTGAGCAAAAGGCAAAAAGTTCTTATGAGGTATGAATTTACGTGCGGCTAAGTTCTGCTTTAAATATACCTCTTCCAACGCCCAAATATGGTGGTCAGCAAAAATGCCCCAAGCACAGGCTCCATCAATAATACTCTCTTCTGAAAGTTCATTAGTGGACAAGTAACCGCTCACAAATTCGACCGACTTCTTCACATCCATGTCAAACATGTACATGCAAGCCCGGGCTATTTCGTAGGCAGGTGGCATGTATTGAACTAAGTCCCAATCGATAATACCACTCACCTTAGAATGATTATCAAAGAAGAGATTATAGTGATGAAAGTCGCCGTGAATCAGTACTCGATCAGTTTTGGTCTTATAAGAGTGAACACTTTGATCACTTGCTAAAAAACAACGTTGCTGCATAGACCTTCGTCGCGCCCAGGCATCCTCCACGTTTTGCTCCCCTTTTGCTTCGATAGCAGCAATGATCTTATCAAGACGCTGTAGCCATTGCTCTCTATCCCATGACAGTTGGATAACTGGAAATATCTCGTTTTGCATTCCATTTCTAGGGTAGAGACTCAACTGACGATGAAGCTTTGCAAGGGTAATACCGGCTTCGAATGCATGCTTGTCTGTCAAAGCATGCTTCTCAATCAAGGAACCATGAGCCTCTGGAAACAACGCATAGTATTCACCATTGACCTCAACAAAACTTTGGCCATGTGAAGTGAGGCAGGGCGAAACAACAGTGGGTACTTTTTGAGATATAAAGAACAGCAGTTTATGCTCATTAATTATACGGCTGACATCATGAGTCCTGTACTTCCTCAAAAAGAAAGCTGGTGTGGATTCAACCTTATACACTGAATTGTTTGCCCCAAGAGTAACTTCAGCTAGCGACATGTGGGGTTTAGTATCTAGCCAATGAGAAAGGATATCTGTGCTTACCATATTGCTTTCAGCCCTAATTCGTTACTGACGACTCACCAACAGATTAGCACCGGATAGAGCAAGAAAAACCGAGCACGCTTTGTTGAAACGCTTAGCCATTTGCGGCTTGGAGAACCAGTTTCTGAGGTATAAACCAAAGGCAGCGTAGATAGATATCGCGAGTAGCTCTAACACTAGGAATGTGCCACCTAGAATGAAGAACTGTGTGTTTACATTGGCTGAAACATCAACGAATTGAGGCAGAAATGCGGTAAAGATAAGTATCGCTTTGGGATTACCAGCTGCAAGGGCGAACTCTTGTTGAACTAGACCAAACCAGTTTTTATTGCGCTCGATGTCCGCGACAGGGCTGGCTTGTGAACGCCATAAGTTGAACGCAATCCAAAGCAAATACATGGCACCAAACAACTTGATAAGAAAGAACAAGGTCTCAGAAGTATAAAGCACCACGGCCAAGCCAGACGCCGCCAACGCAATCATTCCTGAGAAAGCAACGATTCTACCTAACCCTGCTATAAATGCGGCTTTAAAGCCATAGCAACGGGCATTATTCATCGACAAAAGATTGTTTGGGCCAGGCGTCATGTTCAGCGCAAAGCACGCTGGAATAAACAGCAGCAACTTCCATATTTCCATCGGGGTGTCCTAGTCGTCATGTATTACGTAATTGAATCATAAAATGTGATAGAAGCTTTTATAACAGTATTTTATGTACTTTGTAATAGGACAAAAAAGCGCCTCTCGGTATATATAACCTCTCAGCTAGTTCTCAAAGAATTTTTCATATTCTGGAGTCGATAGGTTTTCAGCAACGCCCATTTCACCCAAGAAGTAGATTGCGCTGGTTATCGTATCTATCGTTGGGTTCGATTCGCGTTCAGGAAAATCCCCCGCAGAAGAAACTAATTGTGGTTCGGATATTGAACTACAGACAAGGCTGCTACAAACGCTGTGTTGTGTTTCCAGAGATGTGAGCTCTGGGGCATCAAAATGGTGAGACAATAAATCTTGGCTGACAAGCTCAGCAGAAGCATACGATAGAGTTGAGCAAAACGCTGAAAGTACAATCCACTTATTCATATATCTTTCCATAGTTAGCATTCATTGAATTTATAAATACTATCTAACTCAGCCAATAATGAACAGTGTTTTATTTAATTTGCGTGCGAATGCTTTCCCGGTGTGAGCTTATCAAGTAGAGCCTGGGGGATAACGATCACCGAGTATTTCACAAAGACCACCAGCGTGATTAAACCGACAGCAGTACCCAGAATAAAGTCATGAACATCAACCAAAACCAACCCCAAAAGTTGATCACTAACTATCGCCACTGATGCGATACTGACTGCCATGACCCACTTGCTATGCTCGTAAGGCAACGGTTCCATCATTTGGCTTACAATATACAAAAGCATGAGTCGCACAATATAAGTGACGCAAAGAACAGTGATAACACCCCACACTCCATAAATAGGCGCTACCGCAAAATAACCAATTGCTGCCAATACCGCACAGCCGCCTTGTATCCACATCTGTGATTGACTTGAGTCTCCACTGAAACAGCCTAAGTTGAGGTAGTCTCCCGCACTTTTAATAACCGCAATCGCTAGCAGTGCGACCACAATAACCCCAGCCTGATGATAGCTGCTTGGTAAAATAAGAGAAATGAAGCCCGGAACAGTTAAGATCATCAAGCCCCCTAACACTATGGCTAGGTTAACTCCGGCTAAGGCTCTGTCTGCACACATTTTGCTGCCGCCGGGTTGCTGAAGCATGGCGACTCGATTTGGAAACCACCAAAGCGCATAAGGTTGCAGCAGCAAGCCTAGAATTAGCGCAAACTTACCACTAACCGCATAAACGGCTAACTCCTCAACCCCAACAAAACTTGCCATCACCCAGCGATCTAGCCCGGTGATCATATAAATAGAGGCGCCGCCAACCAAGGTTGGTAACCCAAATTTCAAGATCTTTGCTGAATATTGAAAACAACCTAAGCTGCCCATCTGTTGCCATTGATAGCTAACGAGACACAGCATCAATAGTACACTGGAAGCAGCAGCAGAAATCAGCACGCCATCAATGCCATAACCCGCTTCAAGCAGTACAAACGTCATAATCGCCTGAACACTGGCTTTCAATACGTTGAGTTGGCAAAAACGCTTTGCCATTGCGTTCATGCGCATCAAAGTAAGCGGAATGGATATTGCCCCGTCGAGCATCGTAGGAATGAGTAGAAGAACGATCTGATAAGGTTTGAATTCAACAGGCAACGTCAGCAGCAACAGAGGCATGCTGAGCGCAATAAGCACGCCACCAAGTAAACACACCACTAGGCTAAGCGTGAAGCAGTTAGATATCAGCTTTCGCTTTTCATCGCCTTCCGCGACGCCAACGTAACGATACATCGATTCAACAATACCGAAACTAAACAGGATCGTACCGATGTCCGCCAGTAAGACGATCGCTTCTAATGATCCATATTCTGCCAACGTCATTTTGTGAGTAATGTAAGGGATCATCACCAAAGAAATCCCTTTCATCATCAATATGCCAATAGCGTAATAGGCTGACTGTTTTAACGAACCCATACGAGTCACCGATCCCTTACCATGCAGGCTTTAGGAAACTCTTACAGTCACCTATCAAATGTCGCAATGTACGTTTTTGAGGAGCCATCACCAAAGAGCGGAAACTGTAGGCAATAGCCTGTCTATTCTGTTGTAAGCCTCGATAATAGTCTGCATAGCCCTCTAATATTCTAGCCTTTGCAACTTTAAAACTAGACTGAGGTAAATTCCATCGCTGGCTGTTGTTTTGATAACGCTGAAGAATGGTCTCTATAGAAGCTAGGTTTCTGAGCTTGAGGTCTTCAGTTTGAGTCACAGATGTTGCTCTCATTAAGTAACCCACCTCAACAGAGTTCAAAACACCAATCTGATGGTTTTCGCTCATTCGAAGCCACAACTCCCAATCTTCACCATACTTGATGTCTGCATTAAAGCTATCGGTTTGCGAAAACACATCGGCTTTCACCATGACGGTTGACGTACCAATCACATTGTTTTCAATGATGAACTCTAGTGGGTTATCGATGTTGATGAACTGCTCTTCTCGATTTTGAAATTGCGACCAATAGCTAAAGCAATCAACGATGACTTCATAGTCTTCTGTTAGGTGCTCGTAGTTAGTGAAACTCATTGCCATTTCAGGGTATCGTTGGTGGAACTCGAGTTGGCGCTCAATTTTTTCAGGGAACCAAAAATCATCTGCGTCTAAAAAGGCGATAAACTCCCCTATTGCTTTCTCTATACCCAGGTTTCTTGCTTGTGGTGCCCCTACTCCCAAGGTTGATAACTTAACGATCCGGTGATCTTGAATCGATGCGAGATAAGTCGAGGTTCCATCATTGCTATTATCATCGATAATGATCAATTCGATATCTTGATGGGTCTGCTTAAGCACGCTACCAATGGCCTTTGGTAGATAGTCCAAACAGTTGTAGGTAGGGATAACAACACTTACTTTAGCCATAATGACGCTCTCACATTTGTACGTTGTACAGCTTGTACTGCATGTTCTGTGCCGTATTCCATGACCTACTGGATCGCTTTCATATCAGCCACCTATGTGCCCTTTTGCAAAATGACAAATAGCATTGAAGCATGCTCAATTCGAAATTGATTTCCATTTTGAGAAAAACAGGGTTAACCGTCGCATAAGATCAAGAAAAGCATCAAAAAGCCTCTCCCAAAAGGGCTTTAATCTTGGTTCGCATCTTGCTTAGTTAGCTGTAGTGACCTTCGTCAAGGGAGAGAAAAATGAAGAAAGTAGCGTTCGTTGCGCCGACATACCCGGTACTTAGCGAAACTTTTATCCAAACGGAAGTGGAATCCGTGAAAGCTTGTGGACATGACGTCTGCGTAATGACATTCAAAATTGAAAGCAGCGAAAAATCGTTCGACTACGACATTGTTAAAATCGGCCAAGATGTTCGTATGGGCAAAATAACCCACATTAATTGGCTCGGATTTGTCAAAGCACTGTCATTTGTCTCAAGACAAAACAGCATGCCCAAGAAGTCTCTTTTCGGGTATGGGTTTAAGCTAGCTTTACAACTGGCAGAAAAAGACATTGACCACGTACATGCGCACTTCTGCCAACACACTACTGCACATGCTATTGTCGCTGCCAAGCTGCTTAACATTACCTGCTCATTTGTCGCTCATGGGCATGATGTTTACGAGTTTGCTTATGACATCGAACACAAAATATCTTCAAGTGATTTCGTGGTCGCTGTGTGCAAAGACATGCTTAACGACTTCAACAACATGGCGAAAGGCAACGTTAAATTGTTGCACTGTGGTGTGAACACCAAGCAGTTCAAACAGCAGGTCAAAAGTGAGACTAGGCTCTTGCGTTTAGTGTTCCTCGGACGACTTGTCGAACAAAAAGGCGTGCATCACTTAATCGACGCACTCGAGCCTATTGCTGGGCCACTCAACATCCATTTAGATATCGTCGGCACGGGGGATTTAGAGGCGCAATTGAGAATGCAGGTCAATCATCAAAATCTGACTCGCAACGTTACTTTCCACGGGGCTCAAACACACGAATGGGTGAAAAAGAATTTGCCCAAGTACGACACTTTAGTAGCGCCGTTCTGTTTTTCAGAAACAGGCTGCGTCGATACCGGCCCCTTAGTTCTGAAAGAGGCCATGGCGGTTGGCGTACCCGTGATCACTACAAACATCATGGGCTGCAAAGAGATTGTCACTCCAGAGACTGGCTTTTTAGTCAATGAGAAAAGCGTAGAAGAATTAAGAGAAACCATCGAGCGACTGGCTCAGCTAAGCAGTGACGAGAGAGCAGAAATGGGGATGAGAGCCAGAGCACGAGTTGAAACTATGTTTAACTCTCTCAAGCAAGCCCAGCAGTTGTCTAACTGGATAGAGAACCCCGCTTAGTGCCAGCTAAGGCTGTCGAGTAGAATAGAAAATAAAACAAAGCGTTACATTGCTCAAAGCGGTAACGCTCTAGATAATTCGAACTCTCACGAGCAGTGCTTGTTAACCCGCGCGCAATGCTAAAATCTCTGCAAGATCGTCCGTTTCGATATAACGGCTCAAACCTTGCTCTTTCGAAGAGATCGCCACAATAGACATTCGGTCAGCAAGCTCATTGCCCTCAATACCGACGTGACCGTTCACATGGTAGATAGTGATTTGAGAAGCGAGCTCTTGATAAAGTGCGTAAGCGGATTTAATGATATCGAGGTTTTTTATCTCACCACCAGATTTAGTCCAACCCTTTTTCTCCCAGCCTGATGCCCACTTAGTAATGCAGTCTATCGAATATTTTGAGTCGCTATAAATCGCCACCGACAGCCCAGCTTTCAGCTTCTCTTTCGCGAGAATAAAGGCCTGTTCTAAACCTTGTAGCTCAGCAGTATTATTAGTCCCCATCGGTTGGTACAAGCCATACCATAGCTCAGTGAGATCATTATTCAAATAAACCGCTAAACCCGTTCCCGCTTCGCCTGGGTTAGGCTCGCATGCACCATCAGTAAAGATTTTAATATCAAATGGCATGTCAGTAATTTGCTGCTGAGAAAGAGGTGGAGTCTTTGACTTGTTTGCACCACTGGACTTCGGAAATGCAGACTTAGAACCTGAGGTAGACTTAGTCGCAAAAGACGAGCTACCACCAAAGGCTGATTCAGCTTCTCCCAGTGTTGGAAACGATTTATATCTCGCGCCCGCAAAACCATCGACTTGCGCTTTACACTCATTCCAAGTGGTAAAGATACCTGGTTTGCGACCTTTCCAAACCACATAATATTTCTTAGCCAAATTAACTCCTTACCAAACCTAACGACACAAACTGTGAATCAATACATTAGAAGTCACCGAGCCACGTGTTGCAAGGTCAATCACTCAAAAACGGGGCGAAAGAAGCTGCGCTCATAACTGACAATACAATCAACTTCATCCGCATATTCAAAGGCTCGAATACACTCCGGGTCTTTCAAAGATAAGGTTCGATACTCTTCATAAGCCGCTAAACTATCAAATGAAAACAGTGCCATCGCAATATTGTTCGCGCCTTCAGATGGTAGAAAATAGCCATTGTGCTGACCGCCAAATTTAGCCACCAAAGGAATCCACATTTTTGCGTAGGTCTCAAACTCCTTAATCTTTTTAGGATCAATTACATATCGAACATAACAAGTAATCATATACCACCCTCAAATACTGAATAACACACCAAATTTAGATTAGCCATCAAGAGAATAAGAAATCAATCGCCACAAGGTTGTAGAACAAAAACACAGCCATACTGACACCAATGGTTAGCAGCACGTTGCCTGTTTTCCATATCAGCAAACCTGTCACAAGCGCCCCGATTAAATACGGGTTTTCAAAACTTGGCCAAAATGTCTGCTCTGGAGCAAACACAATCGGCCCCCAGATCGCAGTAAGCACCGCTGGACTTGAATAGCGTAATAAACGTCGCGCCGTTTGGTTGAGTCGAAGCGGAATAGCAGGTTCAAGAAACAGATACCGACTAAAGAAAACAATCGCTGTCATCAGTAATATCGTTAACCAGATCATCTCTATTTCCCTTCCATGACTGGCTTTTTGCCGTTATTACGCTCTTGAAACGACTCACTAAAAAAGCCGGCCAACATACCAGCAATTGCTGCAATCATTAGCCCACCCTCAATATTGTTAACCGACATGGTAACCGAAGTGACCAGTGAAACCACCACACACACGACAACAGGCAATGTTCGTATTAAGGGAAAAACCAACGCGATAAACGTCGCGGCTACCGCGAAATCGAGACCGATTTCATTGAGTGACGGGATTTGGCTTCCTGCGACAATGCCGACGAAACTCGCGATGTTCCAAACCAGATAAAAACCGCCGCCCACACCCGCTGCGTACCAACGATTAAACTCTTGCTGAGACTGCCCACTACAAATCGCAAACAGCTCGTCGGTGAGCCAAAAACCAAGTAATAGACGCCAACGTGCTGGAAGGTGACTGATTTTGTCGCGCATCGACACACTGTATAAGAAGTGCCTTGAGGTGATGAACAGTGTGGTCAGCAACATGGTGCCAAGGCCAATGCCCGCTTTGAACATACCTGCGGCGACCAGTTGCGCCGAGCCTGCAAATAGAATCGCTGACATTGCTTGTGCTTGCAGTTGATTCAATCCAGCATCAATCGCGTATGAGCCGGCTAAAATTCCCCACGGTATCACGGCAATACTCAGAGGCATTCCCGCTAAAACGCCCTTCCACAACTGCGTGCGTCTATCCATCTTTTGATTATCCATATTGTTCTTTTCTCTCTTCACATTGGCTATTCAATGTAAAAACACGTGAGTGGATTCGATTGTACAAACTTGCTCGATTAAGCGAACGTATTTTTCGCCTACGCTCAAAGCATCTTAATGTATTGCCCCGGTGTGTAGCCATTGGCCTTTTTAAAGTGTCGATGAAAATGGCTTTGGTCGTGAAAACCACACTCTTGGGCAGTATCTGAAATGGTATGCCCTTGCTTCAACAGTTTGCGAGACAGCCTCAAACGAGACTGGATCTGATAAGCATGAGGAGGAAGGCCAAACTCTTTCTGAAATGATCGAACTAAATGAAATGGACTTAAGGCCGCCAATTTAGATAACTCTTCCAAAGAGACATCGGCCTGCGGAAAATCATCTAAAAACTCTTTTACCAGAACAAGTTGGCGCTGAGTTTTACTATCCAACTGAGGTTTAAGGCTCGACTTGCCATGTCGACTAATCAGCTTAACCAACATCCCGTACATCAAGGTTTCGCGGAGCAGTCGATTATCCGATTCATCAATCGCATTAAACACCAGCCTCAATTGATTGGCGAGTTCAGGGTCTTCAACGACTGCCCTAGGGAAATAAGGGGCGCCATAATTAGGAAGGTTAAGTTCTTGAGTAATTTTGGCCAGTTGCTCTGGGAGCGGATACATGGCGCGGTAAGCCCAACCGCCTTCCGTTGCCGAATGACCGCTATGTACCTCATCGGCATTGACTAGAATAATAGCGTCTTGGGGAGCGATATGATGACCACCTGTGCGATAGAAACGTTGAGCGCCCTGCTCTATAACCCCAAGCGTGTAACCCTCATGACTATGACGTGAGAAGTTCTGCTTTTCGTACTCAGCATTAAGGATTTCAATGCCTCCGAGCTCCTCAGCGACTTTATATTCGGCCTTTTCTTTAGAACGTTTCTTGTTCTCCATAACAATTCCCAAGCCTGTTAATTATCGAGCGACTTATCAGTCTACTCTATAGGCTCTTTTAGCTTTTGTACAAAATTGCGCTTTTGGCGGTTAATACATTTTTTGACCTAGGAATTAAACGGATCAATAACGTGCTCTAATTGCGAGCAAGATCTTGCTCTTTAAGCAGTTAGCGAAGAATTGACAAATCAACGACTTAATCATGCTCATAATCCCCGCCAATTATTAGTAACTGTTCAGAGATATGATGAAGAAAGCCTTAGCATTGATCTTTTTCTTGAGCCTTACGGGTTGCACGCATAATCAGTCCAAAGCACTAAGCATGAACTCATCGTCGGTTAATACATACCCACAATCGATGTCGAACCTACAACTGTGCGACACCTTGTATTACGGAAGGTCGAGTAATCAAACACTAGCCGCTATTGGCAGCGAATTTAACCGCAGAGGTCTATCAAAGCGTTGGTGTGATACCGAAACCAATAAGCTTTATTTAACCAAGACAATTGATTGGGTTGCTGAACAAGTAGACGACAAAGAAGATTCAGAGGAAGAAGCGTCGGCAGTGGTGTTGCCTGCGAATTAAGAGGATTAAAAATTCAACATCGTAAAATGACCAAATTATAATCAGTGAACGAAATTATATATCCAAACTTAAAATACGAAAAAATAAGCATCAACGGCATATAAAACTCATCATGGCAACTCCGTTTTTTCACCACACAGTGTACTTTTGAAATATTTGTTTTACCGTGCACAAAAAAAGATAAAACAACGTGAAATAAGCAACAACACGCTTATTTAGGCGGAATTTTTATAAAATCCTGCTATGTTCACTTAGCTGCCCACATTGTTATTTACTGATATACCAATGGTAATAAGTAACATAAATTCAATAAGATAAAGGATTTACCATGCCTCTTCATAAAAAATCGACTGTCCGTGGTTCACTCTTAGATGATGTTTATTCTTCCAAAGATCTTTCTGTTGTTATGCCCAAGTATCGAATTCCAGAGCAAGAGCATGCACCCGATCATGCTTACCAAGTCGTGCATGATGAATTAATGCTAGATGGTAATTCGCGTCAGAATCTTGCGACATTCTGTCAAACATGGGTCGAAGACGAAGTCCATAAATTAATGGATGAATGCATCGACAAAAACATGATCGATAAAGATGAATACCCACAAACGGCAGAAATCGAATCTCGATGTGTACACATGCTTGCAGATCTTTGGCATGCACCTAACGCTGAGAATCCAATGGGGTGCTCAACAACAGGCTCAAGTGAAGCAGCAATGCTTGGCGGTATGGCGCTTAAATGGGCATGGCGTGAAAAAATGAAGAAGCAAGGCAAGCCAACTGACCGCCCTAACCTTATCTGCGGCCCGGTTCAGGTTTGTTGGCATAAATTTGCCCGTTACTGGGACATTGAACTTCGCGAAATCCCAATGCAAGGCGACCGCCTGATCATGACCCCAGAGGAAGTAATCAAACGTTGTGACGAAAATACGATTGGTGTTGTCCCAACTTTAGGCGTGACCTTTACTTGCCAATATGAGCCAGTACAAGCAGTACATGAAGCGTTAGATAAACTACAAGAAGAAACCGGGCTAGATATTCCGATTCACGTTGATGGTGCGAGTGGTGCCTTTCTTGCCCCATTCTGCGATCCAGATTTAGTGTGGGATTTCCGTTTACCACGAGTAAAGTCCATCAATGCCTCTGGACATAAGTTTGGCCTTTCCCCACTTGGCGTTGGTTGGGTTGTTTGGCGAGATGCCGATGCTCTACATGAAGACTTAATCTTTAACGTCAACTACCTCGGTGGAAACATGCCCACCTTTGCACTCAATTTTTCTCGCCCTGGTGGTCAAATCGTTGCTCAATATTATAACTTCTTGCGTCTTGGTAAAGAGGGCTATCGTAAGATCCATGACGCTTGTTATGACACCGCTCGTTACCTTGCCAAAGAAGTCGAAAAAATGGGTATGTTCCACATCATCTATGATGGACATGGTGGTATCCCTGCACTGAGTTGGTCAATAAAAGATGGCGCAAAACCAGGCTTCAATCTCTACGATCTTTCTGATCGCATTCGATCTCGTGGCTGGCAAATTGCGGCTTATGCGATGCCTGCCGAACGCGAAGATCTAGTGATCATGCGTATTTTGGTTCGACATGGATTTAGCCGAGACATGGCGGATCTTTTGATTTCCGATTTACAACACTGCGTAGACTTCTTTGACAAACACCCTGTCGTCAATGGTAGCGACGCTGACGAGTCGAGTAACTTTAATCACGGTTAATTGTCCCATCTCACTGAAAGCAAGGAGCCTTCATGGTTCCTTGCCCTTATATCAACAAGTTAGCAGGTGACATTATGTCCTTTCTATTTAGTTACTTGTCAGAAAATCCGTTTGTATTTCTCTTTCTATCACTCGCAATTGGTTACCCGCTTGGTCGACTCACATTCAAGGGAGTGAGCCTAGGAACAACCGCTGGTACTTTAGTTGTTGGGGTTGCTCTAGCACTGACCTCCTTTTCGGTTTATGGGCTAAAAATTGAAGAGCCGGGTCTGGTCTCAGATATCTTCTTAATGATGTTCATGTACGCGATTGGGATGAAAGTGGGGCCACAATTTTTCTCCGGTCTTGCCAGAGGAGGGATCGACTTCGTCGTCATTGGTTTAATTGTCGTGTTCAGCAATTTTGCGATTGTTGTCATCGGCGCCAAGCTAATGGGCCTTGAGCCCGGCTACGCCGCTGGCATCATTTCTGGCAGTTACACAGTGACCGCCGTAATGGGCGTAGCGCAGTCAGCAATTAGCTCTGGTGCATTTACACCACCAGAGGGCATGAGTATTGATCACGTCAGTGCGAATATTGCCGCGGGCTACGCGATAAGTTATGTCCTTTCGACCGTCCTCATCATCTTGTTCATTAAGTACCTCCCTTCTCTCTTTGGTATTGACCCCGTCAAAGCAGGTAAAGAGGCAGAGGCGGAATTCTCAACTGGCGATGACAACGAGAAACTCCCAAGCACCTTTGGTTTTTCAGACGTGGGCGTCCTACCGATTGATGTTCGTGCCTATAAAGTCACACACCAAGAGTTAGTTGGCCGTTCAGTGCAAGAGTTGTATCAGAAATTCCCTGATGCGGCCGTGCTTAAAGTGGTTCGAGGTGAGCAAGTCATTGATGCTTCCGATAACCCAACGCTTGAGTTAAATGATGTTATTGGCATTCGCGGAGAATATCGCATCTTGATTGCGGAAGGTGAAGCTGATATCGGAAATGAAGTCGATGATCCACGAGCTAGAAATGTCGACATTGAAGTGGCTGATATTCACGTTGGTAAATCTGAGTATGCGGGGAAAACCATGGCGCAATTGCATGCGGAGATCGGCTTTGGTGTCTACTTCAAAGCAGTTTTCAGACAAGGTCACCAGCAACCTTTACTCCCACAAACTAAGGTCGAAGTGGGCGATGTTGTGCGTATTGCAGGCTCCCAATGGTGCGTAGAGCAAACCGCATCCAAACTCAATAGCGTTCCAATTGTAGAGAGTACGGTCACCGAAACCTTCTACCTCTCCCTTTCTTTGTTGATTGGTTATGTCTTTGGACATTTAAGTGTCACCGTTGCAGGTATCCCTTTTGCCCTAGGCACATCAGCTGGTTGCATGTTAACCGGGATTGTTTTCTCATTCTTACGAACTCGTAACCCGAGCTTTGGCGGCCCCATGAGTGAAGGGGCAAGAAGCTTTCTACAAGACATTGGTCTAAACCTATTTGTCGCGGTATTAGCCGCAACGGTCGGCCCCAAAATATTGGCGTCTTTCCAAGGCATCATTGTCATCAAGATAGCGTTACTGGGTGTGACTGCAGCACTCGTACCACCTCTACTAGCTTGGTTATACGGATTATACTTCCGCAAAATGAACCCTGCTATTTTAGCGGGAGCCTGTGCCGGAGGGAGAAACAGTACCCCAGCAATGAAAGGAGCCCAAGATGCAAGCCACAGTGATATGCCAGCTATTGGCTACCCCGTGCCATACGCATTAACTTCAGTTTTAGTCCTGATATTAGGTTACATCGCAATGGTGATCAGTTAGTTAAATTGAGTTTTGATGCATGGTCTATGATTTAAACTTAACCATGGATGTGTGACGACATTTACCTAACACAATAATGAGTAAGGAGAAGTTATGGGGTTTATATCTTGGATTATTCTTGGGTTAATTGCAGGAGCGCTAGCTAAGTGGCTAATGCCGGGCAACGATGGTGGTGGATGGATCGCCACCATGGTTCTAGGTATTGCTGGTGCCTTTGTTGGTGGTTTCTTAGGGAGCTTCATCGGCCTCGGCAGTGCTGACGGCATTAACATCGGTAGTATTATAACCGCAACGCTTGGAGCATTTGTGTTGCTATTTGTTTATAACCGTTTCCTCAAAAACTGATATTTTCGCACCTCTAGTCATAAACAAGATAAAATTAAGCTTCAGATAGCAAAAAGCCGCTCGTTAAGAGCGGCTTTTTAAAAGGGTGGGAACCCAGCCACATCCCGGCACACAAGTCACTCGCTGCGGCTGCTTCCTTCCGGACCTGACCGAGTTCACGAGCTATTGTTGCGGGAGGACCAGGCCCCCATAGATTCGTTTTCTAAGAGGCTTGCCTCAAAGAGTGATTGGATTATTAAGCATCCCGGCAGCCATTGCAAGCCCTTACCCTTTCTTTTTGAGCAATTGTGGTCTAAGTGCTTATCCTTTATTCAAACCACCAGTAAATCGCAGGTAAATTCACCATTTACCTGCGATTTGAAGTTCTCGTACAACATCATCTAGATTGAGCAGACACTAGATATCGATGTCTTCGTTATCTTCCGTGCGAATGATGTAGTCCGTCATCCATGCCGTTCCTAACAAGCATAGCCAAACGACAAATACAGGACTTGGTACTTCAATGCTCGGTGTAATAACCAGTGCTGCGAAGCCTGCAGTTGGTAGCGTCCAACACAATAACTTGTTCCAGCGGAAGGTTTTCAGCTTGGTCATCGCTTCCATTGACGCCATAATGCCCGTCACACACAAGGCCACAAGCGCTGCATAAGGTAAATCGGCAATCCAAAGGGGCAAGATTAACCCTAATGACCACCAGCTGTGTCGACTCGCGGGCTTAAGATGATTAGCAGCCCACCAAATAACCATAATAGACAAGGTCTGCAAGACCGTAATCCATGGCGTGCCATCAAGTTTACCTGCTGATTGCGTGACCATAATCCCGACTTGCAAAGTAGTCACGATCAAACCCGAAATAATCACTACCGACAAACTACTGCGTCTTGAGAAAACCACCATTAACAGTGGGAACAACACCCACGCGCTAACAGAGAGCGTGATTGGCTGTAGAGGAAGGGTTAAACCATAAGTCGTCATGGCAGCAAGTAAAGCTAAACCTGCGATACCACCCTGCGGTAAGATCCATAACGCAGGAATCACCATCGCCAGTACTGGGATATCTCCCTCACTTAAACTGATTGCTCTCGCACAAACAACGGCTAATAATGTTGTAATTAGAAATTGAAACGTTGAAAAGACCATAGCTCTCTCCTTCTACCGATCCGTGGTATTCATGAACTAGGAACATTTAGTATGGACCAATTTTTAGCCCAAATCTTTGCTGTGATTCACCAAATTCCATATGGAAAAGTAACAACTTATGGAGACATAGCACGTTTCTCAGGTTTTCCGGGCTATGCGCGCCATGTGGGAAAGGCATTGGGTAATCTACCTGAAGGCAGCAAACTCCCTTGGTATCGAGTGATCAACAGCAAAGGCGAAATCTCTTTGAAAGGTGATTCGTTTGATCGCCAAAAGAAGCATTTGGTGGAAGAAGGGATTGAAGTGAGTGACACAGGAAAGGTCAAACTCAGAATATACAAATGGCAGCCCTAAAGCTGCCATCATCGCCGATTCAACTGGCTAGATTAAGCCAATCAAGATGCCTTAACAGTAGCATCCATTTCTAATTAGCGAACACCGACCAAGCGCAGGTCAGCGTGCTGTGTGTTTTCTACATCTGTAATCACAGACTTGATGGTATCTGTTGTGAAACGTAGTTTGCCGTCAACATGGATAGTTGCACGCATGTTGTAACGGTGGTTAGGCTGAATCTTGTTGTCGTCGTAGCTTAACTCGAACGCAAACGGCACTTGCTTACCATCGGTTGTGAACTCTTGAGTCGCGATAACCGTTGATGGAGCATCTGCTAGTGAAATATCTTCTAGCGTTACAGTAACCAATGCACTCTCTGGTAATGCAATTCTTTCGCGGTAGCTAACTGTTCCTGAAATCACTTGAGTATTCTCTGCAACCACTTCCTGAGAAGCGTTCGTTTCTGATGTTGTTTGGCAACCGACTAACAGGCCAAACGATACTAAAGACGTTAGAAGAATTAGAGCCTTTTTCATATTCAATTTCTCTCAACATGTTTGCCGGACTCGGCAAATCTACGGACTAATTATAAGAGAGCTTTCATATTCTGTCTTGAAACCCTATGATTTATTGACAGATATCTGACTAAGCTAAATGATTAACACCATAATCTGACACTCATTTTACGAAGAGGAATGCTGGCGATGAGTCAACCTTTAAAAGAATTACTAAGTTTACTTCAGCTAGAGAAGCTGGAAGAAGGTTTATTCCGTGGGCAAAGTGAAAACCTCGGCCTTCCACAAGTTTATGGCGGTCAGGTCTTAGGGCAAGCACTTTCAGCTGCTCGTTATACCGTTGAAGAGGACCGTAGTGTTCACTCGTTCCACAGTTATTTTCTATTCCCTGGCGACCCTGAAAAGCCGATTATTTACGATGTGGAAAATCTCAGAGATGGACGCAGCTTCAGTACCCGCCGTGTGAAAGCGATTCAAAATGGCCGCCCTATTTTCTACCTGACGGCTTCTTATCATGGTGACGCACCGGGCTTTGAACACCAAAACCCGATGCCTGATATTCCAGGCCCGGAAAACTTTGCCTCTGAAACGGAGCTTGCGAGCCATATTGCGGAGTTCCTCCCAGAAAAGCTGCGCAAGACCTTCTGCGGCGAAAAGCCCATTGAGATGCGCCCCGTAACGGTGGTTAACCCACTAAAACCAAAGAAAGCGGATGCGAAACAGTACCTTTGGGTAAGAGCAAATGGCGCGATGCCAGACAACCACTTAATTCACCAATACCTGCTTGCTTACGCATCAGATTGGGGGTTCTTAGTCACGGCACTTCATCCTCATGAAGTTTCTATCATGACGCCAAACTTCCAAGTGGCGACGATTGACCACTCGATCTGGTTCCACCGCCCATTCAAAATGGATGAATGGTTACTTTACGCGATTGAAAGCCCAACGGCGGCGAACACTCGCGGCCTAGTGCGCGGTGAGATTTATAACCAGAAAGGTGACCTAGTCGCGACAGCAGTTCAAGAAGGTGTGATGCGCTTTACTAAGTAGCGAAGAATTATTTCTAAGTTGCGTAAACAAGCTAGATCCAAACAAAAAGAGGCTAGGTGTCATACCTAGCCTCTTCTCTTTCTAATCACCATATCAACTCAGTAACCAAAGGAACTAAACGCTAGTTTCCCTGCTCTACTGGCTCAAACTCACCTTGTACTCGTGTTTTAATGCCGTCTCCCGCATCTCTCAGCAGATTAAATGGCGATAACACCACTCCTTTTACTGCACCTTCAGCTGCGCCCTGAGCCAACTCCTTACTCTTATCGGCTAACAAATTAGCCTGCGCTAAAATGCCAGGAACTTCAGCTCTGAGCATTTCAGATTCGGCAATCACCACAGGTATCGTTTGTTCGCGGTAAGACTTACTTTCAGCCAGCATTGGTGGCATCACATCAACACGGTAGCGCTTGAGTTCGGTCAGCGTTGGCGGAATCACATCGGTTCTCACCTGCTCGACTTCAACGCGAACATTTTTCACTTCGTCTAATATAGCTGGAATTTTACTGTCGACTGATGCGACCGTTTTGTTCACCTTCTCTACCGTCTTTCTTACATCTTCAACGGTATTTAGCATCTGTGGCGCCAACTCGTCGACGTGCTCCGCCAGTATCAGAAACTCTTCAACTTTTAGCTCTTTAGTGAGCACAGAAAGGTCCTCAATAACCTGAGGATAGGTATCGACAATTTCACCGACTTTATTGGTGAATGAATAGATGGTGTAGCCAAGGTAAAAAATAGCGATAGCTAACACGAGCTGAATAGCAGTAGAAACTTTTGCAAGCATGAATAATCCTTTTCTTCATCGCAGAGGCGATATCTAAACTCGAAACACAATTTTGAACAAGGTTATAGCGGTAGCGCGGTGGTGTACTTTAATGGTTCCATCGCAAACGTAGAAGTAACGTTTGATATACCATCGACACTGTTAACCAAGCGCTTATAGAACTCATCAAAGCACTTCATGTCTTTAACCTGCACCTTCATCATATAATCGTACTCGCCAGCCATACGATAGAATTCCATGACTTCTGGGAATTCCGACACAGTATTCACAAAACGACCATACCACTCATGAGAGTGATCGCTGGTCTTCACCAATACGAATGCGGTAAAAGAAAGATCTAACTTTTCTGGGTTCAGCAGCGCCACTCTTTTTTCAATGATGCCATTCTCTTCCAGACGCTTTAAGCGTTTCCAGCAAGGCGTTGTGGTGAGGTTGACGGCTTCAGAAATATCGTTCAATGACAGGGTGCTGTCTTCTTGTAATAACGCTAATATTTTTTTATCTACGGCATCTATCACACTTTCACCAAATCGCTTTTAAATAGAATAATTTTCTACATTTTAGTCAAAATAAAGCAAATATGGCAAAGTTTTTCTCTCCAGATCTAGCTAAATTAAAACCATACCAATTACAAAAAATTCCTACACTCGATCAGGAGAACGCTTATGTGCACTGACCATCAATGGATTAACAACGCGATTCGTAAAATTGAAGCGGACTACCAACGCTCTGCGGATACGCACCTTATCAAACTAGACCTTCCAAGCATTGAAGGCATTGATATCTACCTTAAAGATGAAAGTACACACCCAACAGGCTCTTTGAAGCACCGTTTGGCGCGTTCTCTGTTCTTATACGCTATCTGTAATGGTTGGGTTGGCCCAGAAACCACGATCATTGAATCGTCGTCTGGCAGCACGGCAGTATCTGAAGCTTACTTCGCTCGCCTACTTGGTCTTCCGTTTATCGCGGTAATGCCAAAATGCACGGCGAAGAAAAAGATCGAACAGATTGAATTCTACGGCGGCCAAGCACACCTAGTTGACCGCTCTGACCAAATCTATGATGAGTCTCGTCGTTTAGCAGCGGAACTCAATGGCCATTACATGGACCAATTTACTTACGCTGAGCGCGCAACCGACTGGCGTGGTAACAACAACATCGCAAACTCGATTTTCAATCAAATGCAGATGGAAGATCATCCGGTTCCAACTTGGGTTGTAATGAGCCCTGGTACTGGTGGTACTTCAGCAACGATTGGCCGTTTCATTCGTTACCAACAGCATGAAACTAAGCTTTGTGTCGTTGACCCTGAAAACTCAGTTTTCCACGAGTATTACAAGACAGGCAATACAGAAGTAAAAGGCAGCACATTCAGCAAAATTGAAGGTATTGGTCGCCCTCGTGCAGAACCAAGCTTCATTCCAGGTGTGGTTGACGAAATGCGTAAGATCCCAGACGCAGCAAGCATCGCAACGACACATTGGTTGTCTGACATTCTAGGCCGTAAGGTTGGCGCATCTACGGGTACCAACATGTACGGTGTGCTTCAACTGGCTAGCGAGATGAAAGCGCGTGGAGAGAAAGGCTCTATCGTTACTCTACTTTGTGATAGCGGCGAGCGTTACCTAGACACTTACTTCAATGACGAGTGGGTAAACAACAACATTGGTGACCTTCAGCCTTACGCTGCAAAATTAGAAGCTTTCTCTCAAACGGGTGAATTAGCTTAAGCACCAAGCAAAACACAAGCGTCCAAAATAAAAAGAGCCCTTGATGGGCTCTTTTTATATGTCTTTGGTTAAGGACAAACTAAGACTATTCTGGTTTTTGCTTCGCTTCAAAAGCAGCCAGTTGCTCTGGTGTTGCTTTTGGTTGGTGGTTTTGTTTCCACTCATTGTAAGTCATGCCATAAACACGCTCACGAGCATCATCAATATCAAGGTCTAAACCTTGTTGTTCAGCTTCGGCTTTGTACCACTTACTGAAGCAGTTACGACAGAAGCCAGCCAAGATCATCAGATCAATATTCTGAACATCTTTGTTGTTGTCTAAGTGTGCTAATAGGCGACGAAAGGTTGCTGCATCCAGCTTGTCTTGTTCTTCTTGAGAAAGATCTTTGTATTTAAATTCAGCCACTTTAGTGTCCCTTAATAATTTTCATTTTTTAATGTATTGAGCAGATATTGTTATACAAAAAAAGCCCGCACTGCGCTAGGAGCAAACGCAGGCTTTTCAAAACATTCATAGATAAACCGGAATTCCCATGAAACGATTACAAAACGTATTTATCCTTTTAGTTTCGCTTATTATAAGCGCTACAGCTTTTGCATCTCCATCAGAGGGAAAACAATACACGCTTTTGGAAAAGCCTTATTCAACCGAGTATCAAGTAGACAAATTCTTTTCATTGACCTGCATGCCTTGTTGGCAGATGACAGAGTTACTCAAAGGTAAAGAAGGCTCTGACGAACTGAAAATGCATCGTACTCACGTGATTTTTAACGACTCGACCTTACAAGCTGCAGGTATTTACTACACCGTGTTGGCTCAAAAGCCTGATCTGTCTCATGAACTTTTGAGTGAGTTATTCTCGCTGGTTCAAACTAAAAACCCGCTGCAAGAAACGGATATCGATGCCTTTTTCAAAGAACACAACCTTTTGAAGCAAAAAGACATGACTCAAGATCAACAACAGCAATGGGCTAAGTTCATGGAAGATGCTATTACTAAGACCGAGCAAGCATCGATTAGCAGCATTCCGAGCTTTATTATTAATGGGCGCTATATGGTGAAACTAAGAGGCCACCGCTCTATGGAAGAACTGCTGGAAACCATTCAATACCTGAGCGAGCAATAGAGTCTCACTCTTTTCTGGCACCATTCGGAAAACCAAATAAAAAAGCCCGACAACAAGTAAGTTGTCGGGCTTTCATCAATTACTTATCTATACCACTAAATTAACCGTGGCTAGTTCTACCTATGTTGTCATGGCTTAGCTCTTTGTTGAGCACCGCTTCGACGTGACCCGGAGAGCGTGTTGAGCCAGAAATCAGTCGGTACATCGCAGGGATTACGAACAGAGTTACCAGAGTCGCAAAGCCCATACCGAAAAAGATAACCGTACCCACAGCCACTCGGCTTTCATAGCCTGCGCCCGTTGAAGTAATCAATGGAATAGCACCTGCTAGTGTGGTAAATGCCGTCATCATGATTGGACGTAAACGTCGAGCTGAAGCATCAATGATCGCCTTTTCAAACTCAATACCGCGGTCACGCAGTTGGTTAGCAAACTCAACGATCAAGATACCGTTTTTGGTTACCATACCGATCAACATGATCATACCAATCTGGCTGTACACGTTGAGCCCTTGACTCATCAGCACCAAGCCCAAGAAGCCACCAAAGATACCCATAGGTACAGTGAACATTACCACTAGCGGGTTAATGAAGCTCTCGAACTGCGCCGCCAGTACCAAGTACGCCACCAACATCGCTAATGCAAACACCACTAAGATGCTCGATTGGTTCTCTTTGAAGTCTTTAGACTCACCAGAGTAGCTCACTGAGATATCACCCGGTAATTGTTCAATCGCTTGCTGATCAAGGAAATCTAACGCATCACCCAGTGTGTAACCTTCCATAAGGTTGGCTTTAATCGTTACCGATTTCTGCTTGTTGTAGTGTGATAAGCGGATCGACGATGCCACTTCTTCAATATGCGTTAGCGTATCTAATGTCACCAACTCACCAGATTGAGTTCGCATGTAGATTTGGCTTAGGTCGTTCGCGTTGTTAAAGCTGTTCTCGTCACCACGCAGGTAAACGTCGTACTCCTCACCGCGTTCAACAAAGGTCGTTTCACTGCGACCGCCCAGCATGATTTCCAAGGTATCTGAGATATCAGAAACACTCACACCTAGCTCTGCAGCACGCTGCTTGTCTACAGTAACCAATAGCTCTGGCGTTTTCTCAGAGTAATCGATATCCGCACCTTCCATCATTGGTGAGTCTTCAGCCGCTTGCTTAAGAATTTCACCCCACTTCTGCAGTTCTGAGTAATCCGAACCACCTAGAACGAATTGTACAGGCTCGCTCGATCCGCCTTTAAAGCCAGGCATAAACGGGAATACACGAACATCGGGAATACCATTCAAAGATTTACGAACTTCGTTCAACGCCTCTTGCGCTGTAACGTCACGTTCATTCCAATCTTCTAGGATCATGATGACGAAACCTGTTTGGTCGCCGGCATTACCGCCGAATGCTGGTGATTGAATACTGAATGACTTCAAGAAGCCTTGACCAAGCAATGGCATTAGACGTTCTTCAACAATGTCCATGTTGGCAGACATGCGGTTGTAACTGGTTGCATCAGCGCCACGAACAAACGCAAAGATAACACCACGGTCTTCTTGCGGAGTAAGCTGCGCTGGCACTTGTTGCATCAAACCATAGCTACCACCCAAACATGCGATAATGATGATTGGAGCAGCCCAACGCCAATTTAACGCGCGGCGTAATACCGAGCGGTATCCAGACTCTAATTTACCAAATACACGTTCAACAAACAGATTAAAGCGGTTTGGTTTCACGTTCGCTTTTAGGATCTTACTGCCTAGCACTGGCGTTAGCGTCAATGCAACTAGCGACGAGAAGATCACCGACATAGCAAGCAATACCGAGAACTCGGTAAACAGCAGACCTACCATGCCGTCCATGAACGAGATTGGTAGGAATACCATTACCAATACAAGCGTTGTTGCGATTACCGCGAAGCCTACTTCACGAGTACCTTTATAGGCAGCAAGCAGCGGTGACTCACCACGTTCAATATGGTGGAAAATGTTCTCAACCACCACGATCGCATCATCGACCACCAAACCAATCGACAAGATAAGCGCCATCAAGGTAATCAGGTTGATAGAGAAACCGAAGTAGTACGCGGCAATAAACGACGAGATCAGAGATACAGGTACGGTTACCGCTGGAATAAGTGTTGCACGTGCTTGACCAATAAAGATGTAAAGCACAAGGATAACCAAGCCGCCCGTGATAAAGAGCGTGCTGTAAACCTCTGAGATAGAACGATCGATGAAGACTGTTGAGTCATAGTCGACAGCCAAACGAGTGCCATCTGGCAAGAACTTTTGAATTGCTTCGACTTCTTTATGTACTAGGTCAGCTACTTCAAGCGGGTTTGCATCTGATTGAGGCACAATACCCATACTGACGTTAACAACACCGTCACTCTTAAAGGTCGAGTTTTCGTTCTCTGCGCCAATGTAAACATCAGCGACATCTTTAAGGTAAATAGGCGTGTTGTCAGAAGCGCGTTTAACGACTAGGTATTCAAAATCTTCCGCTTCAGTGTAAGAACGAGCGGTACGAACCGACATCACAATCGCATCGTTACGTACTTCACCACCTGGGCTTTCGATATTCTCATTGTTTAACGCAGAAGTGATGTCAGATGTGGTAACACCACGACCTGCCATTTGCGCAGGTTTCAGCTTGACGTACATTACTTTGTACAAGCCACCTGAGATATCCACCGAGCTCACACCAGAAATCAAACTAAAGCGGTCGATCAACACACGTTCGGTGTAATCGGTTAGCTGCGTTCGGTCCATCTCAGTAGAACTTAGGTTAATGTAAACCGAAGCCTCACCACTACCATTGTTCTTATAAACAATTGGGTCGTCAGCTTCGTCAGGCAACGAGCGCTGCGCACGAGCAACGGCGTCACGAACGTCACTCACACCAGTATTCAGGTCATAACCCAATTCAAAGGTAATCGTAATACGCGACATACCGTTACGAGTGGTGGATTCGATCTCATCAATACCACTGATACCGGATAATTGGTCTTCAAGATTGGAGGTTATTTGGCTCTCTATGATGGTAGCCGAAGCACCCTCATAACGAGTACTGATCGATACTACCGGGCTTTCAATATCTGGCATCTCACGAACAGCAAGCTTACTGAACGAAACGATACCAAACACAACCAACAGCAAACTCAATACGACAGCGGCTACTGGTCTCTTTACTGAAACGTCAGATAACAACATTAGTTAGCGCCTTCTTGTATTGCTTTCTCGGTTGCTGACTCAGCAGGGCGGTTCACGGTCAGTTCTTGAACTTGAACACCATCACGCATGTTCACGATGCCCTGCACCACTATTTTCTGACCAATTTCGATACCCTTTTCAATCACAACTTCGTTGTCGATACGAGCACCAAGGAAGACTTCAGTTCGCGTCGCTTTGTTATCTTCACCAACCACATAAACAAAACGTTTAGTACCTGAGTACTCTAGAGCTTGAACAGGAATAATTGGTGCTTCAATTGGTGGGAAGTCCATCGCTGCCGACACCAGCATGCCCGGCTTTAGGTAATCATTGTTGTTATCGAAATTAATTCGAACTCGAAGGTTTAATGTCTCTGCGTTGATACGAGAATCAATGCCAACCACTGAACCTGTAAATTCGGTATCTCCCCATGCACTGGTACGAGCCGTCACTTTCATGCCTTTTGATAGCATAGAAAGATAACGTTCAGGGATCTGAAGGTCTAATTGCATGACTGAAAGGTCATCTAGAGTCATCAGCTCAGTACCCGCTGTCACCATTTTGCCGCGGCTAAAATCGATAAAGCCGACTGTGCCTGAGAATGGCGCACTAATGTGAAGATCTTTTAGGTTGGCATTTGCTGCTGCTAAACGAGCATTGGCGATCTCTACATTGGTTTTCTGAGCGTCAATTTCAGTTTGCGTGATCGCGTTACGTTTAACTAGGCGTTGAAATTCCGCTAGCTTACGTTGCTCGTCTTTTAGATAAGCTTGAGCTTCTGCAACTGCAGCTTTTGCCTTATCGTCATCCAACTGAACCAACATCTGGCCTTTAGTCACATCTTGATTAGCTTTAATGTTGATAGAGTCAACGCGTCCAGCCACCTCAGAAGTGATCATCACCGATTGCTCAGCTTCTAGCTTCCCAACGAGAGAAAGAGATTGGCTAACTTGGTGAATATCAACCTGCTCAGTAACAACAGTGACAGAGCTAGGGCCCATACGCTTAGCAAGTACGGCTGGAGACGCCATAAGAATAGACAAGCTCAGCAGGGTTAAAACAGATTTATTTTTCATAATTATGGTCTGCAAGTAAGTTTTATATCAATCACAGTGAGTAAGTGGTCAGAAATAGCGTAGGAAAATGGCTTGAGAATCAGGCAGCTCTTTTCAACAGGATAGCTTCGATAAGTAGTTATCCTACAATCAAAAATCCTAACGCTGCTGTCGAGCATTTTAATAAGCTAGAACGACAAGTTACTTACTACGATTGGTATTATTCTCTATAAATGAAATTAACCGTATTCTATCAACTGATGAATGCTGTAACGTCAAGAAGTGTAAATCTAGATTAAATTCCATTTACGTTTCATCACGCTTTAGACACATTGAACACAATACAGAAAGCCAATTACCTCAAGGTGTTACCTATCACTACGTAAACCTTAGTACAGATGTTCACTTCACGAGCAATATGCATACTTTTCGCCATCTTTGCCCAAAAAGGCAGCATTTAACACAAAACCATAAGAAAAACCCTTTACAGGTTTAACGTGTTTGCTATGATGCGCTCCGCACTTGAGAGATGCGTTGGGAAAAACATCTCTTTAGCCTATCCATTATGAGTTAGGAAAAACACCCTGGAGGGGTTCCCGAGTGGCCAAAGGGAGCAGACTGTAAATCTGCCGGCACTGCCTTCGATGGTTCGAATCCGTCTCCCTCCACCATATTTCTTCTTA